>CAIVIS010000224.1 GCA_903906055.1 uncultured Acidimicrobiaceae bacterium
CGCCGCGCGTGTTGTGGAGATCAGCCGCATGCTGTCGGGCAGCCCCGCCCGCGACTCGGCCCGCCAGCACGCACGTGAACTCCGGGGGCCCCGGGGCCCGGGGGCGGGGGACTCGCAATGATCATCAGGGGTCCGCACGCCGACCACGCCGGTTCCGATAGCCTCGGCCCGTGCCCGAAGTGACCGGCCCCGACGTGAGTGCGCGGCAGACCAAATACGTCTTCTTCACCGGCGGCGTCTCGTCGTCTCTGGGCAAGGGTCTTACCGCATCGTCGCTGGGCCGCCTGCTGAAGTGCCGTGGCCTCAAGGTCACCATGTGCAAGTTGGATCCGTACATCAACGTCGATCCCGGCACCATGAACCCATTCGAACACGGCGAAGTATTCGTGACCGAGGACGGCGGGGAGACCGATCTCGATCTCGGCCACTACGAACGCTTCATCGACGAGAACCTCCACAAGGGCTCGAACGCCACCACCGGACGGATCTACTCCTCGGTGATCGCCAAGGAGCGCCGGGGCGACTACCTCGGTAAGACCGTCCAGGTCATCCCGCACATCACCGACGAAATCAAGAATCACATCCACAAGCTGGGCCAGACCGGGGTCGACGTGGTCATCGTGGAGATCGGCGGCACCGTCGGTGACATCGAGATCCTCCCCTTCATCGAGGCCATCCGGCAGTTCCGGCGCGATGTGGGCCGGGCCAACGTGGCCTACGTGCACCTGACTCTGGTGCCCTACCTGCGCCCCTCGGGTGAGCAGAAGACCAAGCCCACCCAGCACTCGGTGACCGACCTGCGCAGCCAGGGCATCCAGCCCGACGTGATCGTGTGCCGCTCGGACCGCATGATCTCTGAAGATCTGAAGCGGAAGATCTCCCTCCTGTGCGACGTGCCCATGCAGGCCGTGGTGTCGTGCGTGGACGCCGAGAACATCTACCAGATCCCCTTGGTGCTGCACGAAGAGGGCCTTGACACCTACCTGCTGAGCGTCCTCGAGATCGACGTGGCCGACCATCCGATCGACCTGTCGCGCTGGGAGCACCTTGTCGCCCAGGTAGCTGCGGCCACCCGTCCGGTGCGGGTCGGCATCATCGGCAAGTACGTTGACCTGCCCGATGCCTATCTGTCGGTGGTCGAGTCGCTGCGCCACGCCGGATTCCACCACGGGGCCAAGGTCGAGATCGAGTGGGTCCAAGCCGCCACCGTCCCTGATCTGTTGGAACGCGACGGCCTGCGGTCCTTCGACGGCCTGGTCATCCCCGGCGGCTTCGGCGAGCGAGGTGTCGAAGGCAAGATCGCCGCCGCCCGCTACGCCCGCGAGCACGACATCCCCCTCCTTGGCCTGTGTCTCGGCCTCCAGGTCATGATCATCGAGGCCGCCCGGTCGCTGGCCGGGCTGGAGGGTGCCAACTCGCGCGAGTTCGAGGCGACCACCCGCCATCCGGTGGTGGATCTGATGGACGAGCAGGTCGACGTGTCCGACAAGGGTGGGACCATGCGTCTCGGCTCCTACGACGCACGGCTGCTGCCTGGGTCTCAGGTGGCCTTGGCCTACGGCGATGTCGTCGTGTCCGAGCGCCACCGGCACCGCTACGAGGTCAACTCGCGCTACCGCGAGCGGCTCGAGGCGGGCGGACTGGTCTGCTCGGGGGTATCGCCCGATGGCCGCCTGGTCGAGTTCATCGAACTGCCCGGTCACCCGTTTTGGGTGGGCACCCAGGCCCATCCGGAGTTCAAGAGTCGCCCCGACCAGCCCCATCCGCTCTTCCGCGAACTGGTAGGCGCTGCGCTGGCCCGGGCCGAGGGCCGGGACCCCCATCTGATCGACATCGGTGCCGTCGGCTGAGGCCGGCGCCATGACGCCCGACGACCAGCTTCCGGTGTTCGTCCCCACCGGCGAGGAGACCGTCCATCAGGGATGGTTCATCCGAGTCCAACGAGCCACCTTCCTCGACCCGGACGGCGTAAGTTTCGAACGTGACATCGTCCGCCACCCCGGTGCGGTGGCCGTGGTGGCCATCACCGATCAGGACACCGTGGTCCTGGCCCGACAGTACCGACCCGCCGTCGACCGGTGGCTCCTCGAGATCCCGGCCGGTACCTGCGACGTCGACGGAGAGCCCCCCGAGGCGACCGCGGCCCGAGAGCTGGCCGAAGAGGTCGGCTACCAGGCCGGTCAGCTCACCTTGTTGACCCGCACCGTCATCACCCCTGGCTTCTGCGACGAGTACGCCTACATCTATCTCGGAACCGAGCTACAGCGGGTGCCGTCGGACCGCCAGGGAGCTGAAGAGCAGTATCTGGAGGTGGTGGAGATCCCCCTCGATGACTTCGACGAGATGGTCGACGACGGGCGCATAGTCGATGCCTCCACCATCTTGGGTGTAGGTCTGGCTCGCCGGCGCCTCGCCGGCACCCGCTGACCGTCACGGTGTCCGAAGCCCTCTCCTCGGATGCGGAGGAGTACCTGTCGTGGTTGGCGGTGGAGAAGGGGCGCTCTCGGAACACGCTGGTTGCCTACCGTCACGACCTGGTCGGCTACGAGGCCTGGGCGACATCGGAGGGACTCGACACCGCCCAAGCAAGGCCCGCAGACCTAGAGCGCTATCTGGACGGGCTCCGTGCCCAAGGCCGCAATCCGGCTTCGTTGGCCCGAGCCACCACGTCGCTGCGGGGCCTCTACCGGTTCTGGGTGGGGGAGGAGACGATCACGGACGATCCCACGGCCGATGTGCGCTCACCCACTCTCCCCAGGAGACTGCCCAAGGCGCTCGAAGAGTCCCAGGTCATCGGATTGCTGGACTCGGTCGACGGCATCGAGCCCATCGACCTACGGGACCGGGCACTGTTGGAGCTGCTGTACGGCACCGGCGCCCGGATCTCCGAGGTGGTGGGACTGTCGCTGCTCGACATAGCCGCCGACGACGGCCTGCTGCGGGTATTCGGCAAAGGGGCAAAGGAGCGCTTGGTCCCCCTCGGGGGACCGGCCCGCAGTGCACTGACAGTGTGGCTGGGGCCACAGGGTCGCCCGCGGATGGAGCCACGCCAATTTGCCCGACGCGGTGATGCCGAAGCGGTCTTCCTCAATGTCCGGGGGGCACGTCTGTCCAGGCAGGCAGCGTGGGCCGCCATCAAGGGCCGAGCGGCCAAGGTCGGCCTGGCCGACGTGGTGAGTCCCCATGTGCTCCGCCACTCGTGCGCCAGCCACATGCTGGCCCACGGGGCCGATATCCGCGTAGTGCAAGAGGTGCTGGGCCATGTTTCGATCGCCACCACCCAGATCTACACCCGGCTGAGCCGAGATCACCTACGTGCTTCCTACGACCGGGCCCACCCCAGGGCCAGCGGCAAGTAGGCTCCTCCGAATGCCTAGCGATGCCCCCACCGACGCCACTACTACCGAGTACCGCTCCCTCTTGGAGGTCGAGCAGGCCCAACTACGCGCAGAGTTGACCGAACTCGGGTTCGACGACGGCCGGACCGGCCTCGACTACGACGCCAACTTCGCCGATACCAGCCAGGTGACGGCGGAGCGAGGTGAAGCCGAAGCCTTGGCGGGGCAGCTGAAGGAGACCCTCGAAGAAGTGGCCAACGCCATCGGCCGCCTCGATGCCGGTACGTACGGCACCTGTGAGTCTTGTGGCGTGGCCGTCAGCCCGGCTCGCCTCGAGGCCATGCCGTCCACCCGGTTCTGCATCGAACACGCCAACCGGCCCTGATCGGTAGTCACCGGTGACCCCATGGGATGGGCGTAGCTCCGGCACTGGAGGGCGGGGCTGGTTTCAGCCCAGCAACAAGAACCTGATCATCGTGGCTGTGGCCGGGGTGCTCATCGTCTTGGTGGCGGCTTCGCACAAGATCACCAGCGCGCAGCTCATCTACTTCTGTGTCCTGATCCCCTCGATCATCCTCCACGAGATCTCACACGGCGCTGTGGCCCTCGCCTTCGGCGACCAGACGGCCAAGCGGGCCGGGCGCCTCAACCTCAACCCCGTCCGCCACGTCGACCCGGTCGGCACCCTGCTGGTCCCGGCCATCCTGTCGCTGTCGGGGGTGGGCGCCTACGGATGGGCCAAACCGGTGCCCGTCAACCCTGGGAACCTGCGCAGCCCCCGCAACCACGTCGTGCTGGTCGCACTGGTCGGCCCGTTGACCAACTTCGTCCTGGCTGGACTGATGGGGGTGTGTTTCGTGGCCGTGGGCGGAAGGACCAGCCTGCTCACGAATACTGCCCCTGACCTCCTCCAGCAGATCTTCTTCTATGCCGGTCTGGCCAACATCGTGCTCGGCGTGTTCAACCTGATCCCTTGCCCGCCGCTCGACGGTGCTGCCGTCCTCGAGCGCCTCATCCCGGAGCGGTACCTGCCCGGGTACTACAACCTGCAGCCATTCTTGATGTTCCTGCCGTTCTTGCTCATCTTGATGTTCCACGGGCTGTGGACGGCACTGATCGACCACGTGATCCAATGGTGGCTGAGCCTTCTCGCTTGACGGGCTCCGCCCTCGGCGCTTTGGTGCGCTCCCTCGCTCTGTGGATCGGCATCGGAACCATCGGTGCCGTGGGGATGGTCGTGACCGCCAGCGCCATCGGGGCCGTTCCACGCCCCCGGGGTAACCAGTGGTGGTTCACCGTGCCCGTGGGGACCGGTATCGGCTCTCATCTGGGCTTTTATGCCTCGGTCGGGCTCTTGGTGGGCGGCTGGGCGGGTGTGGGCTACCACGCCTACCGGGGAAGCCTGTCGGTGCGCATGTCGTGGCTGATCCTGGCCCTGTGGGGGATTCCCTTCTTCTTAGGTGAGCCCCTGTTCAGCCGGGACCTCTACAGCTATATCGCCCAGGGGCAGTTGGCCCGCAGCGGACTGAACCCCTACGTGGATGCACCATCCGCCCTCGGGCCGGGCAATGTGCTCTGGTCGGTGGCCAAGGTGTGGCGCCACACTGCTTCCCCCTATGGCCCCTTGTTCGTCTCCCTGAGCCATGTAGCGGTAACTGTGGCCGGATGGTCCATGGTGGTGCAGATCCTGGTATTTCGGGCCTTGGAACTCATGGGTGTGGCGCTGATGATGGTGTCGCTGCCGGTACTGGCCCGCCGGCTGGGCAACGACCCGGGCTTGGCGTTGTGGCTGGCCGTGCTCAGCCCGCTGGCCCTGTTCAGCTGCATCACCTCCGGCCACAACGATGCGCTGATGATCGGCCTGATGCTGGCCGGGGTGGCGCTCGGCACGGGGGGGTGGTTCCGGTGGGGGATCGCCCTGTGCGCACTGGGTGCCACCATCAAGCTCCCGGCCGCCGCCGGCATCGTCTTCCTGGTGGCTGATGCCTGCACCCGGCTCGACGGTATCCGACGGGTACGGATGGTGGCAGAGTCCGCACTCATTACGGTCTTGGTGATGGTCGGGGTCACCTACGGGTCCGGGTTCGGGTGGACGTGGCTGGGACCCACCGCCCTCAAGGTGCCGACGCAGTTGCGAGTGCTGATCGCCCCGCTGGTGTCGGTAGGGTCCTCGGTCTACGGGATCCTCCATGCCGCCGGATTGGCTGTGTCGAAGAGCACCACCATCTCCGTGGTGCAGACACTCGGAGCGCTGGTGGCCATCGGTGTGATCGTGTGGATGGTGTTCCACATCCGGGGCCAGGGTGCCGTGCGTCCGCTGGGTGTGGCACTTCTCCTGTTCGTCCTACTCAGCCCTACCGTCTGGCCCTGGTACCTGCTGTGGGGACTGGCCGTGCTGGCCGCCACGTCGGCTCAGCGTTCGCGAGCGCTGGCCGTGGTGGCGGCACTCGGGATGTTGGTGGTCGGCGCCGGTGGTACACCGATGGTCAACGGAGGGGACTACTGGGTCATCACCGTGCTCCTGTTGGCCGGTCTGATCTGGTTCATCGCCGGTGGCTACTGGCGCACGGCCATCGAGGGACCAGTACATGCCTCCTGAGCCAGCGTCGCCAGAAGCCTCTGCTGAAGCAGCGTCGAGTTCGTCGTCCGTCGACTCGGGAAACACGGACGCCACCAGCATCGTCGGACGGTGGATCCCCCTGACGGCGCTCTACGTCTACGTAGCGTGCCGGGTCATCACGGTGGTATTTGTGGCCGTGGCCAACCGCTTCACCCACAACAGCCTGCTCTACGACCTCACCATCTGGGACGGGGAGTGGTTCTTGCGGGCCGCCCGAAACGGGTACCCGAGCCACCTGGCGATGATCCACGGGCACGTGGCGGCCAATCCCATCGCCTTCTTTCCGTTCTATCCACTCGTCATCCGAGTCATCGCCCTCACCGGGATCTCTCCAGGGGTGATCGCCCTGGTGGTCAGCGCAGCCACCGGTGCCACCGCCGTGGTGGCGGTGGGCCTGCTGGCCCGGCGACTGGCAGGAGATGCCGCCGGCACGCGGGCAGCACTGTTGTTCGCGCTCTGCCCCGGGGCATTCGCCTTCAGCCTGGCCTACACCGAGGGGATCGTCATCACCTGTGTGGCACTCGGCCTGATTGCCTTACTGGACCGCCGGTGGCTGGCCGCTGGACTGCTGGGTCTGATCGCCACCGCCTCGTCACCGGTGGGCCTGGCCTTCCTGCTCAGTTGCGCCTGGTGTGCTGGTCGTTCGGTGTGGTCCGAGCGACGCTTCGGCGCCATGACGTCGCTGCTGCTCGCCCCCATGGGATTCGTGGCCTACATGGTATTTCTGTGGATCCATACCGGCACCCTGATGGCGTGGCGCCTGACCGAGCGGGGCGGCTGGGACAGCTATCCCTCGCTGCTCTATCCGCTGCGGATCGTGGGCACATTCGTGACCGATCCGCTGGCACCCACCATGACGGGGCAGATCCTCTTCTTCGGCACGGTGGCTGCGGTCATCGGGGTCGTGCTGATGTTCCGCGAGCACCAGCCTCCACCGGTCATCCTGTACGGCCTCGGCGCCGTAGTGGCTGCGGCCATCTCTCAGCCGGTCGGGTTGCGCCCCAGGTTCCTGATGTTGGCCTTTCCCTTGATCATCGCTGTGGCCACCCGGTACCAGGGGCGGACCTACCGGTGGCTGGTGGCGCTTTCGGCCTTGTTGCTCACCGGGTTCACCGTTCTGGAACTAGCGTCGCGGGCGGTGTTCCCATGACCAGCGACTCCAGTGAAGTCACTGGTTCGACCAGCGCCGAGGGCGCCCTGTTCATCGTGCAGCGCTCCATCTGGACGATCGCCTGGATCGCCGTACTGGCCTCCGCACTCCAATATTGGGGCTCGTGGTCGGCCGGGCTATGGGCCGCGGTGCTGGCCCCGGTATTGGTGCTCGTAGCCCTAGTGGGGATCGTGCTGGTGTGGACCGTGCCGCGGCCGCTGTCTCGGGTCATGCAGTGGACTGGTTTGGTGGCAGCCCTGGTGATGGTGGCCGTCGAGCACGGCACCGATATCCACCTACGGCACTTCTATTCGACCGACTCTGGCGCCTTCAACCAGGTGGCCACCCGACTGCTGCTCAACGGGAAGAACCCCTACGACTCGAGCATGGCGGCCGCTGCCCGCCTGCTCCATCCAGCCAGTGCCTTCTGGACCTATCAGTTCGATGGGGTCCACACCGAGGCCATCTCGTATCCGGCCGGGTCGTTCCTGTTGCAGGCGCCGTTCATGGCGTTGGGGATGCATCACATGGTCACCGACTGGGTCGACCTCGGCGCCTGGCTGGTCACCGCCGTCTTGGTCTTCTGCATGGTCCCTTCCTATCTGCGCTGGCTAGCGCCCATCCTCGTGATGACCGGTGCCTTGGTCGGCCCCTTCGCCAACGGCGGGACCGACGCCCTGTTCTTGCCCTTCTTGGTCATCGCCGTATGGCGTTGGGATCGGTTCCCCGGTCGTGCCGCCGCCTGGCTGCCATCGTGGGTGGGTCCGGCGGCACTGGGGGTGGCGTGTTCGATCAAGCAGACCCCGTGGTTCTGCATTCCGTTCCTCCTGGTGGGCGTGGCCTGCGAGGTCCGCCGGGCCGGTGGGAGGCCGCTGTCCGCCGTCGTCCGCTACGGACTCTTCGTGGCCGGATCGTTCGTCGCCGTCAACCTGGCCTTCATCATCTGGTCGCCTACGGCCTGGCTGAAGGGAACGCTCCTCCCCATGGTCGACCCGCTGGTCGCCGATGGACAGGGTGTAGTTACCCTTGCCCTCCACGGGCTCACCGGGGGAGTGGTCATGGCGTGGCTGACGGTGGCAGCCGTGCTGGCCCTGATTGCCATGCTGGCCGCTTACGCCTTGTGGGAGGCCCGCTTCCGGCGTGCCTGGCTGTTCCTGGTTCCCTTGGTGCTCTTCCTGCCGGACCGCAGCCTGACCAACTACCTGCTCGACCTGGCGCCGGCAGCTCTGGTGGCCGCGCTGAGCATCGCAGCCGTGGTCGTGCCTGCCGGGGCGGTGGAGCGACACTCGGCCCGGCGTCCGAACTGGCTCGCTCCCGTTGGCGTCGCTATTCCCGTGGTGGCGTCCCTGGTGGCACTCGGTGTGGCGTTCACCTCGGCCCCACTCGAAATCGCGGTGGGTCGCGTGGTGACCACGGGTGTGGCCACCGTCGATGGGGGACTCACGATGGCCAGTGTCGACGTCACCGTGCACAACCGGTCGGGGCATGCTCTGCTACCCCGGTTCATGGTCTCGTTCGGCGGAGGACACCCCTCCGGGTTCTGGCGGGCCCAGCCCGTGGGCGGCACCGCATCAGTGGGAGCCGGCGCCACCAGCCGGTTCACCTTGCGACCGGCCCACCCCTACTGGGCGCCCACCCATGGGCAGCGCTGGCTGGTCGATGCCTATACGACGTCGCCCAATGCCCTATCGACATCGCCCATGCAGTGGGCCCGGTGGGGGATCGTCGGACACTGAGCACTGGGCACTGAGCACTGGGCACTGGGCACTGGGCACTGGCCGCCGATTGCTGGCCGCTGGCCTCCGTCGAGTGGTCGCCGTCGTCAGCGTGGAGCGAGCAGTCCCACGGCCTCGGCGGCGCGGGCATAGGTGACCTCGGCCACCTCACTGGCCTTTTCGGCTCCCCGGGCCAGCAGAGCGGCGGCGGCTCCGGGGTCGGCGGCCAGCTCGGCACGCCGGGCCTGGACCGGTCGCAGTAGTTCGATGAGGGCTTCGGCCGTATCGGCCTTCAAGTCGCCGTAGCGCTCATAGGACGAAGCCACCTGGTCTGGCGTCCGGTCGGTCGAAACGGCCAACAGCTCCAACAGGTTGGCCAGACCCGGCTTCGACTCACGGTCGAACCGGACCTCGCCGTCGGTGTCAGTGACTGCCTTCTTGACCTTGCGTGTGATCTGGTCGGGCTCGTCCATCATGAGCACGGTGCCGAGCGGCGAGCTGACCGACTTCGACATCTTGCGCTCCGGATGCTGGAGGTCCATGACCCGGGCCCCGGCCTTGGGGATGGCCGCCTCGGGGACGACCAGGACATCGCCGAAGCGGTGGTTGAACCGGATGGCGATCTCGCGGGCCAGCTCGAGGTGCTGGCGTTGGTCGTCTCCCACCGGCACCCGCTCGGCGTCGTAGAGCACGATGTCGGCCGCCTGGAGCACTGGATAGGTGAACAGACCGACCCGGACCGACTCCTTGCCCTCGCTCTTGTCCTTGAACTGCGTCATCCGGCGCAGCTCGCCCATGGTGGCGGTGCACTCGAGCAGCCATGCCATCTGCGTGTGCTGGACCACGTGGCTCTGCACGAACAGGGTGCACCGATCCGGGTCCAGCCCGGCGGCCAACAGGTCGAGGGCAGTGTCCTGGGTGCGTATGCGCAGCTCAGCCGGGTCGATGTCCAAGGTAAGGGCGTGGAGGTCGACGACGCAGTAGAAGGCATCGTGGGACCCCTGGTCCTCTACCCAGTTCCGTATGGCCCCCAGGTAGTTTCCGAGATGGAGGTCGCCGCTGGGCTGGATTCCGGAGAGCACACGTGACATAAGGGCGTCATCGTACGCCCTGGGTGCCCGAAGCTGGTGCGAGCCTGTCGTGGCGCGGTGCACGGGACCACCCTTCCCACCCGATAACGTTCCGCTCCGTGGCCGCCATCGTCTCGACATCCGCCTACCAGGGGCCAATCGATGCCCTCCTGCAGTTGGTCAACAGCCATCAGGTGGACATCTTCGATGTCCCCCTCGCCGAGATCGTCGACGCCTTCGTGGCCGAAGTGGCGTCGTGGACCGAGATCGACCTGCCGGTCCTGTCGGAGTTCCTGGTCGTGGCCGCCGTGCTCATCGAGTTGAAGTCCCGTCGACTGCTGCCGGGCACGGGCGAGGTGGAGCCCGACGAAGAGCTCATCGGCTGGGAGGAGCGCGACTTGCTGCTGGCCCGCCTCCTCGAGTGCCAGGCTTACGCCGCCGCCGCCGATGGGTTCGCCCTGCTGATGGAGCAAGCGGCCCGGGCCATCCCCCGGACAGCCGGACTCGACCCCGACCTGGTCATCCACGCCCCCGATCTCCTGGAGGGGGTCACCCCCGAACAGGTGGCGGAAGCCTTCATGCGGGCCACCGCGGAGCGCCCGGCACCGGTCGTCGATCTCTACCACGTGACCGTCGATGCAGTCACCGTGGCCGACGCCGTGGCTGAGTTGGCCCTGCGCCTGCCCCGATCGGGCCCTTCCACCTTCCGCCAACTCACCGGCCATCTGACCTCGCGCATCGAGATCATCGTGCGTTTTCTGGCCCTCTTGGAGCTGTGCAAGCAGGGGAGGGTCTCCCTCGACCAGGGACACACCTTCGGTGACCTCTCCATCGAGTGGGTTCCTGAAAGTGCCGACTCGGTCTCTGTCGGGTTCGGACCCACCGACGAGTACGAAGGCTGATCCATGCCCCTCTCCCCTGAAGCACGTGCTATCGAAGCTGTCCTGATCGTGGCCGTCGAGCCGGTCCCACCCGGACTGCTGGCCGAGCTCCTCGAAGTCCCCATCGAGCAGATCGACCCGCTGTGCGACGAGCTGATCGAGTCCTGCCGCAACGGGGAGCGAGGCTTCGAGGTGGTCCGCATCGCCGGGGGCTTGCGCATCCAGACCCATCCGGACCTGGCGCCCTACGTCGAACGGTTCGCCAATGTCGGGGTGTCGTCACGGCTTTCGGCCGCCGCCCTCGAGACCCTGGCCATCGTGGCGTACAAGCAGCCCGTGAGCCGGGCCCAGGTAGCCGCGCTGCGAGGAGTCAATGTCGACGGCGTGGTGCGTCTGCTCGAGCACCGGGGCTACATCATCCCGGTGGGTCGGGCGGCAGGTCCGGGACAAGCCGTGCTCTACGCCACCACCGACGCCTTCTTGGAGCGGCTCGGCCTCGATCGGCTGGATCAACTCCCCCCGGTGGAAGACCTGCTGCCCGGACCCGAGGCCCTCGCCGAGCTCGAAGAGCAGATGCGCCCGGTAAGTGATGGGTGAGGCAGTGATGGGTGAGGCAGTGATGGATGGGGCAGTGATGGGTGAGGCAGCGATGGAGCACGTAGTCGATGAGTGACGATCAGGAGTACGACCAACTCGACGTTGGCGATGACGACGAACGCGAGCGCGGCGACGTGCTGCACGCCGGCGAACGGCTCCAGAAGGTACTGGCCCGCACGGGTGTCGGCTCGCGCCGGGTGTGCGAGGACCTGATCGCCGATGGACGAATCACCGTCAACGGCGAAGTGCCGGTGCTGGGCCGACGAGTGGACGCCGAGGTCGACCTCATCGAGCTCGACGGCGTGCCGGTCCCCGTGCGTCCTGGTCTGGTCCACTACCTGGTCAACAAGCCCCTAGGTGTGGTCTCTACAGCAGAGGACACCCACGATCGCCCCACCGTGGTGTCGCTCGTGCCCCCGGAGCCGCGTGTCTATCCCGTAGGTCGGCTCGACATGGACTCTGAAGGCCTCATCATCGTCACCAACGACGGTGAGCTCACCCATCGGTTGACCCATCCTTCCTTCGGTGTGCCCAAGGAGTACCTGGTCCACGTAGAAGGCGAGCCCACTCCCGGGGAGGTACGGCACCTACGTGGCGGCGTCTTGCTCGAGGACGGCATGACGGCACCGGCCCGGGTGTCGGTGGTGGCACCATCGCTCCTGCGCATGATCATCCACGAAGGTCGCAACCGGCAGATCCGCCGGATGTGCGAGGAGGTCGGCCACCCCGTGCTCCGCTTGGTACGTACTCGCATCGGCCCGCTGGCCGATCCATCGCTCACCCCTGGTTCCTACCGTCCCCTCACCTTCGACGAGGTCCGTGGACTGGCGGCCGCTGCGGTGCCAGCCGACGACATCGAGGACGCCGACCGCCATCCGGTCGCCTCGGTCGACTCGGTCACCTCGGTCACCTCGGTCGCCTCGGTCGACTCGGTCGCCTCCGATGCGGCGACCAACGGCCCTGGTGCTGGGTAACATGCCAGCCTGATGACCTCCACACTGCGAGCGATCCGTGGCGCCACCACCGTCGACGAGGACACCATCGACGACATCACGTCGCGGGTGGTGACCCTGCTGACCCGGATCATGGAACGCAACGGGCTGGTCGAGGACGACGTCATATCGATCCTCTTTACCGCTACCGACGACATCGTGTCGATGTTCCCGGCCACGGCAGCCCGCACGATGGGGCTAGGCGCTGTCCCTTTGATCTGTGCTCGCGAGTTGGCCATTGTCGGGTCCACCCCGCACTGCATCCGGGTCATGCTCCATGTCACCACCGAACGCCCGAGGGAGGACATCCACCACGTCTACCTCGAGGGCGCTCAGGGACTCCGTGACGATCTCGCCGACTGAGGATTCCGGCTCCGCCGGCACTCCTCCACCAGGCCGGGCCATGATCATCGGCACCGGGTTGATCGGCGGTTCGGTGGGCATGGCGCTGCGGGAGAAGGGCTGGCACGTCACCGGTACCGATAGCGATCCTGCGACGGCAGCGCGAGCTGTCGAACTCGGCGCCCTCGATGTGGCCGGCGAGGACCGAGACGCCGATCTGGTGGTGGTGGCCACTCCGGTCCACGTGGCGGCCGACATCATCTCGGCCATCCTGGCGTCTCCCGAGTGGAACCCGGATGCGGTGGTCACTGACGTCGGAAGCGTCAAGGGTCCGCTGGTAAGGGCAGTCGATCGACCCCGGTTCGTAGGCGGCCACCCCATGGCCGGCAGCGAGCAGTCGGGCATCGAAGGGGCCACGGCCGACCTCTTCGTCGGCGCCATCTGGGTGCTGACGCCCACGCCCTCGACCGACCCCGGCGCCTACGGACAGATCCGTTCCGTCCTGGCCGACCTGGGCGCAGATGTCGTGGCCCTGGAGCCAGCCGAGCACGACTCACTGGTGGCCGTGGTCTCCCACGTGCCCCATCTGACGGCGGCCACCATGATGGCTCTGGCCTCGGACCTCGGTGAAGAGCACGGCGCCTTACTGCAACTGGCCGCCGGCGGATTCCGGGACATGACCCGGATCGCGGCCGGACAACCCACTATTTGGCCGGGAATCTGCGACGACAACGCCGAGGCCATCGTGGAAACACTGGACCTGCTCATCGCTGCCCTAGGCGATATGCGCCGACACGTGGCCAGCCACGACCACCGATCATTGCTCGCCGTCCTCGATCGAGCGGCCACCGCCAGGCGAGCCATGGGTGATCGAGCCCCTCGGCCCGAAGAGCTGGTCGAGATCCGGATCCCCGTCCTGGACCGTCCGGGCACGTTCGCCGAGATCGCCGTGCTGGCCACCGAGCTAGGTATCAACATCTTCGATGTGGAGATCGCCCACTCGGTCGAAGGTGATCGCGGGGTACTGGTCGTGGTGATCGGCGCAGCTGAGGCCGCCACCTTTACCGATGCGCTCTCGGCCAAGGGGCACCGCTCGACCACCATGCCGGTCGGGACCGTCCGTTGATGGCCGGAGCACATGAGGTCCACACCGTCACCGGTGGCCGTGCACTGCTTGGCTCGACCCGGGTGCCGGGAGACAAGTCGATCTCCCATCGGGCGCTCCTGCTGGCCGCTCTGGCCGAAGGCACCTCGACCATCTCGGGACTGTCGACCGGCGAAGACGTGGTGTGTACCCGTCGGGCCATCGAGATACTCGGGGCCGAGGTCATCGGAGTGGGGACCGAGGTCACCGTGCAGGGTGGGCGCAGCCGACTGAGCGCTCCCGAACGTCCGATCGACTTGGGCAACTCCGGCACCGGGATGCGTTTGCTGGCCGGAGTGGTAGCCACCGTTCCCGGCGTCACGCACCTGACCGGTGATGCCTCGCTGTGCACGCGACCGATGGACCGGGTGGCTGTGCCGCTCGCCCTCATGGGCGCCCAGGTGGAAGGGGCAGGGGATCGCTGCCTGCCTCCTATTGCCGTATCCGGTGGTGCGCTCGTCGGTATCGACTACACGCCGCCTATGGCCAGCGCACAGGTGAAGGGGGCCATCTTGCTGGCCGGACTCGACGCAGATGGCGAGACGGTCGTCCGCGAGGCGGTGGCCACCCGGACCCACACCGAGGACATGCTGGCCGAGGCCGGCGCCAACATCGAAGTAGAGGTGTGGGGGAGTGGCCGTATCATCCGCCTCCGCCGGAGCGCTCTGGCTCCTGTGACCCACAGCGTCCCTGGTGATCCTTCCCAGGCCGCCTTCTGGGTGGTGGCAGGGGTCGTAGTTCCCGCCAGCCGCATTACCGTCGAAGACGTCCACCTGGGACCGGAGCGGATCGGATTCCTTGAGGTGCTCCGTCGGATGGGTGCCGACCTGGTGGTCGATGCCACACAGGGGGGCCATAGCGGGTCGATCACCGTGGGCTACTCCACCCTGGTCGGGACCACCGTGGAGGCCGCCGAGATCCCCTCCCTCGACGAGGTGCCGATCTTGGCCGTAGCGGCCATGGCGGCCGCAGGCACCACCCGCTTTCGCGATGTAGGCGAGCTTCGGGTCAAAGAGTCGGATCGGCTCGAGGGCACGGCCCGATTGGTGCGGGCGTTCGGAGGGCGAGCCGACATCGAGGGCGAGGATCTGTTGGTCACCGGTGGTGCGGGACTCACGCATGGAGCGATCGACGCCCAAGGGGACCACCGGATGGCCATGGCTGCGGCTATCGCTGCTGCGGCCTGCCCTGCTGCCACCGGTGCAACCGATACATACGGTGCATCCGGTGCAACCGTCATCACCGGTTGGGAGTCGGTGGCCACCAGCTACCCCGATTTTGCCTACACACTCGACCAATTGGCCGGAGGCCCTCGATGACCAGCCCCACACGCGAGACGGGAACTCATCCAGTGGTGGCCATCGACGGCCCGGCTGGGTCCGGTAAATCAACGCTGTCGAGGGCTCTGGCGGCACGGCTCGGCATCGAACGGCTCGACACCGGCGCCATGTACCGCTCGGTGGCCTGGGCAGCGCTGCGCGACCAGATCGATCCGTCCGACCTCGAGGCGGTGGCTGGGGTTGCCCAGAATTTGACTATCGAGGTCGGCGACCGGGTCGTGGCCGACGGAACGGACATCACCGAAGCCATCCGCGGGCCTGAGGTGAGTGCGGCGGTATCGGCCGTGGCCGCCAATCCGGCTGTGCGCGCGGTCATGGTGGAGCGTCAACGATCCTGGGTAGCGTTGCGCGGCGGGGGAGTGGTCGAGGGCCGGGACATCGCGTCGGTGGTGCTGCCCGATGCCGATCTGAAGCTGTACCTGACGGCCTCACCCGAGGTGCGGGCCGCCCGCAGGTCGGAAGAGGGGGCCGAGGCAGTGGCCCGCCGTGATCGGTTGGACAGCACCCGGGCGGCCTCGCCGCTCGAGGTGGCCGACGGTGCCTGGGTGATCGACACCGGAAGCAATAGCGTGGAGCAGATCGTGGAAGAGGTGCTGACATGGCTGTGAGTCCGGACCGAGAGACTGGTGATCAGGCAGACCCCGGCTCGACGGGTGTAGTCGAGGCATCGGGCACGTCAGAGGCACCGCTCGACCTCGATGTGGTGATCGACACCCGGATCACCCTTCAGTACCGCCTGCTGCGCATCGCCGTCCACTTCCTCAACGTGGTCCTCTTCCGCACCTCGGTCTCGCCTAAGGGCCTGGTGCCTGTCGAAGGCCCGGTGATCATCGCCCCGGTGCACCGGTCGCTGGTCGACTTCTTCGTGGCCTCGGAGGTCTGCGATCGCAAACTGCACTACATGGCCAAGGACTCCCTGTGGAAGAACTCGACCCTGGCCAAGATCCTGCCGTCCCTGGGTGCATTTCCGGTCCACCGCGAGTCGGCCGACCGTGAGGCGTTGCGGCGGGCCCAGCGGGTCCTCGAAGCCGGTGAGGTCCTCATCTTGTTCCCCGAAGGGGAGCGCCGCTCCGGTCCCGTCATCGAGGACCTCCACGAGGGGGTCGCATTCTTGGCCGCCCGCACCGGTGCCACCGTCATCCCCGTCGGTATCGGTGGATCCGCATCGGTCATGCCCAAGGGAAGCAAGATCCTCCGGCCAAGGCACATCCACCTCGAAGTGGGCGAGCCGATCGCACCACCCGAACGTTCGGGCACCGGACGTGTCCCTCGGAGTCGGATCCACCAACTGACCGAGCAGCTGACAGTGGCGCTCCAGGACCTCTACGACCGTTCGGTCGAGTCAACCGGGCGCTACTGATCGGTTACTACGGGTCAAGAGGTTGTCGCAGACAGGAACTTCCCTATCGGCGGTGGCGGTTGCCCACCGTGACCCGGCCCCACGTGGTGAGGATCACCTTCAGGTAGCTGAACCCGAAGACCAGGTTGCCACCCTTCTTCGAGGTCCCCGAAGCACGGGGATGCCACATGGTGGGCTGCTCAGTGATGCGCCACCCTCGGCTCGAGGCCGTGATGACGACTTCCGCCGTCTGGTACTGATCTTGGGCTAGGTGGGGAACGATGTCGTCGAGCACTTCTACTCGGAACGCTCGGTAGCCGTTGGACGAGTCGGTGAGCTTCTGCTTGGCGATCGTGTTGATCATCCATGCGTACACCTTGACTCCGGCTCGACGGAACCGGTCGGTGGTCTGGTCGGTACCGAGCCGACGTGAAGCGATCACGAAGTCAGCCGAGTCATCCAACAGGGGCGCCAGCATGGTGCCCATCTCTTCGGGGTCGTTCTGGCCGTCGGCATCCAAGGTGACCACGTAGCGGGCACCGTAGGTGGCGGCCAACTCGTAGCCCAGCCGCAGCGCCGCCCCCTGGCCCAGATTGACGGGGAGCACACAGGTGTAGACACCGATATCGCGGGCGACCTCGGCCGTGCCGTCAGAGCCACCGTCGACCACCACCAGAGTGGAGACCTCCAAGTCACCGATCAGGGTGGGCATGGTCTTCAGCACATCCCCGATGTTCGACTCTTCGTCGTAGGCGGCTATCACAGCCACCACTGGTCCGAAGCGAACGTTGGGATAGTTGCACGAGAAGTCGGCACGGGCCTGGTCGAGCACGTACTCGATCAACCGGGCTGATCGCCGGGCTGCACCGCTGTCGGGACGGGTCAACCACTGATGCTGCTGGGTGGGCGCCATCAGAGCGAGTGGGGCGTAGCGAAGATGGTCCGGACCTTGGGCTCGAAGTGGGCCAAGGGCTCGGTCGGATAGTCAGGGTCGAAGCTGGTCTGGTCCCACTCATCGGCGAACTGCTCGGCCAAGGCGAACCACGGCTCCGCTCGGTAGCCGTCGCGCAGGTTCGGGTCCATGTCGAAGTGGTGGAAGTAGTGCCGGCCCTGGAAGTCCTGGTGGTAGAGGATCGCCTCGGTCACTTCGGCCCGCACGTAGGGGCGGAGGATCTCGGCGGCAATGCGGGGGTGGTTGGGTACCGAGATGGCCTTGCCGATGTCGTGGCACAGCGACGCCACCACCAACTCGTCGTCGGCGCCGGCCCGTTCGGCCCGGGTGGCGGTCTGCAGGCAGTGGGTGAGCTGATCGACAGCGAACCCGTCCACCACTTCGGAGAGCGATTCGAGGAGCATCAGCACCCGATCGGCTACTCGGCCCTGGTTGCCCATCGTCTCGACGCCGATGGCGCCCCACTGCTCAGCGGTCGAGACGTCCATGCTGGTGAACGAAGTGGTCATTGTTACAGTCTCGCGCCAATTCGATGACGAAGTGGGTCAAACAGGAATACCCATCTGTTCCAGCACATCAGCGGCCGCCGTAGTCCGATCGTCGCCCAGCACGGGCTGCCTCAGGTTGGATCCGGCCGGCCCGTCAGGAACCCCGTTCAGCAGCCCCAGTGTCACCTCGAGCCCCCGGAGGAGGTCCCGCAACTCGGGCGGGGGAGGGAAGTACTCCTCCTCTACGGTGACCGCTGCGCTCTCTACGCCATGGGTGGGGGCCAGGCGGGCCACTACTGCCTCGACCAGCGCTTCGGGGGCCGATGCACCGGCGGTCACCCCGATGGTGCCCGAAAGGTCGTCAGGCAGTTCGGAGGCATCGTTGACCCGGATCACACGGGGGCATCCGAATGCTTGGGCCACGGTAGCCAGTGCCACCGTGTTCGACGAGTTCTCCGATCCGATCACCACTACGGCATCGCACCGACCAGCCAGCGCCTTCAGGGCAGCCTGGCGGTTGGTGGTAGCGAAGCACAGGTCGCTCCGGTTGGGCATCCATAGGTCCGGAAAGCGCTGGCGGGCTCGGTCCACGATCCCGGCCCACTCGTCGTGGCTGAGGGTCGTCTGAGCCAGGAGCGCCACCATCGGGTCATCGGGGCCCCCTGACGCTTCCGGCAGGTCCAGAGCATCCACGTCTTCGACCCGCTCGAGCAGTCGGACCGACTCGGGGGCTACCGCCATGGTCCCCACCGCCTCCTCGTGCCCGTGATGGCCCACGTAGAGCACGGTGTACCCCTTGCGGGCCCGGACCTTCAGCTCATGGTGGACCTTGGTGACCAAGGGGCAGACCGCATCCACCACTACCCGGCCATCGGTGCGGGCGGCATCCACCACCTCGGGGGCTGATCCGTGGGCCGACAGCATGAGAGGGGCACCGGCGGGGACGTCGGCGATGTCGTCGACGAAGACGACCCCTTGGGCCATGAACTGCTCGACGACGTGCCGGTTGTGCACGATCTCGTGGTAGCAGTAGACGGGAGGCTCGAAGACCCGAACCATCCAGGCCAACGCTTTGATGGCCTTTTCCACCCCGGCGCAGAAGCCACGGGGTTCGGCCAGGATCACGCGTTCTACGGGCACTGGACCAGGCTACCGGCGGCTGGCTGGCTGCCTGGTCCACACCGGGGGGACGAAGCCCGCAAGGGGGTCCACGGAGGCCCGATGGGGCACGGAAGGAGGCTGCGGGGGGACGCGGAAGGAGGCCCAGGTCGCAGCGGGTAGCCTGGAGGTATGTCGGCGCCCCGGGTGACGACGGCACCAAAGGTGGTCGCCGTCACTGAATCGTCACCGGCCGCCCTGTCCGGACTCCGATCCGGCGACGAGCTCTTGTCGCTCAACGGGCGATCCCCGCGTGATGTCATCGAATACAGCCTCTTGGTGGACGAGCCCGACCTGGACCTCGTCGTCCGGCGTCGTGGGCTGGCGGAGCCGTTCACCGTGGAGATCCGCAAGGACGCCGGCGAACCCCTCGGCATCGAGGTCTCGTCGGCCGTGTTCGATCGGGTCCGTACGTGCGACAACCACTGCGAATTCTGCTTCATCCACCAACTGCCCAAGGGCATGCGTCGCAGTTTGTCGATGAAGGACGACGACTACCGGCTCTCCTTTCTCTACGGCAACTTCACCACGCTGACGCGGTTTACCGAGATGGATCTCGAGCGAGTGATTACCGAGCGGCTCAGCCCCCTGTTCGTCTCCATCCACGCCACCGACCCTGATGTACGGGCCGGACTGCTGCGGAACCGCCGGGGTGCCACCAGCCTGCGTTGGCTGAGCGCCTTGTTGGAGAACGACATCGAAGTCCACGGACAGATCGTGGTCTGCCCAGGCCGCAACGATGGCGCCATCTTGGAGGACACCCTGGCCGGTGTGCTCGACCGGTATCCGGGGCTGGCCACGGTGGCATGCGTGCCGCTCGGTGTCAGCACCTTCTCCCACGAGGACGCCATGCGGCCCCACACGGTGGACGAGGCCGGAGCGGTGTGCGACCTCGTCGAGAGGTGGCAGCAGACCTTCTTGGAGTGCATCGGCCGCCGAATGGTATTTGCCGCTGACGAGTACTACCTGATGGCCGAGCGGCCGTTTCCACCTGCCGTCACCTACGAGGGGTTCCCTCAGCATGAGAACGGCCTGGGCATGGCCCGAGCCTTCGAGGCCGCCTTCGGGGGAGATGAGCACGCTGCGTTGGGAGTACGGCCGGGGTTCTTTGCCGCCGTGGACGGCGCCCCGGCGGCCGGCTACCGGGCGCCTCGCACCACCGACGATATGGCCGGCGCGCCCGAAACCCTCGCATCGGATGACTCCGATACCGCAGGTACCGACCGCCGTCCTGTGGCCATCCTCACCGGTGAGTACGGTGCCAGGGTGCTGGAGCCCCTGATCAACTCGCTGGGGCGTGACGACATCCGCCTGATCCCGGTGGAGAACCACTTCTTCGGTGGCAACATCGGGGTGTCCGGCCTGCTGACCGGCACCGACTTGGTCGCCGTGCTGGCAGAACAGCCTGAGGGCCACCGCTACCTGCTGCCTGACTCTTGTCTGTCCGAGGGGCGGTTCCTCGACGACTTGACACTGGCCGACCTACCCCGCAGTGTCGAAGTAGTGCCCACCGACGGCCTGTCGCTTCGGCGGGCCCTCGAGGGCACCACCCCGCAGAACCCGAACACACCGTCCGCATCGACTCCCGCCCGGGTGCCGGTAACCCTGGGAGCCCCCCGATGACACCACCCAAGAACGAGATCACCGCACGAACCCTGCCCCTGGTAGTGGTGGCTGGGCGACCCAACGTAGGCAAGTCCACCTTGGTCAACCGCATCGTCGGCCGCCGGGCAGCCGTGGTCGAGGAACGACCTGGCGTCACCCGGGACCGCAAGGAGCTCGATGCCGAGTGGTGCGGGCACCACTTCACCATCGTGGACACCGGTGGCTGGCTGTCGAGCGACGACCCGCTCGATGCTCAGGTCAGCAAGCAGGCCGAGCGGGCTATCGACGAGGCCGACGTGATCCTCTTCGTTGTCGACGTCACCGTGGGTCTCACCGATGAGGACCTCGACGTGGCCAAGGTGTTGAAGCGCTCTGGACGTCCAGTGCGAGTCGTGGTCAACAAGGTCGACTCGACCCAGCGCGAGGCCGACATCTGGGACGCCCTCTCTCTGGGCCTCGGGGATCCGTGGCCGGTCAGCGCCCTGCACGGCCGGGGCACGGGGGACCTGCTCGATGACGTCGTGCTCGCCTTGCCCGACAAGGGCGACCAGGCACCGCCGCCACGACCGCCGGTGCGACGGAGGATCGAACGGAATGACGATGCCAGCGAAGGTCTACCCGATGAGTTCGACGGCGACGGCGAGTCGGACAGTGAGTCGGACCGTGAGTTCGACAGTGAGTTCGACAGTGAGTTCGACAGTGAGTTCGACGGTGACCTCGACGACGACGTCGTCGATCTGGTGGGTGCAGTGGAGACCGAAGACGGTATTCCTCGCGTGGCCCTGGTCGGACGGCCCAACGTCGGCAAGTCGACCCTCTTCAACCGGCTGGTGGGTGACGAACGTTCGGTCACCCACGATGCCCCTGGCACCACCCGGGACGCGGTCGACACCATCGTCGAAACACCTGACGGCACCGTCTGCTTCATCGACACCGCCGGCATGCGCCGAAAGTCGCGCACCGAACGGGGCACGGAGTACTTCTCGGTCCTGCGTGCCCTCGACGCCTTGGACAGGGCGGATATCGCCCTGCTGGTCATCGATGCCACCGCCGGTATCACTCATCAGGACCAGCGCCTGGCCGAACGCATCGGCGCCTCCGGCTGTCCGGTAGTGGTGGTCCTGAACAAGTGGGAGCTGATCCCCACTGAGGACCGGGTCGACATCCTGGTCGACGTTGGGGATCGACTGGCCTTCTTGGGCGAAGCGCCGGTGCTCAAGATCAGTGCGCTGTCCGGTCTCGGCGTGCACCACATCCTCCCCGCCGTGTCCGCAGCCGAGGAGGCCTATCACTCCAGGATCCCGACCGGTGAGCTGAACCGGGCACTGAAGTCGATCCAGTTGGCCCACCCGCCGGTAGGAGCCCGCATCCAGTACGGCGTCCAGGGAGCCAACGATCCGCCGACGTTCACGCTCTTCACCAACGGCCGACTGCAGGCCACCTACCTCCGCTACGTCGAGCGGGGCTTGCGCGAGCGGTTCGAGCTCGGGCCAACTCCGATCAAGATCCGCGTCCGGGCCAAGGGGGCCAACGGGGGTGGGGGACGCAAGCGGTGATGCCGGCCAGCGAGGTGTCCGTTGCCCTGGTGTGAGCAGTGTGACCTCGAGGTCGAGGAGGAGGCGCTCGCCGACGACGAATCCTGTCCGACGTGTGGCACACCGACCATTCCCCATCGCCGGCAGCCGTGGTGGTTCAAGTTCTTGGCAGTGGCCACCGTGATCTACCTGGCCTATCGGCTGTTCCAGGGGGTCACCTGGGTGATCCACCACATCTGACTGGCACGAGTGACGGCCAGTCGCCAACCCGATCGACACTGCGTCCGGTCAGGCGCTCCACAGCGGGTCGGGCTCGCCGAATATGTCGACCAGGGCATCCATGGCCACCGCCAGCATCGACCATTCGACCAGTGTTCCCACCAGAGGGCACAGACGCTCGATCGGTGTCAGCACTTCAGGCTCCACGATCTGACGGAGCAGCATGCCCTCGGCGATGGCCGAGAAGGTGGCCGCCACCTTGCGGAGCGAATAGGCGGGATGAACCTGCCAGCCCACGAACTGCAGACCTGCGTCGTACAGGTCCATGTAGCGATCGGTGAGGCGTTGGTTGGTGATCCGGAACGAGTCGACCAGTTTGTTGTTCTCCCCAGCCCCGGTGGCCGCCGAGATGTAGGTGATGAGCGCGGTCTCGATGGTCGCCGCCGACCCCGAGGCCGACTCCAGGAACTGGCCGCACGTCACGCGGATCAACTCGGCCAGCGAAGCCCGGCGCATCTCCAGGGTCGAAGTGTCGAGCCGGAGGAAGACCTCGTCGAGGGCGCCGCCCGCTTCCTCTACCTCCAGGTTTCCTTGCTTCTCCACGATGGCGCGGACGACGTCGACCTGGAACTCTTCCTGGTTCTCCCACACCCGACCGATGATCGAGGCGTTGGTGATCCGGATGCCCTGGGTGGCCTCCACGTAGGAGAGCACTCGCTTGAACGAGAGGTGCTCGGCCCCACTTCCGAGCCCCTCACTCAGCAGCAGGTCCTGGCCGGCGTCGAGCACGATCTTGCGCAACTCGGCTCGGGATCGGCGGGTCTTGGTCACTTCGCTGTCGACAGGAACATCGTCCCGGATGCTGGGAGACGTGGCGCTCATGAGGGCTTCGCCTCGACTGCTATCGACGCGTCGTCCTGGGTCCACCCCAACTCCGCCTCGAACTGGGGGAGCGCATCGCGGAACTTCTCGACCAGCTGAGCCAACCGCTGGATGTCGTCGGGTTGGGAGTCGTGGGTCGGCTCGAAGGTGATATAGCCCTCGGCCAGGTAGATGATCAGCTGGGTGAAGATCCGGGCCATCTCCTCGCTCACCGCCCCCTCGCGCCAGTGGCGGCGGAAGAGGGCCTGGTTGAGACTGAGCGCAGGATCGATCCTGAGCTCCTCGGGCTCGGCTCCGCTCCCCAGCAACCAGGCCAGCAGACGGGTCCGCAGCACCAGGTCAGGATCGAACAGTGCCGCAGGCTGGACCTCATCGAGGGGCAGATCGGCGAAGCGAGCCGCGAACCGACTGCTGAGTTCCCTGGTCACCTCGGCGAACAGTCCGAGTTGGGAGCCGAAGATCCGCTGGATGGCGAACTCGTTCAGGTCGGCGGCCTCAGAGATCTTCCTGGTGGTGACATCGGCAAAGGCGTTGTTGCGCAGAAGTTCGATGGTGGCATCTATCAGCACCACCCGGCCTTCGGCTCGGGGCACGTAGCGCCGGCGGCCTCCGTTGGTGGGCCTGTCAGATCCATCGGTGATCTCGGTCTCCGCTGTAGCCACTTGAGTGCAGTCCTCCTGAAGTCTGGTTTCACTGTGACGGTAAGTGGGTCCAGAACGCGTACCCGCAGTTGGAAGTCGCTCAGGTCCCTACGGTGTCAATCTTACCTTCCTGGCGCTGTTGGTAGAGCGCACTAGGCACATCTGACCGAAATCACCCCCAGAAGGCCCGTCATCGGTGCATTGGCGGCGGTGCGTGGGCGGCGGTGCATGGGCGGCGGTGCGTGGGCGGCGGTGCATGGGCGGCGGTGCGTTGGCGGCGGTGCGTTGGCGGCGGTGCAGGTCCGGTTGCCTAGGGACGCACTAGAGCGATGAGAGGATGCATGTATGTGGATCGACCATCGACCGGTACCCGTGATCGCCCGACAAGGCTGGATGGCGTGACCGTTTCCACCGCTACGACGGGCGGAGCCCGCAGCACCGTGTTGGACCGTGAGGTCGGTCCCTCGTGACTGCAGCCCGCTGGGACGCGCTCGACCACGATCAGCTGATCGAAGAGTCCGACCGGCATCTGCAGGGCGTGTTGGCTTCGATGGCAGGCATTGGCGCAGTGCCGAGGGACGACCAGTGCACCGCCGTGCGTTCGCTGGTGGCCGACCGCTCCCGTGTACTGGTGGTCCAGGCCACCGGGTGGGGCAAGTCGGCCGTGTACTGGGCTGCCACCTCGGCCATCCGGTCCCTGGGAGGGGGTCCGACCCTGGTGGTGTCCCCATTGCTTGCTCTCATGCGAGACCAGGTCAAGGCAGCCCAAGGTGCGGGTCTGTCGGCCAGGACGATCAACTCCACCAATGTCGGCGAGTGGGACGCCGTCATGGACGCGATGGAGACCGGAGCTGTCGATGTCCTCTTGGTATCACCCGAGCGTCTGGCCAATCCGGCGTTCGCCCGCCGAATCGGTCCGATGCTGCAGAGGGCTGGCCTCATCGTCATCGACGAGGCGCACTGCATCTCGGACTGGGGCTTCGACTTCCGGCCCGACTATCAGCGCCTCTCCAAGGTGCTCACGGGCTCGCCCACCACCCCGGTCCTGGCCACCACGGCTACTGCCAACGCCCGGGTCACAGACGATGTGGCCGCACAACTCGGGTCGGCGACTGTGGTGCTCCGAGGCGGGCTGGCCCGATCGTCACTCACGCTCTCGGTCATCGACGGACTCGGCCCCTTGGAGCGCTACGCCTGGGTCGATGGCGCGCTCGAGCGCCTGTCTGGTTCGGGGATCGTCTACGTGCCTACCGTGGCTGATACCGAGCGCCTGTCCGGATTCTTGGCTTCTCGGGGACACTTGGTGGCGGCCTACTCCGGCAAGGTCGAGGCCGAGGATCGGGAGCGGATCGAGGACGACCTGCGGGCCAACCGGCTCAAGGCCGTGGTAGCCACCTCGGCGTTGGGCATGGGATACGACAAGCCGGACCTCGGGTTCTGTCTCCACGTCGGATCGCCAGACTCACCGGTGGCTTACTACCAGCAGGTCGGCCGGGCCGGTCGGGCCATCGACCGAGCCGATGCCGTCCTGCTCCCTGCAGAGGGTGACGAACGCCTGTGGGAGTTCTTCGCTTCCGCCGCCATACCGGATCCGGACAACATCGATCAGGTGCTGGGTGTACTGACGGATCGGGGCGGGCCCATGAGCGTGGTCGACCTCGAATCGACCACCGGCATCCGCCGAGGGAGGGTGGAATCGCTGGTCAAGATCGTGGCCGTCGAGGGATCCGTGGAACGGGTGTCCGAAGGCTGGCGGTCCACCGGGGTGCCGTACGTGTACGACCAGGAGAAATGGACTGGCATCCGGGCGGCCCGGGCGGCCGAGGCCGACCTGATGCGCTCGTACGCCCGGGGCGAGGGCTGCTTGATGGAATTTCTGCAGCGGGCGCTCGACGATCCAGACCCCGGGCCGTGCGGGCGGTGCTCGGTGTGCACTGGCCTGCTGCCCGCCCAGGGTCGAGATATCGATCTGGACACCATCGCAGCAGTGCGCACGCACCTGCGAGGAGTCGACGTCATCCTCGAGCCTCGCAAGTTGTGGCCGAAGGGGATCAC
>CAIVIS010000225.1 GCA_903906055.1 uncultured Acidimicrobiaceae bacterium
CCGATGACCAGCAGGCGTTCAGCCCCGATGGCGATCAGCCCGTGGGCCACGGTGAGGGCGTAGACGAATCCCGAGCAGGCGGCGTTGACGTCGAAGGCGCCCCCGGTGATGCCGATCCCATCTTGGACGGTGGCCGAGGTGCCGGGCACGATCTGATCGGGGGTGGTGGTAGCCAGGATGATGGCGTCGATCTCGTCGGGGCGGCGTCCGGCCTTGGCCAGCGCGGCCAGTCCCGCGTCGATGGCCAACTGCGACGTGGTGCCCCCGATACGTCGCTCCTTGATGCCGGTGCGCTCTTGGATCCAGGCATCGTTGGTGTCGAGGGTCTTCGACAGGTCGTCGTTGGTGACCACGTTGTCGGGCACGGCGATGCCATACCCGGTGATGACGCCACCGCGGCCGATCATCGGTCAGCCTGCTTCGAGTACGTGGATGCCGATGAACGCTGCGTCAGTGGTGCCTGCATGGGAACCGATCATGCCACCCGTATTGGCGGCCACTGCCAACCGGGCACCGGGGACCTGGCGGGCACCGGCCTCGTCGCGCAGTTGAGCGACCAGTTCGACCACCTGGGCGATGCCGGTGGCACCGAGGGGATGGCCCCGGCTGACCAGACCGCCACTGGTGTTGACGGTGATGCCCTTACCGCCGAGGGTGGTGTCCCCAGCGGCCGTGGCTGCAGCGGCGTCTCCTGGTTTGAAGAACCCGAGTGATTCGAGCGCGCAGATCTCCTCGGCACTGGTGGCGTCGTGCAGTTCCACTACGTCGACGTCGGCCGGGTCGATGCCGGAGGCCTCCCAGGCCGCGGCCGCCGTTTCGGCCAACCGCTCGTGGTAGTCGATCTCGCCGTTTCCGGAGCGCACGGTGCTGGAGACGATGCGAGGTGCACCCTTGCGCGCCTCGAGCGAGAGCACGACGGCGGCTGCCCCATCGGTGAACGAGGAGCACATCAGTCGGGTCAGCGGCGCAACTACGGGGGAGGAGGCCAGCACCTCAGCCAGGGTCACCTCGCTCTGGAACTGGGCGTTGGGGTTGAGCGCACCGTGCTTGCGGGCTTTGACGGCAGCCGCGGCGATCTGCTCGACGGTGGTGCCCCAGGTACCCATGTGCTCGACCGTCCACTTGGCGTTGAGCGCCATCAGCACCGACCCCGACGGGTTCTCCCAATTGCCGTGCATGAAGGCCCGGTCGACCTCGGGCACGCCGTCTTCGATGCCGGCCAGGGTCTCCAACCGGTGACCGGTCCACATCTTCTCGACCCCGACGGCCAGCACCGTGCCGCCGCCTCCGAGGGTAGACAGGTTGGCCAGGTGGAGGGCGGAGGATCCGCCGGCGCACGAGTTGTCCACATTGATGATTCCGGCGTTGCGCAGCCCGGCATCGAGGAGGAAGCTTTGGCCGCGGATGCAGGCCTGGTTGAGCAGGCGGCCGGCAGTGGCGTTGCCGAAGACGACCAGGTCGACCTGGTCGGGAGTCATGCCGGCATCGGACAGGGCATGGTCGACCACTTGGTGGGACATCTCCTCGATGGAGAGGTCGCGGCGCTGCATGGGGGTGGTGGCGGTTCCCACGATGTAGGTGGATCGGTCCATGGGTCCTCTGTTCTGGGGCCTGGTTGCTGGTGGGCTAGTTCCGGGTCGACTGGGTCTGGGTCGGTTATTTGTGGGTCGGCACGCCGGCGGCCGGCAGGGCGGCCATGAGGTGCTCGAACTGGTCGATGGGCTGGTCGTCGGTGACGTAGACGGCGATGTGGGCGGCCCCGGCGTCCCGGTACTGGGCGACCCGTGCCGCCACCTCAGCGGCGGATCCGGCCACCAGATGGCGTTCGAACGCCTTGGGCGGAAGTCCGTAGAGAGAGCCCATCCATCCGGTGCCTTTGGCCACGCCGCGTGCACGATCTTCGTCCAACGAGACGAACAGGACCATGGCCGGGGTGACCGCTTCTGGGGCCCGGCCCGATGACTCGGTCTCCTTGGTCAGGCGCTTGATCGCATCGGCGTACTCATCCACCGACAAGAACAGCGGCATCCAGCCGTCGGCCAGGCGGGCCGCTCTGACCAATGCGGCTTCAGAGGAGCCGCCGACCCACACCGGCACCGGAGCGGGTGCCGGCAGCATGCGGTAGCGCTCGGTGGCATCGGCCGATGACGTGTCACCAGCGGTGTGCCCGGCACCGGAGCCCCACGCCCGGTGAAGTTCGCCGATTCCAGTATCGAGATCGTGGCCCCGGCGGTGGTAGGCCGCGCCCACTTGCTCGTACTCGCCGGGGTGGCTGCCAACACCTACCCCCAAGATCATCCGTCCCCGGCTGAGGGTCTGGAGGGTGGCGGTCTGCTTGGCTACTGATACTGCCCGGCGCAAGGGTAGCTGAATGACGCAGGTGCCGAGGGCGGCTCGTTCGGTGGCGGTGGCCGCCACCGTCAGGACGACCATGCACTCGAGGCACGGACCATGCCAGAACAGGTGGTCACAGGCCCAGAGGGCATCGGCTCCGGCCGCTTCGGCCTGTCGGCACAGATCGGCCAGTTCGACCAGGGGGTCGGCGTCTGGTGCGGTGGTGCCGGGATCTGCCGCCCATGTCGGGACGGTGTCCTGGACGAGGGTGGGCAGGATGAGCCCGATAGCCCCTGGGGGCTCGAAATGTCGCGCCGTTGCCACGCCGCATCGTACCCCCGGGCTCTGGCATCTGTGGCGACCGGTTGGTTGGGCGGCGGCCGCTCATGGCGGTGCCGACGGCTGGTCGCAGGCCCGGCGCACGGTTGGGTCGGCCGACAGGGCAGAATGGGGGAGAGCATGACGGACCGTCAGCTCGTGCCGGACGACCGATCCGGCGGAAAGACGAGATCGTGGACCCCGAAGTGACGCAGCCCGATGGCGACCAGGACGCAACTGCAGGTGCGGATGGGGTTTCCGTGGCCCTTTCTGACGAGGAGCGCGCCGAACGGCTCGCAGCTCTGACCGCCATCATCGAACTGATGCGGCCATCGGTGCAGGCTGATGGTGGCGACCTCGCTCTCATCTCGGCCGATGTGGAGTCCGGTGTGGTCGAGGTGCAGCTCCAGGGAGCCTGCAGTTCGTGCGCGGTCAGTTCGTCCACTCTTCAGGGTGGGGTAGATCGGATCCTGCGTCAGCGTCTGGAGTGGATCACCGAGGTGGTAGGCGGCGTCGATGACTCGGTGGATCCGTTCGTCAGCGAATCGATGGGCCGCGGCGGGTACGTCCCCAGCTTTTAGCCCTGACCGGCAACGCGGTACCTGGGTCGGTGCCGTACGATCCACGCATCGTGGGATCCCTGTCCGA
>CAIVIS010000226.1 GCA_903906055.1 uncultured Acidimicrobiaceae bacterium
GCCAGTCCGGCACCGAGGCCAAGCGACTGCCCGAGGCCAGGCGAGACTGGGATGCGGTGGCTCAGCCGCGAGGTGAGTGGTTGCATCCGGTTCGCATGTCCGGTGCGGATCTGACTTTTTCAGTACATCCATCTCACCAAGCTGGCGAACGAACCTAGTGATGCTTGGAGACCAGCAGGTACAGGTCGAGCAGTGCGAAGGCCGTAGTGGCCAGGGTGACGGACCGGATGACCCACCGGTCCGGACGACGGGACGGAACAGTGCTTTTCGAAGATGGCCCCGTTCGGTGCGGCGCAGGACGTCGCGGGCTGTAGTGATTGGGCACCCACTGCACGGTCGTGTCACTCGAGGAGGACCCAGCCGTCGAAACCGCCATCATGGTGCCCTTCCCATGAGCACCGGGTCTTCCTCGGACCCGGATGCCAACTCATCTGCGTCGACAGCCGTTGCACTGGGCATCTGGCGGACCTCCTTCGCTCTGCCCGCCAACTGCAAGGCCTCTCGCCCGAGGACCAGCAGGGCCAGCCCGAAAGCCATCACCCACGAGACGATCCCGATGTGACGGCCGCGGATCAGCTGCACCGAAGTGGCGACCAGGACGACCAGGACGGGCACATACGGTGCCACCAGTGAGACGGTCGACTCATCGTCGCGGTCGACGACGACGGGAGGGTGCCAGATGGCCCACAACGCCCCGAGTCCAATCAGGAGGTACCCGGCCACCCAGCCGACATCGAGAAAGTTCCCACCGGTGTACCGGCCCACTTCGGTCAGGTAGGCGAATCCGCTGTCGGCTGCGGCAAAGGCCACCAAGCCGGCCATGACCAAGCCGAGGCTCTCACGGCCCCGACTGCAGGTCCGGGCCATCAAGATGATCACCAACGAGACCATGACCACATCACTCATCGGATAGGCCAGCACGATGACCTGGCCAAGCAGGCTGTCCTTATGCGAACGGTAGATCGGCCCCAGGATCGTGGCCCAACTGGCGAACAAGATGGCGACTGCGATGATGCAGCCGTCCAGGACGCCGCGGATCCGATCGGTGGTCCGCCGGGACCCGCTGGGGTAGACGAGCAGGGCGGCACAGGCGAACGGGACAGCAGTCAGGAAACCGACGTCAGCCATCGAGGGGAACGGGACCGGCGTGTTCTGCACCAATGCGTACCAGGACCATGCCGCCTCACCTGCTCCCCAAAGAAAGCACGAGATGGCAAGCAGTCCCCATGTGGCCCGTGCCGCCATCGATCGTTGGGCCGCCATCGCACAGATGAGTGCCGCCGCCCAGGCCGCCGCCATCTGTCCGAGATCATCCACAGCCAGCGTGACGCGGGGGCCACCTACGGCAACAACGATCCACGCCAGATAGGTGGCGGACAGCACACCCGCGGCCACCGCCGCTATCCGAAACTTCTGCCCTGGTGTCGCTGCAGCCAGCACTCGCCTCATGGCAGCCTCATCGGCAGGGTAAACCCGCTACTTGGTAGGACCAAAGTCCCAAATCTTCCCGTCGGAACAGGTCAGATCAGGTCTGCCCCCACAACGGGGCCCTTAGCGGCAGTTGCAGCCAGCGCAGTGGCCACCTGGTCCGCACATGCTCTGGAACTGCCGTTGGCGCTCCAACTCTCGCTCCTTTTTCGCCCGGTCCTTCTTCGCCTGCTTGGCGAAGTTCGGGCAGGCGATACCGATGAACAGGATCAGAGCGCCGACCGCCGCCCAGTTTCCGGTGATGAGGGCGACCACCAGCGAGGCGATGAGGATCGTCATCACGAAACCCGTAACAAAGCCCAGGAAAGTCCGCATGGTGCACCACCGATCTGATCGTCTCCTGCCTTGCGGCCACGTTAGAGGTCCGGTGTGACACGCATCATGGAGGGCCATGGGCGATCCGTATCGATACACATGGATGGGCATGAATGCCACCAGAGTGATCACATGTGTGCAGTGGTACCTTGGGTCCGCTCCGAACTGTTCCCTTCGACGTGGGGTTCGACGGGCGGGTTCAAGAGTGGTCGGCCAGTAGTGGCGCTAGGCCGCAACAATCGAGTCGTTGTGGCTGTCATCGGTGTCGTCGCCCGGGCCGAGCAGTCCAAAGGAACAGGCACTAGGGGAGATCGGTAGTGAGCAATATCGAGGAAGCACCGGATCTCTTCGCCGACGTGCGGGTCCGGCATCTATGGGGCACGTTCATCTTCTCCATCGGAAGCTCCATGGTGGGGATCGTCACCTCGTACCTGATCTACCAGCAGTCTGGTTCGGTCGCCGTCACCGGGCTCATCGTCGTGTGCTCCAACCTGCCGGCGCTGCTACTGCCCGGACCGGCCACCTACCTCGCTCGCGTGTGGGGTGGCCCCAAGCTCTACGTCTACTCTCGCACCGCGATCGGAGTAGCCGGGCTGATCCCGGTAGTCCTGTCGATGATGGGCGATCTCACCACCGCCAGCCTGCTGCTCTGGTACCTGCTGGTCGGCATCCTCTACGCACTCTCGGGTCCGGCGACCAGCCTGGTGCGGGCCATGATCGCGGCACCTGGCAAGGTGCCGGAGTTCAACGGGGCCCTGGGCCGGTTCGGATCGGCAGGGACCATCATCGGACTGCTGCTGGGTGGCGCTATCTATGCACTGGTCGGATCGACCTGGGTCTTCCTGTTCGGCGCCCTGGCCTCCATGATCGAAGGCCTGTCGGTCGCTCGCATCTTGAAGCGCGCACCGATCAAGGGGCAGCCACGGGAGCCGTTCCGCCAGGGCATCGCCGTCATCCGCGGCAATACCGAGATGAAGGCCGCCTGCATCTTCAGCGCCTGGTGCTTCATCGTCGGTGGCTACGCCGTCACCCTCCCGGCCATCGCCAGCTCCATCGGCACCAACGCCATGTACCTGTCCGTGCTCCAGACGGCCAGCATCCTCGGCGGCCTGGCCCTCGGCTGGGCCATGGGGAAGATCCACGGTCGGATTGGATGGGGACACACGCAGCGCATCTGCTTCTTCGTGTTCGGCCTCAGCCTGTTGGGGATCTCCCTGGTCCTTCGCCAGCACGGAAGTGCCACCTTCACCCTGGTGGCGACAGCCCTGATCCTGGTCCCCGTCGGCTTCACCATCAACATGAACATCACCATCCTCGGCTCCATCGTCCAGATGTTCGCTCCGGCCGGGTCGCGAAACTCGGTATTGACGGCCTATGCCCTGATCCCCGCCATCTTCGTCCCCGTCGGCCAAGAGGCGATCGGCTTCGTGGCCGACGGGCTATCGGTCGGCTCAGCCCTGGGGGCGATCGGCGTGATCGTCATGGCCATGCTCCTGATCGATCCACGCCGCACCATGCGAATCGCCATCGACTCGCTCGACGAGTCATCTGCTCCACCGGCGGTTGCACCCGCCTACGTCCGCGGACCCGAGGATCCCGATGCTGACGGCATCGAGGAGTCCGCCGATGGAGTGGGCTGACCCTGCCATGACCGGCGTCTGCTCCAGCAGAGTCCGCCGCAGCGCCACGGTGGCGGCCCTGCTCGTAACCATCGCCTCGGCCGCCGCCGGGTGCCTGCAACCAACTGGGGGACCGGCCAGCGCCGGGGTGGGTCGTTCTGGCATGCTCAGTAGCGTGCGATCCTCGTCCTTCCGCCGTGCCGCCGCTATCTCCGCCATTGTCTTGGCCGTCCTCGTGGCCGTCGGCGTCACCATGGCCGCCACCTCATCGGGCACCGGCGTGAGCACCGACTATGGGGGTCCCCTCGGATCCAACCCCCACGGACTCGGACACACCGCCAACTCGGACATGTCTGTGCCGCCAGCAGCCCCAGCACCGTCGAGTTCGGCCGGCAGTTCTTCGACCGGGTCTGGTGGGTCTGCCAGCGCTGGTGCCAGCGCAGGTGCCAGCGCAGGATCGGCGGACACCAGCACGGGATCTGCCAGCAGCGACGGCAGCGCTGCGTCCGCGGGGTCGGCATCGGGGACTGGTGGTTCGGGGTCCGGGGCCAGTTCGGCGGCAACGGGCGCCGCACCATCGAGCGGCGGCTAGCCGCTCACCTCATTCGTCACCTCAGGCGTCAGCCCAGTCGCAGGGTCTCCAGCGGCTCGAGCCGGGCCGCTTTGATCGACGGGTAGAGCCCGGCGGTGATGGAAACGATCAGCGCCAGGCCCATCCAGATGGGGATGTCGGCGTAGGCAATGACCACCACCCAGCCCGCGAAGGTGGACACCGCGTACACGATGGCCACCCCCAGCACGGCACCGATGAACCCTCCGAGCACGCCGACGAACAGCGATTCGAGGAGGAACTGGAACCCGATCTTCGACCGGCTGTGGCCTACGGCGCGTCGGATTCCGATTTCGGGGGAGCGCTGGATGACCGAGATAGACATCACGTTGGCGATGCCGATACCCCCGACGGTGAGGGCCAGCAAGCCAGCCAGCAAGGCCACCTGCTGGAGCGTCTTGTCGGCCTGAGCGGCAGCCTGGAGCACGTCACTCGGGATCTGCGTCGATGTCTGGACAGGGCCACCGAGGTTCACCGCCGTCGGGATCACTTTTGCCGTCGCTTGAGTCGTGCCAGGCATCGATCGGACGTAGATCTGGTTGGGCTCGCCGTTGGTGTGGAAGATGTTCTGGGCCGACCACTGAGTGACGAAGGCGGCGTTGTCGAGCTGCGGGTCGAGCGGAACGGTGGCGAGCACGCCCACCACACCGAAGTTGGTGCCGTTCAGATCGATTGTCCTCGACTCCCCCGAAAGGTAGCCGTACTGCTTGGCAATACCTTGGCCCAACACGACCGACCGCGTGTGCAGTTCGGTGTCGGCTCCGTTGAGCCACCGTCCGCTGATCATCGGTACCGCGAGCACGGCAGGAAGGTTCACGTCCGCGGCACGTACCGGGACCGGAAAGGCCTGGTAGTAGTTCTTGGCCCCCTTGACGGGCAGCGCGATGACACCGGACAGGTTGGTGGTAGCCGAGGCACCGGTCACCGTGGAGACGTTCTCGACCCGCTCGACGGAGTCCTTCGGGAAGGTCGGGTTCTGTGACCCGAACGACCCGCCGGCCTGGGCGATGACCAGGTTGGTCCCGAGCTCGGACAGCTGCGCCTGCAGGGCTCCCTTGGCACTCTCGGTCAGCCCGACAGCGCTGACCATGGCGGCCACGCCGATGATCGGACCGAGCATGATGAGCAGGGTGCGGATCTTGCGGGCCCGCAGTCCTGACCAGGCCACACCGAGGAGGTCGTCGAAGTTGCTCATCGGGCCGGCGCCCGCAGCATGTCGTCGCCCACGATCTGGCCGTCCCGCATGGAGATCTTGCGGTTCGCCGTGTCCGCCACCGTCAGGTCGTGGGTGACCATCACCACTGCACGTTCTGGCGACTGGAGGTTCTTGAAGATCTCGAGGACGTGGGCGGCGTTCGACGAATCGAGGGCGCCGGTCGGCTCGTCAGCCAGGATCATGAGCGGTTCGGTGACGATGGCTCGGGCCAACGCCACCCGCTGCTGCTCGCCTCCCGACATCTGCACGGGACGGTGGTCGGCGCGGGCGCCGAGCCCGAGCTCTTCGAGTGCAGCCACGCAGCGCTCGCGGCGCTCCTTGGGCCGCATGTCCCGGTAGAGGAGCGCAGTCTCGACGTTGCCCACTGCCGTGAGATGAGGGATCAGGTGGAACTGCTGGAAGACGAAGCCGATGGAGTCGCCCCGCAACTTGGACCGGGTGGGGTCGTCGAGGAGGCTCACGTCCTGGCCCGCCACTCGGATGGTGCCCGACGTCGGGAGGTCGAGGACGCCGAGCAGACCCAGCATGGTGGACTTGCCCGAACCCGAGGGCCCGACGATCGACATGAACTCGCCGGCGTGGATCTGCAGGGAGACCTCACGCAGGGCGTAGACCTCGATCTCTTCGCCGTAGACGCGCGACACCGACTCGAGCTCCAAAAGCGGGTGCGCCTGTACCGGCGGCACGCCGGTCGGCGGAGTGTCCATCATCGTTCCCGTCATGGGAGGACCCGTCTCATGAGGGTGGCGTGACCTGCACGAGGACCACCTGGCCGAGGTCGAGACCGCCACTGATCTGGATGTACGAGCCCTCGGTCATCCCGGTGATCACCGGTACCTCGGTGATTCGGCCGCCGTGCTTGAGGTCGACCACTCGGACCACGTTGGCGCCTGAACCTTGCTGCTTGACCGCAGCAATCGGCACGGTCAAGGCGTTGTCGATCTGGCGGTCGATCACCGTGATCGACACCTGCGAACCGTCGGCCCCGGTAAGTCCAGTCAGGGCGATCTGCCCCTCGTAGACCTGCGACGTCCCCACCTGAGTGGTATCCGTGTCCAACTCTGTGATGACCCCGGTCCCCTCGTCGTTCGCCCCGTCGATCTGGACCTTGCACCGCTGACCCACGGCCAGCTTGGTGCGATCAGCCGCCGAGGCCTGCAGCGTCACGCTGAGGTCTGGCTCGACCAGCGACAGAATGGCTTGGCCCGGAGCCACTGCTTGGCCGGCCTTGACGTTGACCTGGCCGATACGGGTCGGCCACTGCCCCACGATCATGTCGGTGGGCTGAAAGGTGACGTCGGTCTGAATCGACTGCAGGACCACGCTGACCTTGGTCTGGCCGGCCGGAAGCAGCGCGGCACCAGCCAACGGGACGTATCCCTGGCCTGCCTGCACGGTGCCCTGGACGGCGAAGCTCACCGTGGTGTCCTTCACCGGAGCCTGGCTGGCCGTGATGGTGAAGGTGGCCGATCCCCCCTGGACGACCGAGGGGGCCGAAGATGAGATGGTCAGCACCGGTAGCACCGACGAGGTGATGGTGGTCGACACGGTGGACGGATTGCCCACCTGATACGACCCGCTCGAGGCGACCGAGACCGAGAGCGTGTGATCGCCCTGGACCGTGTTACTGGTGACCGTGGGGATAGCTACCTGCGTGGAGGTCTGGCCGGCGGGCACGATGATGCTGCCAGCCGGTTGGTTGTAGTCGGTGCCCTGGACCGCCGTGCCGCCATAGGACAGCTGGATGGTGAGCGGGGTGCTCACTGCCTGGTTGAGCCCGATGGAGACGGCATAGGGCTGCCCCTTCTGGAGGTAGGTGCTGGCCGCCGTGATGGTCACGGTCGGCTGGGCATGACTGCCGGCCAGGGTGACCACTGCCGTACCCGGTGAGCCGACCGAGTACGACCCGGGCGACGGCTGCAGCGAGGCCACGATGTACTTGTCCGGCTGGATGACCGTGGTGGACAGGGTGCTGATCGACACGGTGGCCGTGGTGCAGCCGGCACAGAGGTTGACCACCGGATTGACCGGGTTGTAGTCGGTGCCTGGCTGGGCGCTGCCGGTCACCCCGACCACTACCTGGATGGCCTGGAGCGGAGCCTGGTCGGCGGTGATGGTGAGGGTAGCCGTTCCACCCGGCGAGACCGTGCTGCCTCCGGTGAGGGTCAGCTGCGGCAGGTTGCTGTTGGCGATGGTGGTCGATGCACTTGCCGGCGAGCCGACGATGTACCCGGTGCCAGCCCCGATGGACTCGGTGATCACCGGGTCAGCAGACACGGTGGTAGTGGACCGCGTCTGCACCGTGACCGCCACTTGGGTGGCACCGGCGGGGAGGACTACCTCGGCGGGCGGAGTGACGATGTCCTGACTGGTGGCCGTACCCCCGGTGATCAGACTGATGGTGGTCGGGCTGGTCGACGACTCGGAGGCACTGATGACGAAGTTGGCCGGCATGCCCTGGGTGACCCGCCCGGCCGTCGATTGGATGGTGAGGACGGGCTGGGCGACATGTGGCTCGACGGAGACCAGCGACGCGTGGTGGGTGCCAGAACCGGTGTGGAACGCGCTGGTCTTGGGTGCGGGGGGCCCGATGATCAGCGGAGCCGAGTCCTGGGCCCCGAGCTGATAGCCGACCCCCTGCACGAGCGAGACGGTCACGGCCTGTTGGTTGGCCGGCGAGGCGTTGGGATAGCCGTGCTGGGACTGCCACTGGGCCAGGGCGAACTGGGTCTGTTGCGAAAAGAAGTCGTCCATCGGTCCCGGAGAGTTTCCGGACGCGGCCAGGATCCGCTTCAGCTGCAGCACATCTGGTCCCCGGGATCCAGGGGCCAGCGAGCGGAAGAAGGGCAGTGTCCCCGGCTCGGTGACAGCGCTGCGTCCGCCTAGGGCGAACAGCGTCTGCTGCTCCTTGGCGATGTCCCCTGCGCTGGCGGTGACCGAGCTGACCAGGGCCTGGCCAGTGGCATCCACGTTGCGGATCGACTTACGAGACAGCGTGCCGGACAGGGTGACGGTGTCCTGGAGGGTGCGGGCCTGGACGCGGCTGAATACTGCCACGGCATCCTTGCTGGTGGAAGTGCTGCCACCGGCTACCGCATAGGTGATGCCCACGGCCGCGATGACGGCCACGATGCCCACGACGACGAATGTTCGGGTACGAGTCAACGGAAGACCCCCGGGGTCTGGTCAGGAACCGCGCACCTGCACCTTGGCGGCGCAGGCTTGCAGATCGGAACTGGACAGGACGCTCTGCCCAGGAGGCGGCTGGAAGTCGGAGGTGCCGCCGGCGGCACCTCCGAAGGAGAAGAGGAGCCCCTTGGCATTGGGCGTCGGCGTCGGGATCCCCCACCCCTTGCCGATCATGCAGGTGCGCCACTTGAGGTACTGCTCGTTCTGCTTCTTCACCTGAGCCGGTGTCAGGTTCTCCTGGGCGCTTTGGACGGCCTTGAGGGCCTGAAGGATGTTGCTACGGGCCGCACAAGTCTGCAGGTTCTTGAGGTAAGACGGGTTGTTGGCCGGTGAATTCGGGTCCGCCGCGCTCGGGACCCCGATGAAGGTCACCCCTAGGCTGGTCAGACAGGACTGGAAGATCCCGACGGCCGTGAACATGGCAGTGGTCGGGCTCACCTTGGCCAGCGGGACCGTGGCAGCCGTGGACCCACCGGCGTTCTTGCCGCTACCGGCGGGTATGGCCGAGGCGGGCAGCTGACCGGCCGCTACGTAGGTGACATGGCCGGCCCCGGAGGCATTTCCTCCACATCCAGCCGCGCCGATGGCCGTGGCCACGACAAGGAGGAGCGGAGCCCAGCGGCGCGAGGCGCGGGGATAGTCGGGCCGGGTCACGGGCTGAGGATATCAGCGCAATCCGTGGGGAGTCTGGTCGACACCGGAACCGGTAGGAACTGGGTCCGAACGCGTCGACCAGGATCTTGGCGTAGCCCTTGCCCTCGTGGCCATAGGGCTTGAGAGTCGAGCGCTCCCTGCTCAGACGGCCAGGCCGGCGTGCATCTCCCACACCAGGATCTCAGCGTCCGTGACCCCGGTGACCCGGTGCCCGCCCACGGCGGTGAACCGGACGGTGTCGCCCTCGGCCAACTCGCCGACCCCCTCGAGGGTCACCGATCCTCGGGGCACGAACAGGTGCAGGTAAGGGGCCTCGGGCAAGGTGACCTCCTGGCCGGGGCTGAGCCGGGCGGCGTGCAGGGCGGCATAGCGGTTGGCGATCCGCACTGCCGTATCGTCAGCGTGCCCGGCCCTGCCCGAGGCCACCGTGACCAGACCGCCAGCCAGGCGCTCCGGCTCGATCTCGTGCTGCTCGTAGCCCGGCGTGATCCCCTGCTCGTCGGGCACGACCCACATCTGGATGAAGTGCACCGGGGTCTCATGTACTGCGCCGGAGATGTTCCAGGAGTCGTTCTTTTCGGAGTGGCGGATGCCGGTGCCGGCACTCATCCGCTGGGCGAGACCGGGATAGATGATGCCGTTGTTGCCCATCGAGTCCTGGTGGACCAGGGAGCCGCCCAGCACCCAGGTCACGATCTCCATGTCCCGATGGGGGTGGGTCTCGAATCCGGTGCCCGCCGCCACCCGATCGTCGTTGTTGACCAAGAGGAGCCCGTGGTGGAGGTTGGTCTGGCTCCGGTGGTGGCCGAAGGCGAAGGAGTGCTTGGAGTCGAGCCAGCCGAAGTCGGTGACGAACCGGGTGCCAGCACGGCGGACATCGACGACGGGGGTCAGTTCGGTGGCGGAGGCCATGGGACCTTCCTAGCAGTTGTGGAGTTTCCCTGGCAGACCGGTCACGGAAGTTGTCCTAGCCGCCAGCCGGACCGGTCGGGGCATGGCATGCACAAGGCCGGGGGTCTGATGACCCCCGGCCTTGTGTGCAGCATTGATCGACGAAGGTGATCAGGTGGTAGCCATACCCACGATCGGCTTGTTGAGCGTGGTGCCGCCCATGGAACCGTAGAAGGAGGCGTTCCCGTAGGCGAAGACTCCGCCGTCGGAGGCCACCAACCAGTAGCCGGTATTGGTCGGCGTGGTCGCCACACCGACAACTGGCTTGTTGAGGGTGATGCTGCCGGCCGAGCCGAAGAAACCGGCCGAGCCGAAGGCGAAGACGCCGCCGTCGGATGCAGCCAGCCAGTAGCCGGTGCCGCCGTATGTGGCGGGCGTCGACGTGCTCTGTACTCCGTCCATGCCGAGGATCGGCTTGTTGAGGGTGAGCCCCCCGGTCGAACCGTAGAAGGCAGCGTCGCCGTAGGCGAAGATGCCACCGTCGGAGGCGACCAGCCAGTAGCCCATGCCGTCAGGGGTACCGGCGATTCCGACTACCGGCTTGTTGAGGGTGAGCCCCCCGGTCGAACCGTAGAAGGCAGCGTCGCCGAAGGCGAAGATACCGCCGTCAGAGGCGACAAGCCAGTAGCCGAGGCTGTCGGGTGTGCCGACGATTCCGACGACCGGCTTGTTGAGATGGGTCCCTCCCATCGAGCCGTAGAACTTGGCGTTGCCGTAGGCGAAGATGCCACCGTCGGACGCAACGGTCCAGTAGCCCTTGCCGTCACCGGTATTGGCCATGCCGACCATCGGAGCGTTGAGCGCAGAACCGCCCATGGACCCGTAGAACGAGGCATTCCCGAAACAGAAGACGCCGCCGTCGGTGGCCACCTGGCGATAACCACTGCCGGTAGTCGCCTGGCCGACAACGATGTCCTGGATCGCCGTGGTCAATGTGGGGGTCTCACCGACAAGCGAACCGATGGCGTAGACGATGTACGAATGACCAGCCACCAGGGCCAGGGTCGCTGGGCCGAGCACCGGAGTGACCGGGGGAACAGACCCAGCCGCAGCCACCGAGACCGTAAGCGCTCCGGCCGGCACCGCAAGGGTGTCGGACGAATTGCCGTCCTGGTTGCAGAGGTTGGAGATCACCTTGGCGGCTCCGGCGTACACGTCGACGCAGGGGGCCTCAGCGATGTGTCGGACGGTGACAAACGCGCTGCCACCAGGGGTGGGAGCAGGCGAGTTGCCGAACACGTTGAGTTTCGGGGTGCCCGTCTCACTCAGGTTGGCCGTGATCGTTGCATTCTCATTGGCCGTCAGGGCCACACCGTTGGCGCTCAGCACGAAGTTCTGGGCGGTCGGTGCGACATTGACCGGCGCCAGACCCACGTTGTACGTGCCGGGGGCTGCGTACAGAGTCATCGCCTCACCGAACTGGTAGTCGACCAGGGCAGGCACCCATGTGGTGCTGCCCGTCTGCTGCAGCCAGACATTGACCGGGAGATTCGGCACGCCGTGGACAACGGTGACCGAAGCTTGATTCGCTCCTCGGCTGGTGTTGCCGACGCCGTAGGCCTGGACCGTGTCGGTCAGGGTGCTCGGGGCGGCCGTGGCGTCACCGATGGCGTACACGATGTAGACGTTCCCGGCGGCCAAGTTCAGGGTCTGCGGGCCGAGCACGGTGGTGTTCGTACCGGTCAGCTTCACCGACGCCGTCAGCGGTCCAGCGGGGACGGCGATCGGTCCGGCCGAGTTCGGGTTGGTCGCATCGGTGATGACCTTGGTCGAGCCCGAGTAGACATCGACCCCGGGGGCATCAGCCACGTGGCGCACGACCACCCAGGCATCGCCAGCGGGGGCTGGCGTGGTGGGGTTGGAGAACACGTTGAGCGCCGGGGAGCCCTTCGTATCCAGATTGGCCGTGATGGTGGCGTTCTCATTGGCGGTCAACGTGACCGTGGCCGTGGCGACTGTGGCCACCGGTGCGGTAGCCGTCTTGACGGCCAAGGTATAGGTGCCAGGTGGCAGCGATTGAGGTGCACTGACCTGGCCGAAGGTAAGTCCGGACAAGTTCGGGTCGAGGGTTCCATCTACGTAGATATCGACGGGTACACCGTTCGCCCCGGGGATTCCGTGGACGACGGTGACAGTGGCGTCGGTGGATGCCGGTACCGCGGCACCGGCGGTTGCCGGTGCGGATGCAGCCGACGCCAAGACGAGTCCACCCGCCATCGTGCTGGCGGCCACGAGGGCCGTCAGTCGCTTCCTCAAATTACTGGTTCTCATTGCTCTCCTTTGGTTGGGTTTCTCTGCAGCCGCCATTGCAAAGAGGTGCTACTTGCTCGCCCGCCGACCGCATGTGTGGTTCTGGCCTGCCTCCCGGGAACCGTGTTGCACCAATTATTCGTTGCCGGGGCCCCGTTGGATGAACCTTCGACGCCAGATCCGGGTCAGTGTTTCAGAACCGCCGTCGAAAGGCTGTCTCGGGGCCAATAACATGAGCCGACCGAAGACGAGGGGGACGACCGTGGGCATGCCGAACAACGTGGGGATCGTGGACACCATGATCGGCTTCCCCCATGACGACATGAAGGCCGTCTATGCCTTCATCACCCGCCAGACCAAGGACACCCAGTCGAAGGAAGAGTTCGAGTTCCCGGCCGAGTACATGTTCAAGGACGTGCCCGAAAAAGAGCTGCGCGGCAAGGTCGACCCGATCGCGGTCACCATCGGGGAGATGGACCTCTGGGGTGTCGAGAAGGGACTCATCGGCGTGGACGACCCCGACGGCACCGGCGACCAGGCGCTGAAGCGCTACCCCGACCGGTTCATCCCCTCCCTGTCGGTCGACCCCAACGATGGGATGGACGGCATCCGATCCATCGTGCGGTCCTACGAGACATGGGGCATTCGGGCCGTCGGCGTGTTTCCGTCGGGCACCTACCCCCAGGTCGCCATCAACGACAAGCTCATGTATCCCATCTACGCCAAGTGCGTGGAGCTCGGGATCCCCGTGTTTTGCTGTGCGGGCGTACCCGGGCCCCGGCTCAAGTTCGCCCCTCAGGACGTCGCCCTGATCGACGAGGTCATGTACGACTTCCCCGAACTGGTCTTCGTGACCCGCCACGGCTGCGAGCCGTGGACCGAGCTAGCCATCAAGCTGATGCTCAAATGGCCAGGGCTCCACTACTCGACCAGCGCCTTCGCCCCCAAGTACTACCCGTCCGACATCGTCGACTTCGCCAACACCCGGGGTGCCGACAAGATCATCTACGCCGGATACTTTCCGATGGGCCTCTCCTTGGAGCGGATCATGACCGAGATGAGCAACGTCGGGTTCAAGGATCACGTGTGGCCGAAGTTCCTCCGCACCAATGCACTGCGTGTCCTCGGCCTCGCCGAGTCCTGAGCCAGCCCACATCGAACCTGGAGGCACCATGCCCATCGACTTCACCACCTTCGACGCCGACAACCACTACTACGAGGCCACCGACGCCTTCACCCGCCACCTCGACCCGAAGATGGCTCGACGAGCCATGCAGTGGGCCGAAGTCGACGGGCGCCAACGCCTCTTGGTGGCTGGCAAGATCAACCGGTTCATCCCCAATCCCACGTTCGACCCGGTGGCCAAGCCCGGCGCCCTCGACGAGTACTTCCGCGGCCGCAACCCCGAAGGCAAAGGCATGGCCGCGCTCTTCGGCGACCTCGAGCCCATCCGTCCCGAGTACCGCGACCGTGACGCACGTCTGGCCGTCATGGATGACCAGGGCATCGACGGCTGTTTCCTCTTCCCCACCCTCGGCGTAGGTATGGAGGAGGCGCTGAAGGACGACCCCGAGGCCGCAGTGGCCGCCTTTGGCGCGTTCAACAAGTGGCTCGATGAGGATTGGGGCTACGCCTACCAGGACCGGATCTACGCCGCTCCCATGATCCCCCTGGTCGACGTGGATGCTGCCGTAGCCGAACTCGAGTCAGTGCTGGCCAAGGATGCTCGCATCGTCTGCATCAAGGGTGGACCGGTGCGCACGGCCACGGGGATGACCTCGCCAGGGGACCGCCGGTTCGACCCGTTCTGGGCCCGGGTCAACGAGGCAGGCGTGACCGTGGGTGTGCACTCCGGTGATGCTGGGTATGGGCGCTACGTCGAAGACTGGGAGCCGCACGGCGACTTCCGAGCCTTCAGCCACACGCCGCTGCGGGTCGTCATCAGTGCCGACCGCCCGCCGTATGAAACCATGGCCGCACTGGTCTGCCAGGGTGTCTTCGACCGGTTCTCGAAGGTGCGGGTAGCCAGCATCGAGGCAGGATCGGAGTGGGTGCTCCCCTTGGTGAAGAAGTTGAAGAAGGTCTACGGCCAGATGCCGACCGGATTCGCATCCGACCCGGTCGAGACGCTCCGGAACCACGTGTGGGTCGCCCCGTACTACGAGGACGACCTGGCCGCCGTCCGCGACATCATGGGACTCGAGCACCTGCTGTTCGGCTCCGACTGGCCCCACGCCGAAGGCCTGGCCGAGCCCAGGACCTTCGCCGACGACCTGGCCAGCCAGGGGTTCTCTGCCGACGAGATCCGCACCGTCATGCACGACAACGGCCGAGTGCTGGCCCAACGGATCGTCTGACCCAGACCTGATCGGCGGCCGTGCTGCCGTCGAGTCCTACTGGCCGGGCGCCCAGCGAGGCGGCCGCTTCTCCAAAAACGCCAGGACGGCCTCGCGCTGGTCGGGCGTGTTGAGGCACAGGATCTGCGTGTGGTTCTCCAAGGCGATGGCGGCGGCCAGGCCGCCGATCTCCAACGACGCCCACATGGTCTCCTTGGTGAGCCGCACCCCCAACGGGGAGTTGGCCATGACCAGGCGGGCCTCGGCGAGTGCCCGCTCCCCCAGCGCTTCATTGTCGACCACTTCCAGCACCAGCCCCCGGCGGGCCGCCTCTTCGGATCCGACCAGTCGCCCGGTCAGCATCATCTCGTGGGCAGCCCCCGCCCCGATCAGCCTGGGCAGGAGCCACGAGGTGCCGATGTCACATCCCGAGACACCGATCTTGATGAAGGCGGCGGAAAACCGTGCTGACGTGGCGGCCAAGCGGATGTCGGAACCGAGCACGAGCGCCAGCCCACCGCCGGCAGCCGCCCCGTTGACGGCGACGATTACCGGTTGGGGGACCCGGCGGAGGTGGACCACCAGTCCGGCGATCTCCTCCTGGGTGGCCAAGGCCACACCCACCATTCCGGACTCCGGATCGACCCGGGCTGCTGGCGTGCCGTAGCCGGTGAGGTCGAGCCCGGCGCAGAAGGCCCGCCCCGCCCCGGTCAGGATGATCACCCGGGCGCTCGGATCATCGGCCACTTCGTCTAACCGTGCGTGCAGGGCACCGACCAACTCGGCCGTCATGGCGTTCAGGCGGTCGGGCCGGTTGAGCGTTATCAGCGCGACCCCGGGCTCGGGGTAGGACAGCAGCACGGTGTCGGACATAGGCGAAGCCTGGCACATCACCGCTGATGAATACCTGGCCCATGGGCAACGCTCCAATAGGGGTGTACTCGCCCGGTGTCGCGGCACGATGCCCTGGCTGGAGTACGTTCCAGCAGGTGAGCACCTCCGCCGACTCCCCCGCCCTGATCACCGACCGCGACGGGCTGGTAGCGCTGGTCGACGAGATGGCCGACGAAGAGTTCTACGCCGTCGACACCGAGTTCCACACCGAGCGCACCTACTGGCCCCAGCTGGCCCTCATCCAGTTCGGCTGGGCCGGCAAGGTAGCGCTGGTCGACCCCTTGGCCGTCGATCCCGAACCGTTGAGCCGCCTGTTCGCCGGACCGGGCACGGCCGTCGCCCACGCCGCCAGCCAGGACCTCGACATCTTGCACACCGCATGCGGAGTGGCCCCGGCCAGCGTGTTCGATACCCAGATAGCGGCTGGGTTCGTGGGCATGTCCACCCCGTCGCTGGCCCGCCTGGTGGATCAGGTACTCGGGATCACTCTGGCCAAGACGGACCAGTTGTCGGACTGGCTGCACCGGCCCATCCCTCCGGCCCAGCTCACCTATGCCGCTGGCGACGTCGTGCACCTGTTGGCGCTCCGTTCCGCCCTGGTCGCGCAACTCGAGGAGCGTGGCCGTCTGGCCTGGGCCATCGAAGAGTGCACCCAAGCGCTCTCGGTCCGCAGGGTCGACGTGTTGCCCGAGCAGGCCTGGTGGCGGGTCGGCGACATGCGCAAGCTGTCGGGCCGATCCCGGGCGGTGGCCCAAGAGGTGGCGGCATGGCGCGAGCGCCGGGCAGCCGAGGTCGACCGGCCCCGGCGCAGCGTGCTGTCGGACCTGGCCATCATCACCATCTCCCAGCGGTCGCCGCGCAACCGTGTGGAACTCGAGAAGCTCCGGGGCGTAGACACCCGACACCTGTCCAAGGGCGGGGCCGACGAGATCCTCGAGGCGGTCCAGCGCGGTCAGGCCTTGCCCGCCGGTGACCTCCGACTCCCCCCCGACTCGGGCGATGCCCGAGCATCCCAGGCTGCCGTTGCGGTCTGTGCCGGCCTGGTGCGCCAGATCTCCGACGAGCTCGATTTCGACCAGGCGCTGCTGGCCACCCGGGCCGATATCACCCAGGTGGTCCTCGGCGAGCCCAGCCGGCTCGACCAGGGCTGGCGGGGGACCATCGCCGGCGACCCGATCAGACGACTGCTGAACGGCGAGGCCGCCGCCGCCTTCGAGTCCGATGGGCGGTTGGTACTCGAGGAGCGTTCCCATACCCCCATCGGGAGTGCGCCCGGCTCCTGATCGAGCAGTTCAAACGGGCTTGCGTCCCACGCAGTGCCAGTTGAGGGTGAGTAGTTCTGCTTCCTCTGCCTGGATGTAGGACTGGCTGTTCTCGTTCATGCGCTGCATCATGGCATCGGTCTTCTTGGGGATCACATGGATCTTGGCCAGGAATCTGAAGATCGCCTCGTACTTGTCGAAGAGGGCGACCTCCTTCTTGATCATCTCCACCGCACTCCTCCCGACCGACGAGATCAATTCGAAGCCCGCCTCGGTGTAGGCGTCCTCCCAGTACCGGTAGTACCAGAACCCGCCGAACACGGTCAGCTCACGAGTGTGCTGAATCAGCGTCCGGGCGTGCATGTCATCTCGGTCGTAGGCGTCGAGTGCGGCGACATCGTTCATGACGAAGATCCCACCTGGCTTCAGTACGCGCAGCACCTCGGCGAATGTGAAGGCGTGGTCGGTGACGTAGGTCATCGGCTGGATGGCGTAGACAGCGTCGAACGAGGCGTCGGCGAATGCCAGTGGCTTGTTGAAGTCTCCGACCGTGAAGTTTGCCGCTGGCAGGTTGGGGTTCTTCCACGCCTTGTCGATCTGTGACTTGTCGAGGTTGATCCCATACGGCGTCGCCCCGGTCAACGCCGCGATGTTCTCCGCAATAGCGCCGCACCCACACCCCAGATCCAGCACCTTGTCGCCCGCTCTGATCTCGAGGTCGTGGGCCACGATCTGCTCGAACAAGAGCTGGTTTTTCAGGACCGACTGCTCTGCGTCGATGGCGGGGGGCATGTACATCTTCTCCACCGAGCCGAGTGTGCACAGCAGGTGGATGATCCGGTAGAGCTGCTGGAGCTCGGAGCTGCTGCCTTGCGTGTACCCCTTCAGCGGCACGCCAGCCTCGTAGTCGGCCTTCGTGTTTTCCGGTGAGTCGGTGAACAGCTCGTCGTAGGTGCCCATGAAGCCGTTGAACTCAGCGTCGCTGACCCGCAAGAGCCCGTACAGCGCCCCCAATCGTTCGCGGACGGTCGTGGTCGTGGGCTTACGCGTCATGACTTGCTCCCTGGTCGGTACGTGCGAAGCCAGTACCTGCGTCCCCTGATCGAAACCCCGACGAACCCTCGGCCCGCCAACCCCCTACAGGTGCAGTGCTCGCGGTGGTGACGCTAGTGGCTGGCGCGGCGCGCACTCGCCATCGGTTCCCGTCGGGTCCAGCCGACTCGACCGGTCCCGCCTGTCTTCGTGGGGCTCAGAAGCCGATGCGGCTAGTGCCGAAAGCGACGTCGTCGAAGACGGCGTCCCATGTCCCGGTGCCGGTCTCCCCGATCTGGAGCTGGCCGACAGCGGTAGCGGTGACGGTGCTGGTGGAGTTGGAGAGAACCGATATCGGAACCCCGTCGAGCCAAACTTCAATGGTGCTAGCCGTTCCGTTGACCCCGATGTGCAGCTCGAGCGCGTGCCACCCTGCACCCACCGTGGTGGTCGAAGTGGTGCTGATGCCGGTGGCATCGTTGTGGAAACCGAGATACCCCGTGAGTGTCACAAAGGCGTAGCCGATCGACACACCAGCACTGTCCCGCATCCGGAGCAGGTTGACCTGGTTCGCTGCGCTCTTGATCTTGAACCCGAGACGTGCATAGGCATTGGTGTATGTCGATGGCAGGGTCTTCTTGGCGTACGTCGATCCAACGGCGGTGTTGCCCTCGGCTGCGTACGACCCGGATCGCACATCGGTGGGCTCGACGGTAAGCACGGCGCTGGTCGTCCACGCAGATAGGTTCCCCGATTCGAACCCGTCAGCGAAGATCGGCGGCAGTGCCGCCGGCGTCGACGCCGACACCCACGGCGACAGGGCTGATGCATTACCGGCCTGGTCAGTGGCCCGTAGTGCATAGGTGTGGGTAGTGCCGGCGGAAACGGTGACGTCGGTGAAGGACGTCACCGTCCCTACGCTGGTCAGCAGCGCGCCGTCACGGAAGATGTCGTAGCCAGTCACGGCCAGATCGTCGGTGGAAGCCGCCCATCCGACCTGGATGGCGAAGGCCGACGTGGCTATAGCGGTCACACCCGTCGGTACGGACGGCGGAGTGGTGTCGCCTATCGGGCCGAGTCGGCTGGTCCCAAAAGCGGCATCGTCGAAGGCCACGTCGTAGATCCGACCGGTCTGGGTCTCGCCGATCTGCATGGCTCCGATCGGTGCGGTCCCGGTATCCACGGCCGTACTCGACAGATCTGCCACCAGGCTGTTGTCGAGCCAGACCTCGTCAGTGCCGGTCGCCCCGGCCGCCGTGTCCATCTTCAGGTGCAGCTCGAGCGCGTGCCACCCCGGGTTGACGATCGTCTTGCTCAGCGTGGTCACGCCGGTGGTGTCGTCGTGGAA
>CAIVIS010000227.1 GCA_903906055.1 uncultured Acidimicrobiaceae bacterium
CCGGTGGCTTCGGTCAGCCCGTAGGCGGTCAGCACTGTTTCGATGCCGAGATCCGACCAGAGCGACTCGATCAGCTCGACCGGGATAACGGCGGCACCGGTCACCACCAGCCGCAACGTCGACAGGTCGAACGAACTCCGCTCGGGATGGTCGAGGATCGACTGGAAGATGGTGGGAGGGCCGGGCAGTACTGAGATCCGCTCCGCGGCCACACGTTGCAAGATGACGCCGACGTCGAACACCGGCTCGGGCACCATGGTCGCCCCGGCCATCAGGCAGGCCAGGATGCCGGCCTTGTAACCGAACGTATGGAAGAACGGATTGACGATGAGGTAACGGTCGCCAGCACGAAGGCCGACTACCTCGGCCCAGGTGGCGAACGTCCGCAGCGTCTGGCTGTGCGTGGTCATCGCACCCTTGGGGTTGCCCGTCGTTCCCGAGGTGAAGACCAGGTCGCACACGTCGTTCGGTGTGATCGACGCCGTACGGCCTGCGGCCACATCGGCCCCGCACTGTTCGGCGCCAGCCAGGAAGTCGTCCCACGCCACGGCCTCGCCGGTCACCGGCGTACCCGCGTCATCGGTCCGGAGCACGATGACGGCCTCCAGCGCGGGCACCGGTTCACCAGCGGTGATGGCCTCGTCGAGCATCGCTGGGTAGTCGGTGCCCAGGAACCCCTGGACGGTAAAGAGCAGTCGGGCTCCCGAGGCGCGCAGGATGTACGCCGCCTCGGCTCCCTTGTACCGGGTATTGAGCGGGACCAGGACGGCGCCGGCGCCGACGGCACCTAGTGCGGCCACGATCCACTCGGCACAGTTCGGAGCCCAGATGGCTACCCGGTCGCCCGGTTCGATGCCCCTGGCCATGACGGCACGAGTGGCGGTGGCGACCTCTTCGGCCAAGCGGTCGAACGACCATCGAGTGGTCGTCCCACCCGGGCCGTGCACGTCCACGATGGCCGCGGCCTCACCGAATCGGGCCGCGGCGTCCTGGACGAGGCCGGGGAGTGTCCCCCACTCCAGGTCCCCCCTTGGATCGGTCACATCTGACACGCCGTCAGGGTAGTGCATCGTCCCGTGGGCCTCACCTTGTCCCAGTCGACTCACCCGATTCTCCGTTGTGGGTCGCCACCTCCGACCATTGATTGCCTTACGAAGGGACGTCCGCTCCGTTCAGATCGAGCGGACGATGGCCACGACGGCACGGGCGTCGAGAATGGTGGTGATGTCGCCGGGGTCGCTAGTGAGGACCATGTCGCCCGGCTGGACGACCAAGGCCAGATGCCCGTCCACCACGTCGTCGGTCCGGCTTTGCTGCAGCAGGGCCCCGACCGATCGACCAGCGGAGTCGTCGAGGCCCACGGCATCGATTCCGGCCAGCACCCGAGCCAGGTTGGCCTGGCGTCCACCGCCCCGCCACACCTGGGCGACGACCGCCGCGCTCGTTCGAACCGGTAGCTGCTCTTGATGCGCCAGTCGGAGAATGGCCCCCACGGAGCGGTCCCGGCGGTCCACTGCAATCAGCGCACCGGCATCGAGGATCAGCGGCATCAGGCGGTGGATCGGCTGGCTCGCCGACGCACACCGAGCGTTCGGGCCGCCTCTTCGAGTTCCGCCTCACTGAAGGGGCTGGTTTCGGATTCCCATGCATCGAGAGCCGATCCGAGCAGTTGGTTCCGGAGCCGGTCAGATGCGGCGGCGGCCAACCACGCCGACACACTGGATCCGGCCTGCTCGGCGGCGTTTCGCACTGCGGCCCCCAACTCGGGGTCCATGGTCACGGAGAATCGGTCAACCTGCATGGGACGATCTTACTGCATACGGTCGTATGTACAGCGGAGATCATCACGTCTTGCGACGGTCAGTCCC
>CAIVIS010000228.1 GCA_903906055.1 uncultured Acidimicrobiaceae bacterium
AGTCCCACATCGGCGGACTTTCTAGGAACAGCCAGGTCAGTGCGCGCCCTTCCCACGGCCCTTGGGCCGACCCCCGGATCGACACATGATCACGGGCGGTACGGTGTCTTCGAGCCGTCGAGACCAGTGGGAGCATGACGCGCGTGATGACCTCGGTCGACAAGGCGAACCTAGAACGAATCGTTGGACCCGCGACCTTCGCTCGGGGCTGGGCGTACGCCCGGACCGGGGCGGTACGGAGCAGCCAATGGACGCTGGATGGAACCTGCCTGGTCGGTGAGGTGCAAGGCAGCGGCATCGGGATGTACAGCGTCGAAGTATTCGTCACCGCATCGCCCACCGGTCTGGTGACCGACATCGATGGCGCCTGTACCTGCCCCGTCGTCTACAACTGCAAGCACGCCGTGGCTCTACTCCTCGCAGACAGCAGCGAGCCGGCTACCTCTCCGATGTTGACGCTCGTGCGCAACGATGCCCCCTCCACCGACCCGGCGGCACCCTCGACTGACTGGGAGCGCACGCTCCAACCGTTGGTTTCACTGGACGAAGAAGGTCCCACGGATGGGCTCGAGTCATCGGCCACAGATCTTGGCCTCCAGTTCGAACTGGTGGTGGCCCCGCCGACCACACCTCGTCGATCCACCTTGCCCACCTCTGGGATCCGACTGCGCCCGGTCATTCGCAATCCCAACAGCCGCAGCTGGGTCCGGACTGGCATCTCGTGGTCGCGCCTCGGCCAGCAGTACTCGTATGGACGTCGTGGGCTCACCTCCGAAGCGCACCTAGCCATCCTCACCGAGTTGCTGGCCCTGAGCCGGCTGTCCAATCCGAAGAGCTACTACGCCCCTACAGAGGATGTCGTCTGGCTCCAGACCATCAATAGCCGTCGCCTGTGGGATCTGTTGCGCGAGGCCGCAGATATTGGGCTGCCACTGCTGCTGAGCGGGCGCCAAGCCGGACCGGTCGACTACCGGCCCGAACCAGCACAGATCAGGATCAACGCGGCCCGCGAACAGGCGGGCATCGTTCTGCGTCCCCAGGTCATCGCCGATGGCAACGAAGTACCGCTCACTTCGGTGCTCTTCATCGGCGAGCCGGCCCACGGCATCGCATGGTGGGGACTTCCCACTGCGTCATCAGGGACCCCGTCCCAGATCTCCCTGGCCGCCCTCGAAACTCCCATCGACGAACGCACTCGCGCCTTCCTGGCCACGTCGGCCGTGCGCATCCCCCCGAGGGATGAGGAGCGCTTCCTCCGCGATCTCTACCCGGCGCTGCGACGCAGGATCGTGGTCCGATCGAGCGACGGATCTGTCGACCTTCCCGAACTGCCAGCGGCCCGGCTGGTGCTCACCATCCGCCACGGCGAGAGCCACCAGCTCGAGCTCGTCTGGGCCCGCAGCGCCGTAGGCGCCACGTGGACCGAGGAGCTGTGGGATGCCCAAAGCTGGATGGGCGACCGTGCGGCCGAGGACCGCATCGTCCGCACCGTGACCGGCATCCTCGGCGCCGGATCCGAGCTGCTCCAGCCCACCGCGGCCGGCGAGCGCCTGGCTCCCAAGGTCACACTCAGCGGCATTTCCGCCGTCCGCTTCGTGGCCGAAACACTCCCCCTGCTCGAAGACATCGCCGAGGTGGACGTCGTCCGGTCCGGTGACCGGCTCGAGTACCGCGAGGCCGTCGAGGCTCCCGTGGTCAACCTTGGCGGGGCCCCGTCGACTTCGACCGACTGGTTCGACCTGACCGTCACCGTGACCGTGGGGGGCGAAGGTGTCCCGTTCGGCGACCTGTTCGTGGCCCTGGCCGAGGGCCAGTCACATCTGATCCTGCCGTCGGGGACGTACTTCTCCCTCGACCGCGAGGAGTTGCGCCAACTCACCACGCTGATCGCCGAAGCTCGGACCCTCGACGACCACCCGGGTGAGGGCCTGCGGATCAACCGCTTCCAGGCCAGCCTGTGGGAAGACCTCCAGCGGCTCGGTGTCGTCTCGGCCCAAGCCCAGGAGTGGGAGGAGTCGGTACGAGCGCTGACCGAAGCCAGCGATCGGATCGAGCACAAGGTGCCGACCACGCTCCAGGCGACGCTGCGGCCCTATCAGCTCACCGGCTTCAACTGGTTGGCCTATCTCTTCGAGCACAACCTGGGCGGTGTGCTGGCCGACGACATGGGGCTCGGCAAGACGATCCAGGCGCTCGCTCTCATGTGCCACACCCGAGAGAAGGGCCTCACCGCTGCTCCATTCCTGGTGGTGGCACCGACCAGCGTGGTCGGAAACTGGGCGGCAGAGTGCCGCCGGTTCGCTCCAGACCTTGTTCCGGTGACCGTCACCGAGACGAAGCGGCGCCGAGGGGCGGCACTAGCCGATGCGGTGGCCGGAGCCGATGTGGTGATCACGTCGTATGCCCTGTTCCGGCTCGAGTACGACGAGTACGCGGCGATCGACTGGGCCGGACTCTTCCTGGACGAGGCGCAGTTCGCCAAGAACCGAGGATCCCAGGCCTACCGCTATGCGCGGACACTGCCCGCTCCCTTCAAGGTGGCGATGACCGGGACGCCGATCGAAAACAACCTGATGGAGCTGTGGTCGTTGCTGTCGATCGCGGCTCCAGGGCTCTTCCCCAGTCCGGACCGGTTCACCGAGTACTACCGGAACCCGATCGAAAAGAAGGGCGACAGCGAGCGCCTGGCCCAACTGCGACGCCGGGTCCGTCCGCTGATGCTGCGCCGGACCAAGGACCAGGTCGTCCGCGATCTCCCCGACAAACAAGAGCAGATCCTCGAACTCGATCTGCACCCGAAGCAGAAGAAGCTCTACCAGACATACCTGCAACGGGAGCGCCAGAAGGTGCTCGGCTTGATCGGCGATGTGCAGAAGAACCGCTTTGAGATCTTCCGCTCGCTGACGCTGCTGCGCCAGGCCAGCTTGGACATGTCGTTGGTCGACGCTGAACACGCCAACGTCCCGTCCACCAAGCTCGATGCGCTGATGGAGCTCCTCGAGGACATCGCCGCCGACGGCCATCGGGCCCTGGTGTTCAGCCAGTTCACCCGGTTCCTCACCCTGGCTCGACAGCGGATCGAAGACGCCGGGATCGACCACTGCTACCTCGACGGAGGCACCCGCAAGCGCGACCAGGTGATCGACGGCTTCCGCAGCGGCACCGCGCCCGTGTTCCTCATCAGCCTCAAAGCCGGTGGGTTCGGCCTCAACCTGACCGAGGCCGACTACTGCATCATCCTCGACCCGTGGTGGAACCCGGCCACCGAAGCCCAAGCGGTGGACAGGATCCATCGCATCGGCCAGACCAAGAAGGTCATGGTCTATCGCTTGGTGGCCAAGGACACCATCGAGGAGAAGGTGATGGCCCTCAAGGCCAAGAAGTCGGCGCTCTTCGCCAATGTCATGGACTCCGGCGACTTCGAATCCGGGGCCATGACCGCCTCGGACATCCAAGAACTCCTGAGCTGACAGGCTGCGCTGGCACCTCGCCTACGGTGCCGCCAGCTCTGACAACAGCGTGTCGACCGATCCCGAACCCATGGCATCCCCGAGCATCACGGCCAGCCGGGTCAACGGAAACGGTCCGATCATCGACAGCGTCTCCTCGCTGGCCAGCATGGGGGTGAGGTCTCCCCCCGGCGATTCGCGCAAGGCGGCCATCAGGAGCTCGCGGCCCCGGGGGTGCTCCAACCACTCGGCCAGCGTGCTGTTGCGACCGAGCGGCATAGCGGGTCGTGCGCCTTCGATGGTGGCCGTGGCCGACGCCCGGATATCGCGAGAGGACGCACCGACGGATAGTTCGAAACGGCCGGGCTCCTGCACCCATCCGTGGGCCCGGATCGACCAGTGCGACAGATCGCGAGTCATCACGGAGAAGGAGACGACCCTGGACTCACCCGGCGCCAGGTCGACCTTCTCGAACCCTTTGAGTTCCCGGGGTGGCCGAGGCGAGGGGGCATCGAGGGCACCGACATAGAGCTGCACGACCTCCTTGCCCGCGCGAGTGCCGGTGTTGGTCACCGTGACGGTGGCGCGGATCCGCTCGCCGCCTTGCCATCCGGTTGATCCATCGTCACCGCCACCCACGTCATCAACCGCGCCTCCAACCGCGCCTCCACCATCAATCACACTCACATCGAGGCCTGAGTACTCGAACGTCGTATACGACAGCCCGTGGCCGAACGGGTAGCTGACCGGCCGGTCCACCAGGTCGTAGTGGCGGTAGCCGACAAAGATCCCTTCGCCGTAGACGACCTCGCTGTCCCGTCCCGGAAAGTTGGCGAAGGCCGGGGTGTCGGCCAGCCGGACGGGAATCGTTTCTGCCAGCCGTCCCGACGGGTTGACGTCCCCCATCAGCACATCGACGACGGCTTCGGCTCCCGCCTGTCCACCCAGCCACGCCTCGACGATGGCGCCCACCCCGCTCTCCCACCTGTCGGTGGCCACCGCCGAGCCGTTGGACAGCACCACCACCACCCGGTCGTTGACGGCTCGGACGGCCTCGAGCACCCGGATCTGCTCGGCTGGCAGATCGATGTGCTTGCGGTCGAACCCTTCGGACTCGTAGCTGGCCGGCAGTCCCAAAAAGATGAGGACCGTATCGGCCGCACCTGCCACTCCGACTGCCTCGGCCAAGAGTGCCTCACTGTCGGTATCCGGTGCATCCACACCGAACCCAGGGGCAAAGTCGACGACGGCTCCGTCTCCGAGGCGCCGGCGCAGTGCGCTCAGTGCGTCGGCCACCTGGGTCGGGTTGACCTTGGAGCTCCCGGCCCCTTGGAACCGAGGGCTGCGGGCGAACTCGCCGATCACGGCGATCCGGCCTGGGTCATCTGTCAGCGGAAGGAGAGCATCCTCGTTCTTGAGCAGGACGATGCAGTCGGCCGCCACCTGGCGAGCGATCACATGGTGGGCGTCGTAGTCGACCTCGACTGGGTCCTCTACCCCGGGCAGGGTTCGCTCGAGCAGGCCGATGAGTCGACCGATAGCCAGGTCCACGACTTCTTCGTCCAATGCACCATCAGCCACCGCGGCACGCACACGCTCTGGTCCGGAGCCGTTCGATGAAGGCATCTCGAGGTCGAGGCCGGCCGACACGGCAGCTACCGGGTCGTCCACTGCTCCCCAGTCGGAGACGACCAGCCCGTCGAAGCCCCACTCGTCGCGCAGGACCTCGGTGAGCAGCCAATGGTCTTGTGAGGCGTAGACGCCGTTGATGCGGTTGTAGCTGCACATCACCGTCCACGGGGCCGCCATCCGCACTACCCGCTCGAACCCGGCCAAGTAGATCTCCCGCAACGTCCGCTCGTCCACCTGTGCGCTGATCCGCAGCCTGTCCGTCTCCTGGTTGTTCACGGCGAAGTGCTTGAGCGAGGTCCCGACCCCTTGGCTCTGGATGCCCGAGACCAGTGCGGCTCCTAGTACGCCCGACAGCAATGGGTCCTCCGACAGGTACTCGAAGTTGCGGCCACACAGGGGCGTCCGCTTGATGTTGATACCCGGGCCGAGCACGACCGCTATCCCTTGTGCCCTGGCTTCCTCACCGATGGCCACACCTACCCGGCGGACCAGGTCGACGTCGAAGGACGAGCCGAGGGCGGCCGCCGTGGGGAAGCAGGTAGCCGGGACGCTCTCGCCCAGACCCACGTGGTCGCCATCGCCCGGCTGCTTCCTCAAGCCGTGCGGGCCGTCGGTGACCATGACCGAAGGGATGCCCAGGCGCTCGATCGCCCGGGTGTGCCAGAAGCCGGAGCCCGAGACGAGCAAGGACTTCTCCTCGATGGTCAAGTCACCCAGCAGGGCAGGCAGGTCGAATCGGGACATGGGACCCTCTTTCCGGGTTGTCGATCAGTGCCGGGGAGATTCTGCCCCGGACCGCGCTCGTCAGCGGTGCGCAGTCAAGAATGGCTCGATGCGGTCCTTGGGCCGGCCGATGACGGCGGCACCGTCGGTGACGAGTACCGGTCGCTGGATCATCTCGGGATGAGCGGCCAAGACCTCGGCTACCTGTTGGGGAGTCTGCACGTCAGCCTCGTCGAGTCCGAACTTGGTGAAGTTGGCATCGCGGCGGACCAGCGCCGTGGGCTCGTCCTCCAGGATTTCGATGAGGCCGAGCAACTCTTCGACCGTCGGCCGCTCCGCCTTCAACTGGTATCGGCGGATCTCGACGGGCACCCCGAGCTGGTCGGCGATTTCGACGGCGGCACGCGAGCTCGAGCAGTTCGGGTTGTGGAAAATGGTGATGGTGGCCATGGGTTGAACCTACCGCGCGCTCCCCTACGGGTAGGTCTGGTTGGCTACCGCCCAGTTAGAGGCGATGGCCTGTTGCGCCGTGGCCAGGGCCAGCTGACCGGCACAGACCATGGTCCTCAGCCGGTTCTCCAACGTGTCCTTGGTGTTGTACACCGAGGTGGCACCGGCTTTGTCGTTGGGCTCGACCCACAGGTTGGCCGGGTCGTTGGGATCGCCCCCGAGCTCGAGCGGCACCAGATGGTCGTACTCGCCGGTGGAGAACGAGCCGGTGTAGCCGTAGGCGGCGGCCGACCCGATCTTTTCGGCGCTGGTGATGTTCGACGGGGGCCGCACGGTGGCCGTGTACCCAGACACACAGATGGTCGAGTTGATATTGGCCTGGGTGACCGCCGGGCTGATCGAACCAGGGGTGCACGAGGGATCAGGTAGCGGGTACACCCCGCTGTAGCGGTAGTGACACGAGCCGGCAGCAGGCTGCGGCTGGACGGAGTAGCTGGCTTGGGGGCCGGGGCCGACACGGAGTCCGCTCGAGGTGCCCGTGGCGGGCGGGGGAGGAGGAGGTGCCACTGCAGAGCCGTAGAACGCGGTGTTGAAGGCGAACACTCCACCGTCGGTGGCTACGAACCGGTAGCCGGCGCCCGACGGGCTGGCCTCCATGCCCACGATGGGCAGGTTGAGCGCGATGCTTCCGGTGGATCCGTGGAACGGTGCGCCGTACGAGAAGATCCCGCCGTCAGAGGCCACCAGCCAGTACCCACCGGTAGCCAAGTCGGTTGCCATCCCGACCACTGGTCGGTTCAGCGGTACCGCTCCCATGGAGCCGAGGAACGGGACACCGAAGGCAAAGATCCCACCGTCGGTCGCCACCAGCCAGTACCCGGTTCCCGATGGTGAGGCGGCCATGCCCACAACCGGGCGGTTCAGGGTCAGGGCGCCGGTCGAGCCCGCAAAGGGTGCGCCGAAGGAGAAGATCCCCCCGTCAGAGGCCACCAGCCAGTACCCACCGGTGGCGGCGTCGACGGCCATGCCGACAACAGGGCGGTTCAGGGTCAGCGCCCCCGTCGAACCCTGGAAGCGGGCGTCACCGAAGGAGAAGATCCCCCCGTCGGAAGCCACCAGGTAGAAGCCGCCGCCGCTGGGGGTGGCCGCCATGCCTACCACCGGGCGAGCCAGGGGGCCGCTGAGCGATCCAAGGTCAGGGGCGTCCCCGCACGCCACCACCTGCCCGGCCTGATTGGCGATCCAGTAGCCACCGTCGTCCGCAGTAGCCACCATGGCGACCACGGTGCCAGTCGCCAGATAGCCCGAGCAGCTCGTAGCGCTGTGGGCCACCACGTGAGAGGTGGGGGCCGTGGCCGATGCGGGCGCCCCGGTGGCACTGGCGATGGCCAGCAGCCCTCCGATCCCCACCAGAGCTGCCATGAATGTCACCAACAAGCGGTGCATCCATCTGTCTGTCGCGCTCAGCGTGCCAGGCGAGGTGACGTCCGTTCTGCTGTGTGCGGCGCGGCTCGGTGATGATTCCGTCATGATCTGTTCCGCCTCTGATCTTCGATGGTCAGCGCACCCTACTCACGCCCTGTGAGGTTTGCTCAAGAACGGGCCTCGACCAGGACATCGAGCGCCACGCAGCCTTCGGCTCGACACGACAGAGGGTTGATGTCGAGCCCGTCGATCCGGTCCCCGAGTTCGAGAGCCAAGGTCGACACCGCCACCACTGCATCGGCCACTGCGTCCATATCGACCGGTGGCGCACCGCGCACACCGGCCAGCACCTCGGCCACCCGCAGGGTCGCAACTGCACGGACCGCCCGCTCCCGGTCCAAGGGGGGCAGCCGCACGGCCCGATCACTCAGCACCTCGACCAGGACCCCACCGGACCCGATCACCACCACCGGGCCCAGGTGCGGATCACGGACCAATCCGATCGATAACTCGACTCCCGCAGGTACCGCCTCGGCCACCACGACCTCGGGACCAAGCCGTCCGGCCAGATCCCGGTACGCCGCATCGAGTGCCGCTTCATCGGCGATGCTGAGGATCACTCCACCGACATCGGACCGGTGGACAATCCCGGCCACATCGGTCTTGAGCACTACGGGATACCCAATGGAACGACCTGCTGCCACCGCGTCGACGCTCGTCGTGCACCGCAAGCTGGCCGGCGATGTGATGTTGTAGTCGGCCAGCAGCAGCACCGACTCGTCGGCGCTCAGTGGACCAGCAGCCAAGCGCTCCGCCCACCGGGACTGCCGGGCGGCGTCGATGGGCGGCACGTCCGGCAGTCGTCGAGGCCGATCAGGAAAGTCCAAGTAGTGACGGAGGGCTACCAGCCCGCTCCGAGTCCCCTCGAGGACCGGGATACCGGCGGCCCGCAGCGGAGCCACCGAGGCATCGTCGAGGGCACTGCCCAGATTGGACAGGACGGCCACCATCACATCGCTGCCAGCGGCGGCGGCTAGCGCGGCGTGCGGATACGACTCGTCCCCGTCGTACTCGGCCACGAAGTCAAGGCTCAGGGCCACTGCCTCCACGTTGTCATCGGCCGCCATGGCCCGGACCGCCTCGGTGAAGAGCGGTTCGGTGTCGGCCCCGGTGCCCCAGCAGTCCAGGGGGTTCTCGGGTCGGAGGCCGGTGTCGAGCAGGGTGGCCAGACGCCCGACGGTCGCCTCGCTGATGTCGGCGAACGACACCCCGATCGCCTCGGCCACATCGACGACCAGGGTCCGCTCTCCTCCGGAGTCGTGCACGGCGGCCAGTCCCGATCCTGGTCTGGCCCGTGCTGCCCGGTGGCGCGAGCTGAACAGCTCGAGCGTGTCGGAAAGCTGATCCAGATCGGCCACCCGCAGGACACCGGTGGCTTCGAACAGGGCTTCCCAGGCCCCGTCCCCGCCGGCCAACGCCCCCGAATGGGCGGCCACCATGGCCCCGCCGGCCTGACTCGACCCGACGGTGAGCGCCACCACGGCCACATCCTGTGCCGCCGCCTGCTCGAGCACGACGCGTAGTGCTTCGGGCTGGCGCATCGTCTCCAAAAACAAGCCGACGACCCTCGTCTCCTCCAACTCGAGGGCGTACCGGAGGTAGTCCGCCGTGCCGGTCACCAGCTCTTGGCCGGCCGAGACCACCACAGAAAATCCCAGCTGGCGCCGAGTCCGCAGCAGTGCCGAAAAGACCGACCCGGAGTGGGTGATCAGAGCCACCGGGCCTACAGGCAACAGCTCGCGCTCCACGTAGCCCACAGCACGCACCCCTCGGGCCGGAGTGACGAACCCCATGCACCCAGCACCGCAGAGGGCCATGCCAGCCCCCTGGGCGATGCCGGCGACCTGATGGCGCAGTGCCATCGACGTCGGATCGGCGGGGTCGAACAGACTCCCGTAGACGACGGCCGAACGGTCGCCCCGATCAGCTGCGGTCTGCATCACGCCTGTAGCCGCCGCATCGGCCACACCTACCAGCACCAGGTCCACCGGTCCGTCGATGACATCCAGGCTGGGTACCACCGGCCGGCCCTCGATGACCCCTGCCCGGGGGTTGACCAGATGGACAGCGATGGACGGATCACTGCGGAGGGTCTCGGTCACCAGTCGCTGGCCGAAACTCCCCGGCCGATCGCTGGCCCCCACCACGGCGATGGAACGCGCTCCCAACATGGCCCGCACGGCGGCATCGACCCCATCGGCCAAGGCGGCCCCGTCGGCCGTAGCGACCCCACCAGCCAGGGCGCTGGACCGGTCCGGCAACGGGTCCGTGGCCACCACCCCTACTTGGCGCCCCGAGCCAGCTTCTTCTTGTCGGCCAGGGCCGCCTTGGATGCCTGCCAGCCGGGAATGCCGCACACGCCCCCTCCGGCGTGGGTGGCCGAACTGGCGTTGTACAGGCCGGTGACCGGGGTGCGGTAGTCGGCGAACCCGGGGGCCGGGCGATTGGTGAACAGCTGCTCCAACGACAGCTCGCCGTGGAAGATGTTGCCGCCGATCAGCCCGTACTCGTGCTCCATCTCATAGGGGCCGACTACGTCGCGGTGGATGATGGAGTCCTTGAAGTTCGGCGCCACGTCGTTGTAACAGTCGACCATACGATCGGCATAGGCCTCGAGCTCATCGAGGTGCGGCTCCTCGGCCCACTCGTGGGGGACCCACTGGGTGAACATCGACATGATGTGAGTGCCCTCGGGCGATAGCGTCTTGTCCCAGGTGGTGGGGATGACTCCGTCGCTGAAGGGACGCTCAGCTGGGCGGCCGGCCCGGGCATCCAAGAAGGCCTGCTCCATGTACTCCATCGACGGGGCCATCTCCACCGAGCCGGTGTGATGCTCTTGGAGGTTGCTACCCGGATCGGCGGTGAAGTTGGGCAGCTCGGACAGGGCCAGGTTGATCTTGACCACGCCGCTGCGGGTCTTCCACCGCTTGATGTCCGTGACGAAGTCGTCGGGCAGGTCCTTCTCCTCCAACTGGTCCAAGAAGGCCGTCTTCGGGTGGAGTGAGGTGATGACCACGGGGGCGAGGATCTCGTCGCCGTTGTCGAGAACGACACCGGCGGTCCGTCCGTTCTTCACGATCACCTTGGTCACCTTGGCGTTGGTGCGGATCTCGGTGCCGAAGCTGAGGGCAGAGCTCTTGATGGCGTCGGCCACCGCTCCCATGCCCCCTTCGGGGAATCCCCAGTTGCCGAGATGGCCATCGCCGATGTCGCCGATGGAATGGTGAGCCATGACGTAGGCAGTGCCCGGCTCCATGGGGCCGGCCCAGGTGCCGATCACACCGTTGACGGCGATGGGCGCCTTGACCTGCCAGGACTCGAACCAGTCATCGAGGAGGTCGGCGATGGACATGGTGAAGAGGCGGGTGATGTCGCCGACGGTGCGGACGTCGAGGCCTCGCTGACCCCAGGCCAGCTTCAGGGTGTCCTTCAGGTCCTTGGGCTTGCGGGAGCCGATGTTGGGCGGCACCTGCAGTAGGAGCGGTCCGAGCACGTCGGCCAGACCGGCGAGCCATGCGTCCCACTTGGGCATGGCCTCGGCGTCCTTCTTGGAGAACCTGGCGATGGACTCGTAGTTGCGCTGGGCGTCGTCGGCGTAGATCTTGATCGAGCCGCCCTCGGGGAACGCCTGGTAGTAAGGGCCCATCGGAAACACCTTGTAGCCGTGGCGCTCGAGCTGCAGGTCGTTCATGATCGTCGGGGGCAGCAGGCTCATGACATAGCTGAGCCGGGTCACCTTGAACTCGGGCGCCTCGGGCCACGGGCTGTCAGTAGTGGCCGACCCCCCCGTTTTGTGCCGGCTTTCGAGGACCACGGTCCGTGCACCCGACCTGGACATATAGGCCCCGGCCACCATCCCGTTGTGGCCACCCCCGATTACGATGGCGTCATACGACTGGCTCATGAGATCCCCCGATGGTCCTGAGGCGTGCGGACGGAGTACCCGAATGGAGACTCCTGACTGGTCGTTCAGTGTATGAGATCCCGAACGGTTGGACAACAGGAACTGATGCGACGATAACGTGGCGGCCGACCGAGCCGGTGAGCGAGGAACTGCAGTGACTATTCGAACTGAGGCGACTTCCACAGGACCCGGCGACGTGCGCCGCCGCGAGTTGATCAAGGTCACGTTGGCAGTCATGTCAGAACGTGGGTTCGCCGACACCCGCATCACCGACGTAGCCGAACGAGCCGGCATCAGCCCGGCCCTGGTCATCTACTACTTCAGCACCAAGGACGAACTGCTGACCGAGGCGCTCCGCAGCGCCGAGGACTCTTGGTACGAGATCGGTGCCGCCCGGACTGCCACCATGGACAACGCGGCGGCACGTCTGGAGCAGATCGTGGCCTTGACCTGCCTTCCTCAGCCGAACGAGGACCTGCCCGATTCGTGGTCGCTATGGCTCGACCTGTGGACCCAGTCTGTCCGCAACCCAGGAATAGCCGCCGTCCGGCGCGAGTTCGATCAGCGCTGGCGCCAAACCATTGCTGACATCGTGCTCGAGGGCCAGACCGCGGGCAAGTTCACCCCTGTTGATGCCATGGAGTTCGCCATCACCCTGTCGGCCCTGCTCGATGGCCTAGACGTCCAGATCGCCCTCGACGACCCAGTGGTCACACCGGACCGGGCCTTCGAGATCGCTATGCGGTTTGCGTCGCTATCGCTCGGATTTACTTGGGAGAAAGGTCGGGCTGCTCCCCTGCCAGCAGAATCCGGTGATCCGATCCGCCAGGAACCCAGTAAGTCCAGTAAGTGAGGACGTGCACTGTGAGAGCTACTAAGGAGCGCCCGTGAACATCGGTGAGGTGCGGCTCGTCAACCTGACCAAGCGGTTCGACGACGTCGAGGCCGTGGCCGGCATCAGCCTAGAGATCCCGAGCGGCGAGTTCTTCTCCATCCTCGGGCCATCCGGGTGCGGAAAGACGACGACCCTCCGGCTGGTAGCCGGCTTCGAGCAGCCCACCAGCGGGGCCATCTTCCTCGATGGCATCGATGTGGCCGATCGTCCGCCCCACAAACGCAACGTCAACACCGTCTTCCAGAACTACGCCCTCTTTCCGTTCCTCTCGGTAGCCGACAATGTGGCCTTCGGACTGCGCTACCTCAAGTTGCCCAAGGCAGAGACGGCCGCACGACTTGGGGAAGCCCTCGAACTCGTCCAACTCACCGGCTATGAAAAGCGCCGTCCGGGCCAACTGTCTGGTGGCCAGCAGCAGCGGGTGGCCCTGGCCCGGGCCCTGATCCTGCGACCCTCGGTCCTCCTGCTCGACGAACCCCTCGGCGCCCTCGATGCCAAGTTGCGCCGCACGTTGCAAGTGGAGCTCAAGGCCCTCCAGGAGTCCGTGGGCATCACCTTCATCTACGTGACCCACGACCAAGAGGAGGCACTCACCATGTCCGATCGTCTGGCCGTCATGCGGAACGGGAAGGTGGCCCAGATGGGCGCACCGAGAGAGGTCTACGAGCATCCCGTCGATGCCTATGTGGCCGACTTCCTCGGGGTGTCCAACTTGATGGATGCCCTGTCGCTCGGGACAGCCGGTGGTGGGCCGGGCCGGGTCCGGCTGGGCGAGTTCGAAGTCGTGGCCGAACAAGGCACCGCGTCCAGCACCGGACCGGTCAAGGTGGCCATCCGTCCCGAGCGGGTCACCATCGAGCCCTACGAGGCGAGCGGGGCAAACCGGGTCCCGGCCATGGTCGAGCGCCAAGTGTTCTTGGGCTCGTCCACCCAGGTGATCCTGCGGCTGGCCAACGGAGCCGAAATCCAGTCCCTGATCCAGAATCGGGGCGAGCAGCCGACCTACACCCAGGGCACCGCCGTCCAGGTCTACCTGCCTGCCGATGCTCTCCACGTCCTCCCCCTCGGTGGGCCACTGGCCGATGAGGACCCGGCGCCGCCGCTCCACGAGGTGCCGCCCATCCAACCGGTGGGTGCCACCCACCATGCTGAGGACCAGCAACACCCACAGGACTAACCCCGAGCCGCGGTCACATCCCGGTGATGGTGGTCAACGCCTCCTGGCGACTGGACCCACGCTCGCCGCGGGTCATCCACCGATAGGCGACGAGTCCGAAGATGGCCACTACGAACGAAAACACCAGCATGATGGTGGCGAGGGCGTTGAGAGCCGGGCCGCTGTTTCCGCCACGGGTCGACGAGTAGATCAGGACCGACATGGGCTGGGTGTTGGCTGTAGACGACAGCAGGTCGACCACCACAAAGTCGTCCACCACACTGGCGAAGACCAGCACAGCGCTGGCGAACACCGCCGGCATCAGCAGAGGTAGCAGGACCCGGAAGATGGACTGCAGCCGCGAGGCCCCGAGGTCGGCGGCGGCCTCCTCGTAAGAGGGCCCGATCGACACCAACCGGGCCAGGACGATGATGGCTGGCCAACTGAAATTCCAGGTCGCCAAGCCGAGGACCTCGGCCGCCGTGCCTAGATGGATGGAGGTGAACAGCTGGGTGAAGAGGAAGAACATGGCCACGGCGAAGATGAGCTCGGGGATGACGTAGGAGAACACCATCACGAAGTTGAAGGTGGTCGCCGTGCGAGTGCGCCACCGGTTGATGCCGATGGCAAAGGCCACCCCCAGCGGGACGGCGATGATCGTGGTCAGCACGGAAAGTCGGAAGGTCTGGATGATCGACTGGCGCAGCTGGGGGTTCTCGAAGACCGAGGTCAGTGGGTTCCCCCAGTACCACCTGGTGGAGAAGCCCTGCCATACGCTCTGCGATTTACCGGCATTGAACGAGAAGATCACGGCGACCACTATGGGCAGGATCGACCAGACCAGATACAGCCAGGTGAACCCCTCCAATATCCAGGGTCGCCGCCACGGGTTCTTCCACGGGCGGAGCCGGCGCGACCGTACGGCCGGCCCCAGCACATCGCCCGAGGCAGCCATCGGCTCCGCTACGTCGGCAGCGACGGCCATCAGTAGGCCTCCCGGGAGGCCCGCTGCGTTTGGACCACGTAGTAGAGCATCGGGACCAGGAGGAAGACCAGCAGCAGCACCGACAGCGCTGCCCCCTTGGACTGCTGGCTGGCCGTATTGAGTTGGCTGTTGATGACGTTGCCGATCATGGCCGTCGACGGAGCCCCCGACAGCATCTGATTGGTGAAGTAGTCCCCCACCATGGGCAGTGCGGTGATCAGCATGCCGGTCATGATGGCCTGTCGACTGAGTGGGAGCGTGACCCTCCAGAACGTCCGGGCCCGGTTCAGTCCGAGGTCGCGGCCCGCCTCGAGGAGGCGCTGATCGATACGGTCCAATCCGGCGTAGAGGACCAGGATCAAGTACGGGATATACCCATAGACGAGGCCCAGAATGATGGTCATCGGCTTACCGCCCAGCCAGTTGACCGGCTGGCTGATCAGACCCAGGTCGAGCAGGGCCCGGTTGATGTACCCACTGGTTTGGAGCAGGCCGATCCAGGCCAGCATCCGCATCATGTAGCTCACCCAGAACGGGGCGATCAGCAGCACCAAAAAGAGCACCTTGCGCCGGCCGGCATAGCGGGCCACGAAGTAGGCGGCCGGATAGGCGATGAGTAGCGACAGCACCGAGGCGACAGCCACGTAGACCACGGTCCGCAGGAAGATCGGGCCGACGAAGGCGGTTTGGCCGACCAGGTCATGGAAGACGGCGACGAAGTTGGTCCCGGTCCACTGCAGCGGGTTCCATATCGGTTCCGGCGACTGGAAGATGGCGTTGAGCTCGCCACCGGCAATGGACAAGACGACGTAGAAGGGAACGATGAACAGGAAGATCAGCCAAAGGATGCCGGGCAGGGCGAACCCGGCCCAGACCCATCGTCCCTGCAGGCGTTCGGCCCATCGTCCCTGGCGGGACTCCACGCTCATCGAGCGGGCGTGGTCACACGCCGCTGCTGACCCGCAGCCACGCTTGCTGGTATTGAGCACCCAACGCCGGGGACAACTCCAGCTCTCGCAGACCGGTGGCAAACATGGACTCCAACACCACCGTGGAGGTCAGGCTGGGCGGCAAGATTCCTTGCTGCACCAGAACCTCAGGGGTGACGCCGGTCAGGGGCTGCATGTATCCGTTGAAGCTGATGTTCTCCAGAGCGATGTTCAGATCGTTCAGGTAGTTGAGAAAGAGGTGAGCCAGCACCGGGTTCTTGCCGTTGGCCAGGACCGTCATCGTGTCGTTGGCTACTGGGCCGATACCGCTGGGGGGGAACCAGTACCCGACCACGTCGACCGACGTGCCCTTGGGCATGTAGTTCTGGGCAGCGGCCATGTCCCCAGACCAGGCCTGGTGGATCCAGGTCTGCCCGCTGGGAATGGAGCTGTAGTCGTTGTTGTCGATATGCAGGTTGACCAACTTGTCCAACTCGAGCAACGAGTTGGTGGCCGTCTGCAACTGTGCCGGGTCTGAGGTATTGAGGTCGGTGATGCCGTTCTTCAGCATCCCGATGCCGATGCCCTCCCGGGCGTCATCGAGGAGGGCAATCTTCCCTTTGTACTTGGCATTCCACGGGAACGCCCACGGGTTGGCCGAGGCGTACGGATCCTCCGTCACGTGGTCTTTTCGCCAGGCGATACCGGTGGTGAAGATCGTGTACGGCACCGTGTACTGCCAGCTCTGGTCGTAGAACGGATTCTGGAACACCGACCAGGCCTGCGTGATGTTGGGGATATAGGAGTGGTTGAGAGGGCTGATCAGCTTGGACGCCACCAGTTGGCCGATCACGTCGACCGTGGGGACGAAGACATCGAACTCGAACTGCCCACTGCGCAGTTTGGCCAGCGCCTCGTCCATCGTGTTGAACGTGGTGAGTTCGACCTTGCAGTTGTACTTCTTCCCGAAGTCCTTGAGCACCTTCGGATTGATGTAGGCCACCCAGTTGAAGAGCTTCAGGGTGGCGTTCTTCTCGGGCTGGAGCCCATCGGCAATTGCCGGATTCGACTGGTAGATGGGCCAAGTCACCGGGTCGTTGGGGCGGGGCAGAGCCAGGGGCTGGGTAGTCGTGGTGGTCCCACCCGCTCCCTTGGTCGAGCTCGAACCGCAGGCGGCCAGGGTGGCGGCCAGGCCGGTGGCGGCCGCTCCAGCCAGGAACGCCCGTCTACTTACCGAAGTAGTGCCGTCCCCAAAACGACCTTCGCGCGGATGGAACACCATGATGCCCTCCCTCAGTTCGTCGGCGCCCCAAAGCCGACTGGCTCGTGGAGACTGAACGCTAAGTCAATCACCGGTGCACCACCCTGGCAAGGACGTGCCGGCGTGGCCGGACAAGGACGGTGCTGGCGTCAGTTCACGCCCAGCCGTTCGGGTCGGCGAGCAGACCGGCAGGCAGCGACGCAGTGCGGCACTTAGGCAGTGAGGGCGCGGGCCAGCGAGGTGAAGTTGTGCAGCAGTCGGTCGATGTCGACCTCGTTGTGCTGGGCCGAGATCAGCCACTGTTCCATCTTGCCCCACGGCGGTAAGAAGACGCCGCCGTTCAACTGCAGCAGCCAGTGGGCGTGGTTGAACCGGTCGTCGAGGCCGACGAACCCGCGGTAGTCGCGCACTGGCTCGTTCTGAAATACCACGCACCCCTTGGCCCCCACCGATACGACGTGGGCGTCGAGGCCGTACTCCTCGATGGTGCCCGTGATGCCTTCAACCGCATGCAGGCTCAGCGCATCCAATCGCCGGTAGGTCTCGTCGGTGAGGACCTCAGTCAGCATGGCCTTGGTGGCCGCCATGGCCATCGGGTTGCCGTTGAACGTGCCGACCATCTCGTAGCCGCCCTCGGCCACGAACCCCATGACCTCTTGGCTGCCGCCCACCGCGGCCGAGGCGATTCCGCCTCCAATGGCCTTGGCCAGACAGACGAGGTCGGGTACGACACCGACCCTGCCGATGGCGCCGCTCGGGCCCGCCGTCAGGCCAGTCTTGACCTCGTCGAAGGTCAGCAGTGCCCCGTGGGCATGGAGCAGCGCCTTGACCCCAGCGAGGTAGCCGTCCTCGGGGGTGATGATCCCGGCGTTCATCATGATCGGCTCGATGATCATCCCTGCCACCTGTCCCTCGTGGGCTTCGAGGACACGGCGGAGCACGTCGAGGTCGTTGTACCCCACGATCAAGGTCTGACTGGCGATGGACTCGGGGATCCCGGTGCTCGACAGCACACCGACCGGCGCGTCGGCCGGACCGTTTTCCGGCGGATCGGGCATCACCGACACCTGCACCGAGTCGTGGTGGCCGTGGTAGCAGCCCTCTACCTTGATGATCAGATCGCGACCGGTAAAGGCGCGCATCAGATGGATGGCATCCATCGTGGCTTCGGTGCCTGAGTTGGTGAACCGCCACAAGGGCAGGCCGAACCGCCGGGCCAGCTCGGCGGCCACCTCGATGGCTGTCTCGGTGGGCTGGGCGAAGTGGGTCCCTCGAGCGACCTGGGTGCGGACCGCTTCGACGATGGCTGGATGAGCATGGCCGGCCAATCCAGCGCCGTAGCCCCCATGCAGGTCGACGTACTCATTGCCGTCTACATCCACGATCCGAGAGCCCACTCCGAGACTCATCCAGATGGCCTGGGGGGTAGTGATCTGCCAGCTCGAGGTCACCCCGCCGGCCAAATAGCGCTCTGCTCGCTCCCGCAGCGCACGCGAACGGGGTTGGAGGCCGACGAAGATCGACTCCTGTTCGGCCACCAGCTGGTTGAGACGGAGGTCGAGCTCCTCGGACATGGTGTGTTGCACCGTCATCTGGGCTCCTCGGCCTGGTAGTTTGAATGGCTGTTCAGACCACACCATATCGGGTATCTGGGCCATGATGATCTGCAGCCCAGCAACCTCTTCCAGCGAGTGAGCCAATGACCCCTCCGATCGTCATCACCGTCCGAGCACCGGACGGCCCCGGCCTCGTGGCCGACATCGCTGGCGCGGTGGCGAGCATCGGCGGCAACATCATCGATGTCGGCCAGCACTCCGACCAGGCCACGACTGGATTCGGGTGCCGCCTCGAGGTCGACCCGACAGTTGATCCTGCAGACCTAGGCATCCGGTTTGCCGAGGTGGCCCAACGGCGCCACCTCACCTTCGAGATCCACGATCCCGAAGTGCGGCCACGCGTGGTCATCGCCTGTTCCAAGACACTCCACTGCGTGAGCGAGCTCCTCAGTCGGGTCTCGCTCGGTGAGCTCGACTGCGAGGTCGTCGGCATCGTCTCGGATCGAACCGATGCAGCCGAAGTGTCCGACCGCTATGGGATCACCCTGACCCACCTCCCGGTCGGGGCAGACCGCCGTGACCAAGAGGCTGCCTTCGCCCAATCGCTCGACGGCTTCGCTCCTGATCTGGTCGTCCTGGCCCGGTACATGCGGATCCTCCCGGCCAATATCGCCGAAACTTGGGCCGGGCGGATGATCAATATCCACCACTCGTTCCTGCCTGCGTTTCCCGGTGCCGGCCCCTACGCCCAGGCGCACGATCGCGGCGTCAAGCTCATCGGGGCAACGGCCCACTACGTGACCTCGGGACTCGACGAGGGCCCGATCATCGCCCAGGACGTAGCCCGCGTCTCACACCGCGACACCATTGCTGATCTGGTCCGCCGTGGCGCCGACATCGAGCGATCGGTACTGTCCACCGGCGTCCGGCTCCACCTCGAGCACCGGGTCATGGTGTTCGAGAACCGCACCTGCATCTTCGACTGATCGATCTGTTCCACCCGCAACCTGACCCCCAGCACGTTCACCGACCCACAATCTGTCCAACTACTGACCGGCCCACTCACCGAGCGGGCCCCCACCCCAGGAGTGATCATGGAATCTGAATCGCGACGCAGCCCCTTCTATGCATCGGCCGAAGCGGCCGGCGGCACCCACATGGAAGAGGAGGGCTGGTTCTGGCTGGACAGCTTCGGCGACTTCGACGGTGAGTACGAGGCCGTGCGCAACTCGCTGGGTGTGTGGGATGTCTCGCCCCTCAACAAGTGGGAGTTCACCGGGCCCGACGCCCTAGAGGCGGCCCAGCGGGTCCACGCCAACAACATCGTCGGGCTCCAAGTCGGCCAGGTCCGCTACGGCGCATTCTGCGATACCGACGGCCTGATGATCGACGACGGGACGATCTACCGGCTCGAGGACCGGGTCTGGGTGATGACCAACGGCCATGACCGCCTCGACCACTTCACCCAGGCTGCCTCCGGCCTCGACGTCTCCATCGAGAACATCACCCTCAACATGCCCCACCTCGGTCTCCAGGGCCCCAACGCCCGCAAGGCCCTAGACCCGGTCTGCGGCATCGACCTGTCCACACTCGGCTACTTCCGGTTCCACCCCGAGCTGACGACAGTGGGCGGTGTGCCCTGCTACGTGTCCCGGACTGGCTTCGGAGGCGAGTTGGGCTACGAGCTCTTCTGCGCCCCCGAGGTAGCGGCCGACCTGTGGGACGTCGTGACCGGACCGATCGGTGCCCGCCCCTACGGCGTCAGCATCGTCGAGACCCTGCGGGTCGAGGCCGGCCTGGTCGTCCTCGGCTACGACTATCAGGAGCACGAGATCACCCCGTTCGACCTCTCGTTCGACAAGATGGTTGCCCTCGACGGCGGCGAGTTCCTGGGTCGCGATGCTCTGCGGTCCGTGGCCGACAACCCGCCCAACCGGTTCAAGACCGTCGTCATCGATGGCGACGTACTGCCCGACTACGGTGCCGAGGTCACGATCGACGGTCGGCCGGTCGGGACGCTCACCAGCCCAGCGCCCAGCCCCAAGTTCGGCCTGCTGGGCATGGCCATCTTGGAGACGGCCGTTGCCGTCGATGGCCAGCGGGTGGAGGTCGCCCTCGAAGACGGCACCATCGGAGCCACCGTGGCCCCCCTGTCCATCCTCGACCCCGAGAAGCGCCGGCCCCGGGCCAAGGCCTGAGCACAGGCCTGAGCAAATAGGCCTGGCCAAATAGGCCTATTTGGCCAGGATCCTCTGGCGCCGCGGGTCGTAGAAGGGCGGGACCGACAGACTGACTGGGTGCCGTCCCGCCGGCGGGCGCACCTCGAACTCGTTGCGGTCCAGCCACTCCTGAGTCACGGCGTCAGGA
>CAIVIS010000229.1 GCA_903906055.1 uncultured Acidimicrobiaceae bacterium
CGGCGATCCGTCCATCCAAGGTGGCGGCCAGCTTCAACACCACCCACGGCCGGCCTGTGCGCCGGTGGGTCAGATAGGGGGCCAACTGCTCGGTCACCACGTCGGCGGCTACGCCCACTCCCACCTCGATACCGGCCGACCGGAGGGTATCGATGCCCCGTCCATCCACCTGTGCATCTGGGTCGGCGATGGCGACCACCACCCGGGTCACGCCCGAGGCCAAGATGGCATCGGTGCATGGCGGGGTACGACCCTGGTGGGCGCACGGCTCAAGGGTGACATACAGCGTGCCGCCACGGGCCCGTCCGCCCGCGGCTGCCAGAGCCATCACTTCAGCGTGGGGACCTCCGGGTGGGGCGGTGGCCCCAGGAAACCAGACCGAGGGAAGACCGGGCGTGGGTGTCGGCACCACCACTGCCCCCACCCACGGATTGGGCGAGGTACGACCGTGGACCCATCCGGCCGCCTCGACGGCACGCAGCATCCAGCCGAGGTCGTCCTCGACGGGAGGCCTGGCGGTCAGGACGGGGCTCCGGCCCGCTCTTCGGTGGCGGCAGCCAAGATCCCTTCGACGGCCCCGAGTGGATCGTCCCGGTTGAAGACGGCCGATCCGGCCACGAACACATTGGCCCCGGCCCGAACCACCTCGACCACCGTGCGCTCATCGATCCCTCCGTCCACCTCGACATCGAGCGTCAGGCCGGCGGCATCGGCAGCGCTTCTGACTTGCGCGATCTTGGGCAGGACATCAGAAATGAACGACTGTCCGCCGAACCCTGGGAAGACGGTCATGCACAGCACGAGATCGACCAAGTGGAGATAGGGCTCGAGCGCCTCGAAGGGAGTATCGGGGTTGGCGGCCAGACCGGCCCGCAATCCCAACGAGCGCATCTGGGCGATCAGGGCCTCGGTCTCCCCCACCTCGACGTGGACCGTGCACCCATCAGCCCCCGCATCGCGGAACGGCTCCAGGTACTTGGCCGGGTCGGTGATCATCAGGTGGGTGTCGAGGTACAGGTCGGTGTGCTTGCGCAACGAGGCCACCACGGGAGGCCCGATGGTCAGATTCGGCACGAAGTGACCGTCCATGACGTCCACGTGCAGCCAGTCGGTCCCGGGCGTCACCCGCTCCACGGCCTCACCCAGGTTGGTGAAGTCGGCCGAGAGGATCGAGGGGGCCACACGCAGGTGCGCCAGCGGCGGGGTGTCCGAGAGTGCCATCGGCAGCGATCCTACCGGGGGTCCGACCCGAGGTCACCGTTCTGTTGGATCCCCGAGGTCACCCCGGTTGACTCATCACCCACCGAGCCGGTCTTGGGGTGTGGGCTGCACCCCGTTCAGCCACGCCGATGCCTCCATGGGCCGCTTCCCTTCCGGTTGCACCTCGGCCAACACCAGTCGGGTTCCCTGACCGCAGCCGACCGCGACCTGGCGGAGCTGACCGGGCTCGAGGGCCACGGCCTCGCCGACGTCGTCTGCCTCGCCCAGGCCACCATCGATCTCCGACCCGGGTCCGGCCGCCAGCACTCGTACCCGTTTGCCCCGCAACGTCGTCCACGCCCGGCCGAGACGGATGACCCGCTGCAGCTCCACCGCTGGCCTCGACCAGTCCAGTTCGAACTCACCGGACTGGATCTTCTCGGCGTAGGTCGGTGTGCCCACCTGGTCGCGAGGGATCGGAAGGCCGGCCCGACCATCGCCTACATACTCCTCGAGCATCTGGCAGCCGATGACCACCAACCGGTCTCGCAACTCGTCGACGGTCTCTTCGGGGTCGATAGCGGTAGCCACTTCGGCATATACCGGCCCGGTGTCGAGGCCGGCTTCGACAGCCATCAGGCAGACACCGGTCTCGGCGTCTCCCTCGAGCAGGGCCCGCTCCACCGGGGCGGCCCCTCGCCAACGCGGCAATAGTGAGAAGTGAAGGTTCACCATGGGAAGCTGTTCCAAGATCGCTACCGGGATGATGCGGCCGTAAGCCACCACCACACCCAACTCGGCATCGATGCCGATGCACTCGGCCAGATCGTCGGTGACGGTCAGTCCGAGCTCTACGGCGGCGGCCTTGACCGGGCTCGGCAGCAGGGTGCTCCCCCGCCCCCGCCGCTTGTCGGGACGCGTCACCACCAGCACGACCTCGTGGCCAGCAGCTACCAGGGTGCGCAGGGGTGGAACAGCGGCCTCGGGAGTGCCGAGGTAGACCAGACGGGCCATGGGGCGACGCTAGCGGTCCGTGCTGGGCAGCCTGCGCGCACAATGCCCAGACGATCCAGACCGACCGTTCAGGCCGACCGTTCAGGCCGACCGTTCAGGCCGACCGTTCAGACGGACCGTTCAGACGGACCGTTCAGACCGACCGTTCACACCGGGTTCGGCGGCAAGATGACACAGATGGCATCTACTCTGATGCCGGGGTTCTGAGCTTCGGAGTTGCGCCCCAGGGCGACCGATGGGCTCTGAGCAACTCGTCGGTCAGGTGGTCGTCCAACGCTCTGCGTGGCCATGTGGCCACTCGTGGTGATTGACATTCAATGTTAGTGACAATTGGAGTCAGCACCTGTACCGTCAATCCACTTCGCTTGCTATCCAGGGACCGCTGATGCGGCCCGCTCAGCAGGGGCCGAGTACCGGGTCACCTCGATCCGGATGTTTCTTTGGGGGTAGCAATGCAGCGCACCGGTACATCCGACATCCGACACGGATCGACCAAACGTCGATCCAAGATCACCGCCACGGTCGCACTGGCCGGGGTGTCCTTGCTCTCTTTCACAGGGATCCAGCTAGCCAGCTCGCAGGTAGCCAGTGCGGCGGCTACTCAGACGACCATCGGCTCCGGGTTCAACGGCCCCTTTGGTGTGGCCGTCGACTCCTCGGGCTACATCTTCGTGGCCGATACCTTCAACAGTCAGATCGTCAAGATGAACGCCGATGGCACCAACCAGACCCCCATCGGCTCCGAGTTCCACTCCCCCTTCGGCGTGGCCGTCGACTCCTCGGGCCACGTGTTCGTGGCCGACACCAACAACAACCAGATCGTCGAGATGAACGCCGATGGCTCCAACCAGACCACCATCGCCTCCGGGCTCGACTCCCCCCAAGGCGTAGCCGTCGACTCCTCGGGCCATGTGTTCGTGGCCGACTTCTACAACAACCGCATCATGGAGATGAACGCCGATGGCTCCAACCAGACCAACATCGGCTCCGGGTTCTACAACCCCAGCGGCGTGGCTGTCGATGGCTCGGGCCATGTGTTCGCGGCCGACTTCGGCCACAACCGAATCGTCGAGATGAACGCCGATGGCTCCAACCAGACCAACATCGGCTCCGGGTTCAGCCTTCCCTCCGGCGTCGCCGTCGACTCCTCGGGCCATGTGTTCGTGGCCGACAGCGGCAACAACCGGATCGTGAAGCTCAGCTTCGGCATCGCCGACACCACACTGCCTGATGCGACCCATGGCGTGGCGTACGCGCCGGTGCAGTTGCAGACCGTTCTGCCAGGTACCAGCACCATTCCGTATACCACCACGCTCAAGTGGGGCAAGGGCACCTTGCCTCCGCCGAACACCACTGGGACTGGGGTTCCGACTCCGACGACCGCACTTCCCAAGGGAATGAAGCTGTCTTCGACCGGCGTGCTCTCAGGCACCCCGAGCAAGAAGTTGCTGCCTGGCACCTACGACGTGATCGTTGCCGTGACCGAGACGGTCAGCACGGTCAACGCCGCTGGTCATCAGGTCAAGACCAAGACCACGGTCAACGCCACGATCCCAGTAACCATCAACTGATCGGCCACTGACGCAATGTGACGTGCAAGGACCCCTGGCTCCGGCTGGGGGTTCTTGCTCGTCCGGTGGTCACACCGCCCACTTCGTTTCTCACCACGCCCGTGCGTATCTGCTGCGGCAACCAGCGGACTGGTGGGCACGAAGGTCACCCGGTGCACGGTTAGCCCCTAGCGCTTCGTTGCTCATCGCCACCATCACCGCATCGCCACCATCGCTTACATCCCCAGGCTACGAACGGAGGCTCCCGGTCACTCCCCTGGCAGGGGTGGGGGTCGTCGCTTTCTGTTGCGGTGGCAGAGGTCATCACTTCCGGCGTTGTTGGTCGGGTCCACTGCCACTACCACTGCGGTAGAGCACTGCCCCGGGCAGCTGCGACTGACACCCAACGAGGAGCCGAGGGTCCGTGCGTTCATGTCGCACGCTGCGTACGTTCGGCGTAGCGGCTCACCAAGCGGAGGATTCTGCGGGTTTCCAGTGCCTGGGAACAGGCGCCCCTATGCCACTTTGCCGCCGAGCGTTCAGACCGAGCGCTCGGCACCGGTCGACACCAGCTTGGCCTCCAAGGCCGTGGTGTCGAGGCCCATGGCCCGGTCCCGGAGGATCTTCAACGCCTGCTTGCGCATGTCATCGTCGAGGCGCTCCACCATGAGGACACCGTCCAAGTGGTCGACCTCGTGCTGGAACATCCGCCCCATGAAGTCATCGGCCTCGATGGTGATCGCGTTGCCCTCGAGATCGAACCCCTGCAACAGGATCACTTCGGGCCGCATGATGGCGATGCGGAGTCCGGGGATGGACAGACAGGCCTCGTCGTGCCAGAGCTCACCGGACGACTCGACGATTTCGGGGTTGATGATGGTCTGGGGTCCGTCGTCGAGCTCATAGACGAACAGGCGGCGCTGCACGCCTACCTGTGGAGCCGCCAGACCGGCGCCGACCGAGTGGTGCATCGTCGCCACCATGTCGTCGGCCAACTTGACCAAGGCACCGTCGACGTTCTCCACCGGCTTGGCCACCTGGCGCAGGACGGGGTCCCCGTAGGTGCGGACAGCGTAGGGAGGCATGGGGCCATTCTACGGCACTACGGACACCATCCGATCGACCCCTGAGCCATCGTCCCGGGCACGGCGAACGGCTCAGCCACCGGCTAGCGCACCGGCTCTCGCACCAGCCCTCACCCCGGCTAGCGCACCAACTCCCTCACCAACTCCCACGCCGACTCACGAGTCGGTCGGATCGACCTCCACCCGTAGCCGTCCAGCCGGCCGGGGCACGGCGGCCAGACCATCGGCCAGCACCGTGCTGTTTTCAGCCCGGACCAGGAACCGATCGGCCTCGATGCCCGAGACCTCGAGACAAGCCACCTCGGTCAGACCCTCGGCATAGGCGGCCGCCGCCGGACCGCGCAGCAACGCCAGCGCGCCATACGGCGGCAGGCCAAGCTGACGTCGCACCGGCAACTCGGCCGCCGTCACCAGGTCGGGATCGGCACGGGTGGCGGCCACCAGTACCTCGTGGGTGGGCACCCGGGTCTGAACCAGGACCCGTCCCCCGCCAGCGTGGGTGCCGACCACCCGTGCCGCCCGGGCCAACAGGGCGAAGGCCTCTTCACCGGCCCCGAACCGGGGGGCCAGCAGGTGCTGGTCGAACTCGAGGAAGACCACCAGGCCGGCCCGCTCGATCCGGTGCAGGGCCGCCTCGGTACCCACCACCAGTCGGGAGTCCTCCACCCGCTCCGCCCGGTCCGTCGTCGCCGTCACCTCGGTGGCGGGGGTACCCAGCAGGGCGGACAACTCCTCGGTGGCTCGAGACACGCCGATCCGCAGCGACTTGAGCTTGGCTGAGTCGCACAGTGCGCAAACGGGAGGACGCGACTCGTGGCACCGTCCGCACACCAGTGGCCCATCCGCCTCGGCCTGGGCCACCGCACCACCACACCGGGTACAGCGAGCCAGCTCGCCACACGCCTTACAGGCCAGCACCCGTACGCGCCCGGTGCGGTTGAAGATACAGATAACACGGCCAGCCGGATCGGCCAGCTCCGCATGGGCGGCCACGGCCAATCGCTCGGAAAACAGTCCGGTCCGAGGGTCATCGTCGGTGCGGTCCACCACTTCGACGACGGGCCATCCCCGGCGTTCCACCGCCCGCTCGGTCGTGATCAACGTCCGGCCCTCGGTCAGGGCCAACGGCGGGCACGGGCTGACCAGCAGCACCGCAGCCCCATCTCGTCGACCGCGCTCGACCGACACGTCAACGGCCGACCAGGTCGGAGCCCGCTCTTCTCGATAGGCCTCGTCATGGGCATCGAGCAC
>CAIVIS010000230.1 GCA_903906055.1 uncultured Acidimicrobiaceae bacterium
AGCTCTCTGGTGTTGGGCTGCGGACGCCCGTTGGCCTTTCTCCTCCATCAACATATTGACGATGGTGGATCCAGTTGTTTTGGCAAGCGCTCGAACGCACGGGATGGCCGATGACGACATGCTGCACGCATACCGAAATCCAGCCTGAGTGTTTGCGATCGATGATCTTGTGATGCTGGTCGGCTCCGACCAAGTAGGCCTACTGCTTGGGGTGGGCCTGGTGACCGCTGAAGGCGTCGAGTTCGTCGTTCATGCAATGACTGCCCGTACCAAATTCTTGAGGTGATGACCATGCCCTGGTCCATGCAAGAGACTCTCGACCACGCCGATGAACTCGCCACATGGTTCGAGGAGTTCGCACTGACCCCTGATGATGAAGTCGGTGTCGCCGAGTACTTGCTCCGTCGAGCCACCCTGGTCCGTGGCGGAAGCGAGCACCAGATCAGCGAAGCTGTCGATGCCGCCCGACATGCCGGAATCTCATGGAAGCGCATCGGGACTGAGTTGGGGATCTCGGCCCAGGCTGCCCAGCAGCGCTATGGGGCAATCGCCTCGCAGGTAGAGGGCAAGGGAACGCCAAGACCTGTGTGATGGTGGGCCGTGAGAGTCTCGATCTCTCCACCATGGGATTACACGTCGGTCCCCGTGGATTTCAGCGTTGATCACCATTCGCCAAAAGTGGCTGTGACCTGTACATATGCTCCAAACAACGATCATGCTTCGCTGGCCGTTGCCGGGAGTTGTAGTCACGTTGTAGTCACGTCGGACGCTGAGCCATCGCAGGAGGACCCGGTTCTCTTTGGCGAACGTGAGGGCAGAAACCGAAATGCGGTTGGCGCACGGTTCGACAGGACTTCCGGCAGGCCAACGCGAACTTCGCCGACGGCATCCAGTCTCGAGTGGGCATCGACGACGCCACCAAGGGGCCTCAATTGGAAGCAGCCGCAAGGGCGCCTGGGTCAGGGCGGGCTCGTTCAGCGCCGCTTCTCACGGCGGATCTTCCAAGGTCAGACCGCTGCGGTAAATCCGAGACCCCTCGCTGCACGACAGAAGACCTGTAGCATTTGGCAAACGCAGCGGGGACTTCCGTCAGACTTCTGCGGAGGAGACCCTGATGAGTGTCGAAGTTGCCGTCATTGCCACTTGCGTGCCGCTACTGGTGCTGATGGGACTGGCAGCGCTGGCCCGCAGCCTCCGCCGCCTCGCACCGCTCCTACTGCTCGACGTCCTTTGGGGCATGTTCGCCACCTACCTGGTGCTTCGGCCGAACGACTTCTTGATCAGCAAGGTCGGCATCTCCCTTGCCGTCACCACGTTGATTCCACTGGTCGAAGAAACAGTCAAGGCGCTGCCGCTCTTTTGGGTCACGGCGTCGAAGAGGTGCTGGTGGTTCGTAGACGGGGCCCTGCTGGGTGCTGCCTGCGGGGTGGGGTTCGCCATTCGAGAGACGTGGATCGATGTTCGCCAGGCCGATCCCTTGAACTCGCTCGCCCTTGTCTTCGCTCGTTCCACCTCGACCAATCTCATGCACATCGGCTGCTCGGCCATCATCGGAGCAGCCCTTGCCCTGGCCGCTCGACGACCGATGCGAACCCGTATCCCCTTGATCATCCTGGGATTCGCCGTGGCCGCAGCTATCCACGCAACGTTCAATCACATCCAGCAGGGCGTTCATGGGCCGTTCGCCACCACGACCATCGGCATGGGGACGCTGGCCGTGGCGCTCGGGGTCATCGCGCTCGGGGTGCCAATCAGCCGGTACTGGGTCCGAGAGGATCTGGAACTCGAAGG
>CAIVIS010000231.1 GCA_903906055.1 uncultured Acidimicrobiaceae bacterium
ATGCGCACGACCTGGGCCGGGTTGGTGCCCCAGGTGACGAACGGGGCCAAGCCGCCGGCGTCGATGACGACCTCTTTGGCGAAGGTGGCGCCCGGGTCGGTGGGACGTGTCCGCCAGTAGTCGAGGGCCTGCTCCCACGCAGCACCGGTGGGGGCGTGGTCCCGGCCCTCCAAGTAGGCAAAGGTGGTGTCGTCCGGGGCGATCATGCCGGCTCGGGCGCCGCCTTCGATCGACATGTTGCAGACGGTCATCCGCCCCTCCATAGAGAGGCTGGAGATGGCAGATCCGCGGTACTCGATGACGTGGCCGCTGCCGCCACCGGTACCGATTCGGCCGATGACGGCTAGGACCAGGTCCTTGGCGGTCACGCCAGCAGGCAGGTCCCCGTCGATGGTGACGGCCATGGAGGCCGGTCGGCGCTGGGACAGGGTCTGGGTGGCGAGCACGTGCTCGACCTCACTGGTGCCGATCCCGAAGGCCAGAGCGCCGAACGCGCCATGGGTGGAGGTATGGCTGTCGCCGCACACGATGGTCATGCCCGGCTGGGTGAGGCCCCGTTCGGGTCCGATGATGTGGACGATCCCCTGGTTGGGGTCGCCCATCGGATAGCAGGTGATGCCGAACTCTGCGCAGTTGGCGTTCAGCACCGACAGCTGCGTGGCCGACACCGGATCAGCCACCGGCTTGTCGATATCAGTGGTCGGCACGTTGTGGTCGGCGGTGGCGATGGTGAGGTCTGGCCGGTGGACCGAGCGGCCAGCCAAGCGGAGCCCGTCGAACGCCTGAGGAGAGGTGACCTCGTGGACCAGGTGGAGGTCGATGAAGAGGATGTCGGGCTCTTCGGTGCCTCCGGAGTGCACGACGTGGCTCTCCCAGACCTTTTCGGACAGGGTGCGGGGTTCAGTCACGGCGATCAGGCTCCGATCTTTACGATGTCGACCCGGAGGTTCCCCCCGGGAGCTGCGTACTCGACGGTCTCCCCTTCGGCGTGGCCGAGCAGGGCGCTGCCGAGGGGTGATCCTGGTGACACGACGGTGAGGTCGCCGGGGCGTTCCTCGATGGAGCCGACGAAGAAGTCCGTGGTGTCGTCCACGTCGTCGCCTTCGTAGCGGAGGGTCACGACGGAACCGGGCCCGACCTTGCCGTCGGCCGGAGCGCTGCCGTCAGCGATGGTGGCGTTCTTGAGCATGCGCTCGAGCATGCGGATCCGGGACTCCATCTTTCCTTGGGAGTCCTTGGCCGCGTGGTAGTCGCCGTTCTCCTTCAGATCACCAAGGGCGCGTGCTGTTTCGATGAGGGCGGCGATCTCCACCCGGCCGCGCGTCGTCAGGTCCACGAGCTCGGCTTGGAGGCGATCGTAGGTGTCTCGGGTCAGCTGGGTGTCGGTGGACTCGCTCACGGCATACCAGGGTAACGGGTCATGGACCGGGTCTCGGACGGGTCCGAGGGCCGCCGATTCGGACGCGTGCCGTCATAGCGTGGAAAGATCAGGGCCTTACCACCGCGCGACATGAGGGAGAACACCATGGCCGACATCCAGGGCAGCTGGGATCCGAAGTTCGAAGGGGTGGTCGAAACGCTGTCTGCCAGCTTGGACGCCGGCACCGACGTGGGCGCATCGGTAGCGGTGCTGGTCGGAGGCGAGCCGGTGGTGGACATCTGGGGCGGCACGGTCGACGAGGCGGGGACGGCACCGTGGGCGGAGGACACCATCACCAACGTCTGGTCGATGACCAAGACCATGACCTTCCTGTGCGCCCTCATGCTGGCCGACCGGGGTGAGCTCGACTTCTACGCGCC
>CAIVIS010000232.1 GCA_903906055.1 uncultured Acidimicrobiaceae bacterium
GACTCCACGACGCCCGGGCCAGAACCCGTCGGACACGAACGACCACCATCGACCAGGCCAAACAGAGCAGTTGACTTTCCAACTCACGTCTCCCGGTTTCGACAAGCGCGCGCCCCAGTTTTCGGTCATCCTCCACAGAAGCCATGGGCGATGTCGGTGAGTCGTTACTCTGACTCGCCCGCAACCTCATCGATCGATTCGAGCAGAGAGGTGACTCGGGGGTCATCGGGTCCAAGGAGCTGGACGAGGCGGCCGAGAAGCTGATCGGCATCAAGACGGCGGGCTCGGAGCATCTCGCGGATGTCGACCCAATCCTTGTCCCGGTTGAAAAACGCCTTGAAGACGCCCAGCGATGCGCATGAAAGGAAGGGGAGCCGAGCTCCGGCGAAGGGGTAGAGGGCCACATCCTTGGCCACGACATCATGGAATGCGGCGTTGGAGAGGAAGATGTCCACCGGGATTCGCTCCCACATGAGACGGACCTGACCGTCGTCGATGAGTCGATTCAGCTGCTCCTCTGTGGCGATGAGCGTCGCTGGCAATCCGGACACCACTTCGGCTGCTCGGGATGGATCCACGAAAATGTTGAGGTCGATGTCGGCGGTCGCTCTCGGCTCACCGGTGCACCATGCAAGGGCGAGCGCTCCGCCGAACGCATGAGGAAGGCCTGCTTCTTCCAGACTCTCGTGAAGGGAGGCGATGGCATCGACGAGCTTCATCGCCGTGTCTGGGCCTCCGCCAGGATCGGATAACGCAGCGATCCCCGGTCGGCCCACTCGAACTCATCGGCCAGATAGAGCAAGGCTTCGAGTTCCTGGGCACGCTCACCCTCATCCCAAGCTGCAGGCGAGAGAGCGATCGTCGGAGTGAATCCGGCCGACTCGATGATCCGCGCGAACACCGCCACGGACGGGATCACGCGCCCCGACTCGTAGGCAGCAAGTGTGGCGGCCGAGGTGCCAGCACGCAGAGCAAGAGCACGGCGGCTCAACGTCGACGCCTCTCGTGCTTGGCGGAGCGTCACAGCTGCTTCCATCTCTAGATGGTATCAGATCTAGTCTCACCTGATTGCCTTCAGCTGGCGGTGGGCCGCCTTTCGACCGTTGCGAATACGTGCCGACCGATTCGGGCCCTTCCCCGCATGACCAGCTGAAGGTCAGTGCGTGGTTCGCAACAAGGTCCGCCACCAGGTCCTTCAAGGTCGCCCCGGCACCCTTGGTCGGGCAGCGGGTCGACACCGATGTAGGTGTAATGACAGCTTCCAGGGGCTGGCGGGTCCATGAGGACTCGCTTCCTGGGCGCTCCACAAGGCATCCACCAACTGACCACCTCAGGCACCGACCGTTGCAGACCGGGCCCGGTCAGTGGGACCCGTAAAACGGTGCCCCAAACGAGAACACCCCACCGTCGGCACCAACTAACCAGTAGCCGCCGCTGGCCGGGTCGGTCGCCATTCCGGTAACCGGAGCGACGAGCGTCGTGCCGCCCATCGATCCTTGAAAACGGGCATCACCGAAGGCAAAGATTCCCCCGTCGGAGGCGACCATCCAGTAGCCAGTGCCGCTCGGGGTGGACGACATGCCGTTGACAGGGAGGTTCAGGCTGATCGCCCCGGTGGAGCCGAAGAAGCCGGCAGCCCCAAAGGCGAAGATTCCTCCGTCAGTCGCCACCATCCAATACCCCAGGCCTTTTGGATCGTTGGCCATCCCGACGACGGGCCGATTGAGGTGTTGTCCACCCATAGAGCCGAAGAATCGAGCGTCACCGAACGCGAAGATGCCGCCGTCGGAGGCGACCAGCCAGTAGCCGCCACCATCGGACGTGGGGGCGAGATCGACCACCGGCGCGTTGAGGTGTTGGCCACCCATGGAACCGAGGAATCGAGCGTCACCAAACGAGAAGATGCCGCCGTCGGCGGCGACCATCCAGTAGCCCTTGCCATCCGGAGTCGGCACTAGGTGGTTGATCGGGGCGTTCAGCGGAATCCCGGCCATCGATCCGTAGGATTGGGCACCCCCGTGAGGATGTACGGCACCGCTCGAGTCGACCAGCCAATAACCGTCGCCCGAAGGGGTAGAGGCGATGCCCGTGTAGATCACGACTGGACCGGCCGGTGCGAGGTCCGTCGACGCGATGTAGAGCTGACGTTGGTTACGGACCAAGTTGCCCGTGCAGTTCGAACAGGGGTTGTTCCAAGCGGCAAACGCCAGCCATTGATGGCCTGCTCCGTCCTGGAAGATCGAGCCTCCCCCAGGGCCATAGGCACCGCCGTAACTAGTGAGGAACGGCCCAGGAGGGTTCGTACAGGGTCCGAGCGGGCTGGCGCACGGGGCGAGCTGCTCGTTGTAGGTCGAATCCTCGAAGTTGCCGCCTGAGAACAGAAGGGCATACCCGCCGCCACTAGCGACCACCTGAGGGTTGTCCGTGGTCTGCTCGGCGAGGGTCACGGTCAGCAGCACTACAGGCGAGCCCACGAACCCAGTGCCATCGGCACTGAGTTGCACACCCCACACTTGAGAGGCGGCACCCGACGAGCCGTCGTTCGATTTCCAGACCAGGTAGGGCACGTGGCTGATCGGGTCGATGAACGGACTCGGGTCAAGGACGCCACCGGCCGGGCACCACGGCGAACCGCTTGAGTTGTCGGTGAACACAGGTGAAGAGGCCGTCAACGTGGGAGCGGTCGCCACCGCCAGGCATGTGAACCCCGAGTCCCCCGGATGACCGGCGAGCGACGCGTCGTACCACATGACCCACTGGCCACCGATGGAGGCAACGCCGGGAGAGGTCTGGGTATCGACCTGCTGCCATGCGGGCACGTTCGGCAGTGCCGTCGAACCGAAGGGTTGCCCGGTATAGCTCCCGTACTCGGCCGTTGGGTTGCCCGACGTGTTGATCAACACCTGAATGTGGTTCCCGAGTGCGGTTCCTGTGGTGAACGCGTAGTACGTACCGTTCGAAAGCACGACGTCCGGGTCGCCCGCATTGGCCGCAAACGATGGAGACGCCGGCAGGCCCACTGCAATCCGAGGTGAGGAGGCAGCACCAACGGATGTGAATCCGAATGCCGTTCCGCCTAGTACGACCACCGCCAGCACCGCGGCAGTACGCCCGAACCTGATCCGCCCCGTCGTGTTTGACATCAAGAGTCCACACCCTTCTCGGATTGGGGCCAGCCGCCCAGCCGCCCAGAATCCCCATCGTACCGGAGCCCAAAGGGATCAATCGGCTAGCCCGCTAAGTGAATCGCGGCCCGTTGGCTTCAACTGGGAACTGAGCATCACGTGGGTGCCTCAAACTGCTGGCCCAGGGATGCGGTCCGGGGCGGAGCATGAGTATCCAGGATCGAGCACGAAGCCACGCGGATCAGCTGCGATCGGTGATTCGCC
>CAIVIS010000233.1 GCA_903906055.1 uncultured Acidimicrobiaceae bacterium
ATGTCCTTGATACGACCTGTCATGGGCCCGACCGTAGCGCCACGGTGGGACAGATACGAGAGTTCCGGAGTCTTCGGTGGCCCATCCCAAGCGGTCCCGGTAGTGTTTGACCCCGGCATCCAATGCGGACGCCTCGTCGGGACGTTCCGTCCCTCAGCACCAAACGACCCGAGCACGGCCGGCAGGAACCGTTCCGCCGGACCTCGGAAGGAGATCCACCATGACCGAAGCCGTCATCATCGACGCGGTACGCACCCCCGGGGGCAAGCGCAACGGCAAGCTCCGCAACTGGCACGCCGCCGACCTCGCCTCGGAGTCGCTCAAGGCGCTCGTCGAGCGCAACGACCTCGACTCCGCCATGGTCGACGACGTGATCATGGGATGCGTCATGCAGGTAGGTGAGCAGTCGCTCAACGTCGGCCGCAACGCCGTCCTGGCTGCTGGGTTCCCCGAGTCCGTGCCCGCCACCACACTCGACCGCCAGTGCGGCTCGAGCCAGCAGGCCCAGCACTTCGGTGCCCAGGGTGTCATCGCCGGGGCCTACGACGTCGTCATCGCCGGCGGCGTCGAAGTCATGAGCCGCACCCCGATGGGAGCCTCGGTCGTCCGTGACCTGGGTTACCCCTTCGGTCCCCGGATGATGGCCCGCTACGCCGAGCGCGGCGGACTGGTCAGCCAGGGCGAGGGCGCCGAGCTCATCGCCGAGCAGTGGAACATCAGCCGCCAGGACATGGACGAGTTTTCGGTCCGGTCCCACCAGCGTGCCGCCCAAGCCACCGCGGAAGGTCGCTTCGAGCGCGAGATCATCACCGTGGCCATCAAGGATGATGAGCGCAACGACACCGACGAGATGATGACCACCGATGAGGGCATCCGCCCAGACTCCTCGGTCGAGACGCTCGCCAACCTGAAGCCGGCGTTCCGCCCCGACAACGGCCGGGTAACCGCCGCCAACTCGTCGCAGATCACCGACGGTGCGTCGGGCGTGCTCATCATGAGCGACACCAAGGCTGCCTCGCTCGGGCTCACCCCTCGGGCCCGGTTCCATGCCTTCGCCGTGGCTGGCAGCGATCCCATCACCATGCTGACCGGCCCGATCCCGGCCACCAAGATGGCCCTCGAGCGCGGCGGGCTGACCATGGACGACATCGACGTCATCGAGATCAACGAGGCCTTCGCCTCCGTTCCTCTGGCCTGGGCCAAGGAGCTCGACGTCGACATCATGCGCGTAAATGTCAACGGTGGCGCCATCGCCCTGGGTCACCCGCTGGGCGCCTCGGGTGCCAAGCTCATGGCCACGCTGCTGAACGAGCTCGAGCGCACCAACGGCCGGTACGGCCTGCTCACTATGTGCGAGGGCGGCGGCATGGCCAACGCCACCATCATCGAGCGCCTGGGCTGAGTCCTGGCCTGAGTGACGGGCTGAGTCCTGGCCACGACGTCTTCGCTCTGAAGGCGCCGCCAGCACAGCACCAGAGGTACTGATGGAGTGAAGCGGCCGGCCCTTCGGGGCCGGCCGGTTCCGTTCCTCGCGGACTAGTCCAGGACCAGGATCACAACAGTGGCCCGTCCTCCCCAGGAGCGGTCTGCTGGGTCGCTAGTGGTATCTGGTGGCGAGAAGCAGACCAGCGAAGATGGCGCCGATGGCGCCGATCAGCCACAGGTTGTTGACGCCGCCGGGCAGGATGCCCGCGTAGTTCAAGATCACGATCAGGACACCGAGCAAGAACATGGCGATGATCAGGATCCCGAACCACTTCGGACTGGCCTTCTGGCTCTTGGCGATCGGCGGCGTATAGCGGTTGCTCTGGATCGAGCCAGCCGCACCGGACTTGGCCGAGGCAGTAGTCCGGCCGCCCGAAGCGCTGCTCTTCTTTTTGGCCCGGCCCGGACCCTTTTCGGCGGTAGTTGCCATGCATTGACATTAGCCAGTGTCGAGCCAGTGAGGCGACCGGGCGTCGGGTGCCTCGCTGCCCGATACCATCGGGGTCCCATGGCGACCCGTGTGCTGGTCATCGATAACTACGACTCGTTCGTCTACAACCTCGTCCAGGAGCTGGGCGAGCTCGGTGCCGAACCGACCGTCTTCCGCAACGATGCCATCGACATCGACGGCATCCGGGCCCAGTCGCCCGATGGCATCCTGATCTCCCCTGGACCAGGACGACCCGAATCGGCGGGCATCTCTTTGGCCGTCATCGACCAGCTCGCCGGGGTCTTCCCCATCTTGGGTGTATGCCTCGGTCACCAGGCCATCGGGCTCGCCTACGGGGGCGACGTCGTGGCCGCTCCCAGCCTGATGCACGGCAAGACCTCAGCAATCCACCACCAAGGACTAGGGGTATTCCGCGGTCTACCCGACCCCTTTACCGCTACCCGCTACCACTCGCTGGTGGTGGACCCGGCCACGGTTCCCGACGACTTGGAAGTCACCGCGCTGACAGCCGACGGGGTGATCATGGGCCTCCGACATCGAACGCTGGCCGTCGAGGGCGTGCAGTTCCATCCCGAGTCGCTGCTCTCGCCTGATGGACCTTCGCTGCTGGCGAACTTCCTAGCCACCTGCGGCTGACGCCCTACTGGCACCCTACTGACAGACGTGGGCCTTGGCGCATAAGGGTACGCCGGCTGATCAGGGGACCTTCGGGGCCGTAGAGGACGTAGTGGTGGTCGTCGACGGGACCGTAGAAGTCGTGGTGGTCGTCGTCGATGAGGTGGTCGTGGTGGTCGGAGGAGGTGGTCCTGTCGACACGGCGATATTGACCGAACTACCTGGAGCCACCGCTGCCCCGGTGCCGGGATCCGACGACACCACCAGGCCAGCGGCGTACTGAGTCGAGTCGACCGAGCTGATACTGCCGACGTTGAGGCCGACGTTGCCCAGTGTCTGGCCGGCCACCCCCTCGGACAGACCGATCAGTGAGGGGACCGTCACGTTGGCCGGGCCCGAGGACACAGTCAGCGTCACGGATGCACCCTGGTTGATCTTGGTACCCGACGTGGGGTTGGTGCTCAAGACCGTGCCCTTCTGCGCCGTGCTGGTCTTGTAGACCACAGTCGACTGGAGACCCGCGCTCTGCAAGATGGCCTCGGCGTTGGTCTGCGTGGTACTGGTCAGCCCCTCCGGCACCGTCACCTGGACCGGCGGTGCTACTGCGGCCACCTTGATCGTGATCGTGTCACCCTTCTTCACCAAGGTCTGTGGTGGTGGATTGGTAGCGATCACCGTACCTAGAGGCCGGGCCGAGACCTGCTGGACCTGCTTGACGTTGAGTCCGTCGCCCCGCAGGGTGGCTGTGGCTACTGGGGCCTGCTGGTTCACGACATTGGGCAGATTGAACGATGCGCTGCCCCCGAAGTAGCCCAGGTTCCGTCCCAAGAAGAACCCGGCCAAGAGCAAGAGAAGGAGGAGGAGGCCCAGAGCGATGGCGTAGTTCCGGGTCCGATTGGTCGCGGTCTCGTCGGGTGCCTCTCCCCCCGCACCGACCGGTGCACCCTCACGCCGTACGGCACCGACTGCACTGGTGGCGTCCATTCCCGCCACTGCAGCCATCGAGGTGGTGACTCCAGCCACGCCGATCATCGCCGTGGTGTCCTCCATGGCCAAGACGCTGCGCCCTTCATTGAAGCGGAGCAAGTCGGCCCGCAGGTCTTCCGCGGTGGCATAGCGGTGCGCCGGGTCCTTGGCCATGGACTTGAGGATGATCGCCTCGAACGTGGGCGGAATCTGCGGATTGAGCTCCCGTGGTGCAGGAGGGCTGTCTCGCACATGCTTGGACGCCACAGCCACTGGTGACTCGCCCAAGAAGGGGGGGCGCCCAGTGACCATCTCGAACAGGACGACTCCGAGGGAGTAGATGTCGCTGCGTCCATCGACCCCGAGACCTTCGGCCTGCTCGGGGGAGAAGTAGGTGGCCGTGCCCATCACGGCTCCGGTCTGGGTAAGGCTCTCTTCGGTGTTGATGGCCCGGGCGATTCCGAAGTCGGTGACCTTCACCTGGCCGTCGTCGGTGATGAGGACGTTTCCGGGCTTGACGTCGCGGTGGATCACACCATGTTTGTGGGCATAGCCGAGCGCGGCAGCCACATGGGCGCCGATGTCGGCGGTCCGTTCGGCCGACAGCGGGCCTGCCGACTTGAGGATCGAAGAGAGGGGCCGGCCATCGATGAACTCCATGACGATGAAGTAGGTGCCGGTGTCCTCGCCCCAGTCGAACACCGGGACGATGTTGGGATGCGACAGGTTGGCAGCGGCCTGCGCCTCGCGACGGAACCGCTCGACGAACGACCGGTCCACGGACAGCTCAGGAAACAGGACCTTTAGTGCCACCGGTCGATCGAGGAGCCGGTCGTGGGCGCGGTAGACCTCGGCCATGCCCCCCCGGGCGATCAGATGGTTCAGTTCATAGCGCTCAGAGAAGACACGCGGCGTCTGGGTCGGGTCCATGTGGGTCAAAGACTATGCCTGCTATCGCTCGGTTCCGGTGTACTCACTGCTGATGCTTCCGTTCTGCTGGCCCTAGGTGTCGATCGCTTCACGGTGTGGCCGCCAATGCATCCCCGAGAATGGTCTTCGTCGGGGGGCCCGAGATCTCGGCACCGGTGCTGCTGCCCGCCTGGTTGGGCACCACCACCGCTACGGCAACCTTGGGGTTGTTGGCCGGAGCAAAGGCGATCATCCAGTCGTTGGTGAGGGTGGCATTGGGACCCGTCTCGGCGGTACCGGTCTTGGCGGCCACGTTCCACTGCGCCGGAAAGCCCACCCCGGTGGCGGTTCCGTTGGTGACGACGTCCTTCATGAGGGAGGTGACCGCCGCAGCCGTCAACGGGCTGGTCGCCGTCAGCCAAGGGTGGGGCTGGTAGGTGGTGAGCAGCGTGCCCGACGAGTCGTGGATGGAGTGCATCACGTGGGGCGTCATGATGACACCCCGGTTGGCGATGCCGGCCGCTACCAAGGCCATCTGCAGTGCGGTGGCCACAACGTCCTGCTGGCCAAATGACGAGTACGCCTGCGACGGCTTGTTCTTGTCGAACGCCGGACCAGCCGGAAAACTCGAGGGGTTGGCCCCGGGAAGGTCGATCGGTATGTGCTGGTTGAACCCGAAGGCCTGGGCCTCGGCCGTCAGGGCTGCCCCGCCGAGGTCCATGCCCAAGGTGCCAAAGGCGGTGTCACACGATTGTGGAAGGGTGACGGTAAGCACGCCACCGCACACTTCGGGTCCGTTGGGTCCGTTGTGGCCGTAGTTGCACAGCGGTTTGTCCGACTGCGGAAGCGGAATGCAGCCTGCGGCCGGGATGTTCAGCTTGGCCAGGGCGGGCTGATGGTCATAGACGGCCGCCGAGGTCACCGTCTTGAACGTGGAGCCGGGCAAGAACCCGTACTGGAACGTGCGCGACACCAGCGGGCTCTGCCCACTGCTCGGCTTCAGTGCCGTCCATGCCGCCTTCTCTACTGCCGTGTCCGGCGATGCCAACGGGTTCGGATCGTACGTCGGGTTGCCGTACATGGCCTCGATCGCGCCGGTCTTGACGTTGACGACCACGGCCCCGGACTGTGGGGCGCTGCCGTTGGTGCCCACCGCGTCCATAGCCGCGGCGGTCTGGGTCTGCAGGGTGGTGGAGATCGTCAAGGTGACGTTTCCTGTACTCGTTCGGTTGACCA
>CAIVIS010000234.1 GCA_903906055.1 uncultured Acidimicrobiaceae bacterium
GCTCGGTCTGCGGCTCAGTGCTGGGCTCAGCGGTGGGCTCGGTCATAGAGTCGCTCCTACTCGGGGGCGCAGCCCTGGGGATAGGGCGGCGCTCGCTGCGGACACCTGGTGTCAGGCAGTCGAATAGTACCTGGGCCAGTGGTGGACACGGGGTGAACGGCAGGCAGGGGACAATCTCGAGCCGCTTCCCCCTGTCAGTGGGGCGGCGCTACGCCCGGTCAGTGCCGTCGCACATAGTGTGCCTCGCACGGACCGCCCGCCCGGGCCACCCCGCCGATCTGCGCCGGCACCGGGGTCGGCCGCTCCGTCCAGCCCGGCCGGATGTCGTAGGCACCGAACAGGCGCTGCGCCGTCCGCACCATGGCCGCCAATGAGAACGGCTGGGCCGGACAGGTGTGGCTGCCATGGCCGAAGGCGGTCACCAGCTCTCTGGAACCCAGATCCGACACATCGGCGAGCCGTCGGCCGCGCCACCGGTCCGGACGGAACTCTCCGTGACCGGGAGCCTCCGTGTTTGTGAGAGGCAGCAGAGTGGCGATCGTCACCCCGCGTCCCACCTCGTAGACGGCATCTCCGACGTCGAGTGACAGCGGCTTGAGCACGTGGCGCGAGATGATCGACCGCTGAGCGAGCCGGATCGACTCGAGTGCCGCCCGTTCGGTCGTGCCCCTGTGTCCCTCGTTTCCGTCGTTTCCCTCGCGCACCTCGGCCAGCAGATCAGGATGGTCGAGCAGATCGACCAGGAACCAGCCGATGGCCGCCACTAGGTTCGACATCGAGGCGATATGCACCAGAGCGACGTCGAGCGCCACCCCACGAGCAGCCCAGTCATCGGGCTGGTCCGACCAGGCATTCACGATCGACCGGAAGGTCGGATGGCCGTCGGTGTCGGCGTCGGGCAACATCTCTATGCCCTCGGTGATCTCGGAAACCACGATCTCGAGTGCAGCCCGCTCGGCTGCCTTGTCTGACGCGTCGACGGCGGCCATGGAGTCAGGGTGGACGAATGCGTCGGATCCGTCCAGGACCTCGAAGGCGGCTGCCAGTCGTTGGAACCGATCACCGGTGGCGGCCCCTGGCCCGCCCCACGACACCAGACCCACCCGTTGGCCTATCCGGCGTCCAAGTGCGAAGAGGTCGATGTCGCCCTCGGATCCGAGCTCATCGATGGTCGCTTCGAGCGCCCCATCCAGATCGGCGAGATACCCGAGGGTGCGGTCGCGGCTGAAGAGCTCGTGAGGCAGGGTCCGGCGGCCGACGAACATCTCGTCGGGCAGCTTGCGCCGCAGCATCAGGTAGTCAGCGACCCCCTTGGACGCGTCACCCTCGGACAGGCCGTAGAAGTTGGTGACACCCTGGGGCGAAAAGATGAAGAGGTAGGTATCGTCGCCGGAGCGCACGGTGAAGGTGTCGCCGTACTCCATCCTGGCCGCAGCCAACACGGCGACGGCGTCATCGACGGCCACGTCCCAGGGTAGGCCTACCCCTTCGGCATGTGGTGGTGCGGGCTCGATCACGACACGGCTCAGTCTGTCCGACCGCGTTCCTGATCAGCCGTCACCGAATGATCAGGCGTTCTTGGCCAGGTCCGAGAAGGGTGTATCCCGGTCGGGGCCGGGCTCACGGGGCAGGCCGAGGACCCGCTCGCCGATGATGTTCCGCTGGATCTGATCGGTGCCGCCGTAGATAGCCGGTGCCTGGGCGTACAGGGCAGTCATGGTCACCGACGCCAGCATCGGGTTGCCGGTGGCCTCGTTCAGCACCACCTGGTCGGCCGGCTGGTAGGCGTGGAGCATGCCCTGGGCACCCACGATCTGCATGCCCACATCACGGACCATCCGCATGATGTTGCTCATCGACAGCTTGGAGATGTTGGCCATGCCTGGCACGTCGCCACCCGCGGCCCGGACTGCCTTGAGCCGCTCGCCGTTGAACCGGCCCAACTCGTTGACGATGTAGAGGCGTACGAGGTCCTGGCGGATCAGTGGATCCTGGTCGACCCCGGCCCGTCGGGCCTGGTCGATCAGCAGGTCGTGCATCCCCGCCCGGCGTGCCGGTCCACTGTCGACGGCCCCTACTGCTGCACCTACTGCTGCCGCCTTGCGGGCTGGCTTGGGGGCCTGGACGAAGTCGCCCACCCGCTTGGTGAGGTTGCCAGCCACCGTGCCCGGGGTCAACAACATGCCGCGCGAGGCACCGCCACCCGAGCCAAGGCTCGCCCGCTCGTGGCTCAGTGTGGTGTTGGCCACGGCCCATCCGTTGTTCCGGTCGCCGATGATGGCCGAGGAGGCCACACGGGCGTCGGTAAGGAACGTCTCGTTGAACATGGCGTGCCCGGTCATTTCGCGCAATGGTCGCACCTCGACGCCGGGCTGGTGCATGTCGATGGCGAAGTAGGTGATCCCCTTGTGCTTGGGCAGATCTGGCGCCGTTCGAGCGATCAGCATGCCCAGATCGGCGTCCTTGGCCAGAGAGGTCCACACCTTCTGGCCGTTGATGATCCACTCGTCGCCGTCCTCTTCGGCCCGGGTCGACAGCCCGGCCAGGTCGGAACCGGCTCCCGGCTCACTGAACAACTGGCACCAGGCCCGCTGTCCGGTGACGATGTCTCGCACCAGCGTTTCGATCTGCTCGGGCGTCCCTTGGTCGGCGATTGTCGGCGCGGCCAGCATCACCCCTAAGCCGTCCGGGGCACCGAGGGCTCCGAACTCGTGGATCGTCCGGCCGATCTGCACACCCACACTGCGGGCGACGCCGCGTCCGTAGGCGGTAGTCGGAAGCGTCGGTGCCGCCCATCCCGAGGTGCCGAGCAGCTCCCACCACTCGGCCACGGTCAGGTCCGGATCCCAATTAGTTCCGAGCCAAGTGCGGAGATCAGCCAGGATCACCTCTGCATCGGTCGGGGTGTCGAGTCGATCGGTCACGCTCATATGGTCCTCCCTGAACCTTCCCAGTACGGATCGCGCAGCAGGCGCTTGTACAGTTTGCCCGTCGGATGCCGGGGCAGCCGTTCTTCGAAGTCGACGGTCTTGGGTGATTTGTACCCGGCCAGCGACTCTCGGACGAAGGCGATCAACTCGGCGGCCAGATCATCTGAGGCCGACACGCCGTCCACCAGCTCCACGGCCGCCTTGACCTGCTCGCCCATCTCGTCGTCGGGGATCCCGAAAACAGCGGCGTCGGCCACGGCCGGATGGCCCACCAGTACACCTTCGATCTCGGCCGGATAGATGTTCACCCCGCCGCTGATGATCATGTCGATCTTGCGGTCGCTCATGAACAGGTAGCCCTCGTCATCGATGTATCCGATGTCACCGAGTGTGCCGACGCCGGGTGCCCGGTGAGCCGCCTCGGTCTTCTCGGGAGCCTTGTGGTACTCGAAGTCGGCGCCCATGCGGCTGGCGAAGTAGATCTGCCCGGACTCCCCGACCCCACACGGCACGCCGTCGTCGTCCACGATCAGCAGTTCGGTCATGGCGGTGGCCTTGCCGAGGCTGCCTGGTCGGGCCAGCCACTCCTCGCCGGTGATGATCGTCAGGAACCCACCCTCGGTGCCGCCGTAGTACTCCATGACTACTGGGCCCCACCAGTCGAGCATCCGCTGCTTCACATCGATGGGGCACGGCGCTGCTCCATGGATCACGATGGCCAACGAACTGCCGTCGAACTTGGCCCGGACATCGTCGGGGAGCTTGAGCAGGCGGATGAACTGGGTGGGCACCAGGTGCATGTTGGTGACCTGGTAGCGATCGACCAGATCGAGCAGTTCGGCTGGGTCGAAGCGGTGCCGCATCACTATTGTCGACGCCGCACCGAGCAGCGGCAGGACAGAAAGGCCCCACTGCGCAGAGTGGTAGGCCGGTCCCTCCAACAAGGTGACCCCGTCGGTCGGTACCTGCAGCATGCCCATGGAGGCTTGGGCGACCAGGTCGACGATGGCCAGGTCGTTCCCGGTGGCGGTGAGCCCAGACCGCACCCCTTTTGGAAACCCGGTGGTGCCCGATGTGTAGAACATCGGGCCGCCGCTGGTCTGGTCGTCGGGCTCGCTCGGGTCCGAACGGGCCAGCAGATCCTCGTACCCCTCGAAGCCAACCGGCACCTTGTCGCCGATGACGATCCGAACAGGACAGGCCGCGGCCTGGGAATCAGCACAGGCTTCGACAGCTACATCGGCGTAACGATCCTCGACGATGAAGGCGGACGCATCAGAGTCTTCGATCACATAGGCCAGCTCAGCCGCCACCCAGTGCCAATTCACGGGGACGATGACCATTCCGGCGTGCATGGCCGCCACCGTCACCTCGAAGTACTCGCGGCGGTTCCCACACATGAGAGCCAAGGTGTCACCGCTGTTCAGGCCGGCGGCGCGCAGTCCGTGGATCACCCGGTTGATCCGTTCGTCGAACGCGGTCCAGCTCGACTCGCCGAACTCGTCGACCAGGGCCGTGGCATCACCCTTGCGTTGCGCTATTGCTGCAGTCAGTTGGGCCATGTCGATCTCCTGGTCGGTGCTGATGATGGGACCGTTCGGCTGACCTGGGGAGCGCCGTGTGCCTCATCGGCAACCGTCGGCAGTGTCACTGGTCCTTCTTGGCCGAGGCTCCGAATTCGATGACTTCACCTCGGTTGATGCTCACCCAGTCCCGAGCCTCGAGATAGGGGCGGAACGTCTCGACGATCAGGCCCTCGTCGGTCGCTGTCTTCGGTCGCTGCAACTCGTAGAGATGAGGGAACTCCGTCCACGCAACTACGGCGTCCCACAGGCGCACGGCAGCCTCTCCCGTTGGCGGGTCGAGGAGGACCGGGCCGAACAAGCACTGCCCATCGGCAAAGAAGAGGGTCGGCACGCCGTAGCCGCCCGCATCGATCACCCGCCGGTGGTCGGCATGCACCTCGTCGTGTGTGGTCGGGTCCGCGATGGCCTCGTCCACCAATGACGGGTCGAGCCCAATCTGGTCGAGGAGCGCCCGAGCCACCACCGGATCGTGAGGCTTGTGGCCTTCGATGTGCAGCGCTCGTCCAGCAATGGCGTACCAGCGGTCAAGATCGTCCATGTCATGGCGGCGCAGCAGTGCCCCGATCCGCATCATCGACCACCCATACGACCACTCCCGCTCCCACGGATGCTTCTTTCCGTCGATGCGGTTCACCTCTTCGAGGCTGAAGAACCGCCAGTTGATCTCGAGGCCGGTGCGGGCACGGACCTCGCGGATCCACAGCGAGGTCTGATAGGCGTAAGGGCACATCACGTCGAAGTGGAAGTCGACCGAGGTGACAGGCGAGGTGACAGACGAAGTAACAGACGGAGTGACTGAGGACATCGGATCCTCGGTCATCACATAGTGAAGGCGAGATGGCGGGCGGCGTGTGCGGCCAGTGCCTCATCGCCCGACCAGGTCACCCGGCCATCGGCGATCGGTCCCTCGGGGTCGATCCGTCCGCACGCCAGTTGCATGAAGGTCAGCGAATCCATCGACAGCGTGATAGTCGGGTCATCGAGATGGTCGACGGCTGCAGCCCTGCCCTCCACCCGGGCACACAGAGTGCGGGTAACTGGGCCGGTCAGGTCGATCTGGATACTGGACCCATCGGCCAGGCCGATCTTCTTCCCCACGATGAAGCCGATCGATGACTGGACCTCGTCGAGGGACATCTCGGCCGCCGGACCGCTGTCGTCCCCGGTAAGACCGAGCGGCACCCGGATGTCGCGCTCGTGCACCCAGACGTCGAACACCCGGATCCTCATGAACCCGGCATAGGTGCCAGGGCCGACCGGGGTGATGGAGGGCTCGTCGAACTCCGTCTCGGTCATGGTGGCCAGATCCTCGATGCGAAGCGCGGTGATGTCCTGGTAGCGGGCCAGCAGTGCGGCGTCATCGAGTTGCGCCAGCTCTTCGGCGATGGCCGGCATGGCACTGAACGGGCTGTCGCCACCCGGCCGCCACCCGACGAGGGCGCTCTCGACGGTGGTCACATGGTGGACGACTCCGCGCACGGTCCACGCCGGGCACAGCGACTGCACCTGCCATCCTTCCGCAGGGATTCGACCAACCACCTCGCCGAACGAGGCGAAAACAGTCCGGAGGTTCTGCACGGTCTCACTTCGAGTGGCCATCTGATGTGCCTTTCCTAGCGGTGCGTTGCGACGGCGGACGGACGCAGATCCGGCCATCGTTCGAGAAGGACTCCTGATAGCCTAAGTAGTGGCATATTTACTGTCAATACCTCCACTTGTCCAGCCGCTAATCGACGCGGATCCTGGGCGGGCCGGGGTTCGATCATGGGGAGGCCGCACACATGGCATGGGATTTCTCGACGGACCCAGAGTTCCAAGAGCAGCTCGACTGGGTGGCGCAGTTCTGCCGGGACGAGGTGGAGCCCCTCGAGATGGTCTTCCCCTACGCCGTACGGATGCGCCGCCGCGACCCGAAGATGGCCGCTCTGGTGGATCCGCTGCAGGATCAGATCAAAGCGCGCGGCCTGTGGGCGCTCTTCTTGGACGAGGACCTAGGCGGACCTGGGTTCGGCCAGCTCAAGTTGGCCCTCCTCAACGAAGTCCTGGGACGTTATTCGAGTGCTCCGTCCCTCTTCGGCTGCCAGGCCCCCGATACCGGGAACATGGAGATCCTGGCGGCTTACGGGACCGATGAGCAGAAGGAGCGCTGGCTGGTCCCCATGATGAACCAGGAGATCTGGTCGGCCTACTCGATGACCGAGCCGGCCGGCGGCTCGGACCCGAACCTGTTCACCACCACCGCTGTCCGAGACGGCGAGGAGTGGGTCATCAACGGAGAGAAGTGGTTCACCAGTGCTGGCCGCCATGCCGACATCATCTTCGTAATGTGCACCAACGGCATCTTCATCGTGCCCCGTGACACGCCGGGGGTCGAGATCATGGATCAGCCTCGGACGCACGACCACATCATCTACAACGAGGTGCGGATACCCCTCGATCACCTGCTCGGCCCCGAAGATGGCGGCAAGGTCCTGGCCCAGCGCCGGCTCGGTGGGGGCAGGATCCACCACGCCATGCGGGCCATCGCTCAGTGCCGCCGGGCCTTCGACATGATGTGCGAGCGCGCCCTCAGCCGCCAATCCCACGGCAAGCTCATCGCTGATCACCAGATGGTCCAAGAGGCGGTGGCCGACTCCTACGCCGAAATCAACATGCTGAGGCTGCTGGTGCTGTGGACAGCATGGACCATCGACAATTCCTCTACGGCAGAGGCCCGGACCCAGATCGCTGCGTGCAAGTACACGGCGGCCAAGGTCTTGAAAGACGTCTCCTACCGGGCGATCCACATCTTCGGATCGCTAGGAGTCACCGACCTCACCCCGCTGCAGGCCATGTGGGCCGGTGCACCGACGATGAGCGTCATGGACGGTGTCGACGAGGTCCACAAGGTGACCGTGGCCCGCAACGTGCTCAAGGGCTATGCACCCCACGAGGGCTACTGGCCCACCGACTACTTGCCGGCCATGCGGGCGCGGGCGCGGGAGAAGTTCGCCGACCAGTTCGCCGCCGATCCCGACCTCGTGCAGTATGCCGACTACATGGAGAAGCGCATGGGAAGGGGTCACTGAGCATGGATATCAGCGGACGCGTTGTAGTGGTGACCGGTGGGGCGGCAGGCATCGGGCGTGCACTGTGCCGGTCGTTCGCCGCGGCTGGGGCGCTCGGTGTCGTGGTGGCCGACGTCGATGGCGCTGGTGCTGAAAAGGTGGCTGCATCGCTGGTTTCGGAGGGACGTTCCGCTATCGCCGTCCGCTGCGATGTGGCGGACGAGTCCGATGTGATCGCCTTGGTAGCCGCGGCTGAGGAGGCCTTCGGGCCTGTCGACATCTTCTGTGCCAACGCCGGCATCGTGGTGCCCGGCGGCGTCGAGGTGCTCGACCCCGAGTGGGATCGGATCTGGAAGATCAACGTCCAGAGCCACATCTACGCCGCCCGTGCCGTGCTCCCCTCCATGCTGGCCCGGGGGGAGGGCTATCTGATCCACACCGCCTCGGCCGCCGGGCTGCTGACCCAGCTCGGCTCCGCCCCGTAC
>CAIVIS010000235.1 GCA_903906055.1 uncultured Acidimicrobiaceae bacterium
GAAGGACTGCAGCCGACCAGGCGACTCGACCACATCGTCGGCTCGGTCATCCTGCCCATGCTCGAAACCGTAGGGATCCTGCTCGACCGCCTGCATGCCAATGGCCGCATCCGACCCATCACGGCCCGAGCACTGTTCTTCCTGGTTACCCACGGGGCCGAGGCGCCCTACACACTGGCCGCCTTGTCGGCCGCCTTCGACCCCGTAGACGGCCCACTCGATCCCGAGCGCCACGGCGACGACATGACCGACTTGATCATGCGGGGCATCACCGTCGCCTGATCTGGATCGGTTGAAGCCACGAACTCCCTTCCCTCCTTCCGCTCCCGTCGCACTCACCGATCGGCCTGCCTCCTGGACGTGCCCATTAGTGTCATGGCGAACCGCGGGACCGAACCCATCCGGCCCGTCCCAGATCCAGATCCAGATCCAGATCCAGCAAAGGGTGTCTCCATGATTCATCGCGGCCAACTAGCCGCCCTCGCCAGTGCCGGCCTGCTCAGCCTGAGCCTGGGCGCATGTTCCTCGTCGTCGACCTCCTCGACCTCGTCGTCATCGGCATCCACGACCTCGACGACGCCACCGAGTCCCACCACCACAGGAACAGTGCCGGCCAACGAGATCAGGATCGGCCTCGAAGGACCGCTCACCGGCGACCAGAGCAGCGTCGGCATCGGCATGCTGCAGGCCGCACAGATGGCGGCAGCCAACGTCAATGCCAGCGGTGGGGCCATGGGCAAGACCGTGACCATCGTTCCCATCGATGACAAAGCTGACCCGGTGGCCGGGGTGGCGGCAGCCAAGTCCGCCATCGCCAGCGGGCTCACCGGAGTAGTCGGCCCGTACAACTCTGGCGTCGGTGCAAAGACCCTTCCGCTCTATCTGTCGGCTGGCCTGGTGCCTATCCGCCTGACTTCGGCCAATACCACCGAAGGCATGGGGGTGACCCTGCAGCCCATGACCAGCCAGATCGCCCCGGTCGCCACCACGGCCATCACCACCTGGCAGAAGGCCACCTCGGTCGCCCTCATCTACGACAAGACCCAGGCGTACACCACTGACGCCAATGCCGCCATGAAGTCGGACCTGGCCAAGGCTGGGGTGACCGTCGTGTCGGACACCGCCATCACCCCCGGGAAGAAGTCCTATACCTCGACGGTGGCTGCCGTCACCGCACGCCATCCGCAGCTGGTCTATGTGGTGACCTACTACCCCGAGGCCGGGCTCATTGCCAAGGCCATGTACGACGCCAAGTCCACGGCCAAGTGCCTGACCGACTTCGGGGGCTATGACAACGGCTTCGTCACCGCCGCCGGTATCCCGGCCGCTCAGAGCTGTCCGGTGGTCGGGGTGCCCGCACCTGAAGACTTCCCGGGTTCGGCCAGCCTGATCACCCAGTTCCAATCGCTGTACAAGGCGGCACCAGGGACATGGTCGCCCTATGCCTACGACTCGGTGAACATCCTGCTCGATGCAGCCACCAAGGCTGGCGGGTTCGACTCGACGAAGCTGCTCGCCGCCCTCGACGCCGAGTCCGGATGGCGCGGTTGGACGGGACAGGTCAAGTTCGCGGCCAAGACCGGAGACCGGGTGCCGCCGTCGGTCGCCGTCGTGGTCCCCGATGCATCCGGTGTGTTCCACATCGATACCGCCTGGGAGACCAGCGTCGGCTACGCCTTCTGACCTGACCGGCGTTCTGAACCGCCTAGGCCGGGCTGGGTACTCCGGACACGCAGGTGCCACCAGCCACATCGGTGGCGCTGCCGTCCGGGCAGATAGTGGCTGACCAGTAGGCCCCGTCCACGGTCGCGCCCGACAGGTTGGCGCCGGTGAGGTCGGTGCCGGTCAGGTCGGCCTGTGACAGGTTGGCGCCGGTGAGGTTGGCGCCGGTGAGGTTGGCACCCGACAGCACCGTCTGCGACAGGTTGGCGCCCGACAGGTTGGCGCCCTTGAAGTCGGCCTTCTGCATCTCTTGGCCGCCGAGCGCGTAGCGCGACAGGTCGGCTCCCGGGCACTGGGCCGATGCGGTGATCACGCACCCGCCGCACACCAGGCGAACCTGGTCAGATCCCGAGCTCGCCGCCGGACGATCGCAGATACGGAAGGTCGTGGCGGCGGTCGGCGGCGAGCTGGCCGCGGTCGTGGGTGTCGTCGCTCCAGACCCGCCGCTCGAGCCGCCGCTCGATGCCGACGAGCCACACGCGGTGAGCAGAGGTGTGGCCAGCAGCAGCAATACCGCCACCACGGTGGCAACGTGCGATCCGATCCAGCCCGTAGCGACACCCACGACGCTCCCCTCCCTCGGAGTCCCCTGCATCAGGCGCGCCCTCACTGCTTCGACTTCCATGCATGGTGTGGATGGGCACCGTGATCGGGGTGCCAGCCCCGATGTCGGACCCGTTCCAACGTGGAGTCCGACGGATCGTGTCCCGCTACCTCCAGCATGTCTGCATCCGTTGCTCCTGGGTTGTCACGCACGTGGAGCGCCAGGTCGTGGCAGTGGGCACACGTCGTGGTGTGGAGCACGGGATCGACGTAGACATCGATGTCCGTCGTCAGCACCGTAAAACAGGACGCACAGGTTCCGGCATGCAACAGCCGGCTCGGTTCCAGATCGAGTTCCACGTGATCGAAGTGCCGGGTGTGGATCCCGTGATCGCGGAAGGACCAGGCACTGATGCCCAGACCGGCCACGATGGCCGCACCCAGCAGGACCAGTGGGCTGAACCGGCCGAACCCCAATCCGTACATCGAGTGCCGAGGCCACATGGCGTTGATGGAGACGACCACCAACCACCCGGCCGCCACCACGATGGCCGGGACGCCGAACCAACCGAGCGTCCACGGTCCCGGTCGCCAGGTACCCGACAGCCGAGACCGCAGTGCACCCAGTATCGGGATCAGGTACGCAAACAACAACGCACCCACTGCCGCCCCGTAGAAGACGACCCGGCTGTTGGTAGAGAAGATGAATGGCAGCACCAGTGCCACCAGACCGACAAGCCCGACCGCCCGCAGGGGCAGACGGTCACGGCGGGACAGGGACTCGAAGAACCGGTGGGCGGGGAACACCCGGTCCCTTGCCGTGCTCCACACCGTCCGAGACGCCGCCATCTGGGCGATCACCAGTGTGGCGAAGAACCCCAGGACCACCATGGCCGACATGGCCCGGCCATATCCCGTACCCAACGCTCCGGTAACCGCGTCGATCGTCCCGATGGTGGCCGCGCCCCTGGTCACCGCCACTTCGGTCGGATTGGCCAAGAACAGAGCGATGGCGCTGTACAGCACGAGCACCGAGGCGATGACGAAAGACCAGACGATGGCCCGGGGGACGTTGCGCTCGGGATCGCGGACCTCCTCGGCCACCTCGGCTGGCATCTCGAACCCTCGGAACACTCCGGCCGCAGCCGCGGCTACCAGGAACGGGCCAGTCCACCAGGAGATGCCGTGGACCCCGTTGGACGAAAACTGGAAGAGCGAACTGAACGGATGGATCCGGTGAGCGACGAGGAGCACCGTGCTCACTCCCACACAGACGGCCACCGAGAGCCCAGCCACGACCAGGACCAGCCACTTGACGACGGATCGGCCCGCCGAGTTCACGAGCATGGCGACCACCACCAGCGCGGCCGCCACCAGGGCGACCGGGAGCCATCCTGGTGCGGGATCATCGAACAAGGTGAAGATCCGCTGGCTCACCGAACAGGCCAAGTAGGTGGTGATCACCGTGTAGGCGCACAGGTAGAGCCATCCGGTCATCCAACCTGAGCGCGGCCCGATCAATTGGCGCGACCACTCGTAGACCGATCCCTCGAGCGGCCACTTCGACGACAGCTCGGCGAACACCAGTGCCACGACCAGGACCAGCGCCAACAGGACCGGAAAGGCGATCCACGACCCCAGTCCGCCCAGGGCGACCACCGAGGGGACGATGGCGAAGATGGCGATCGGTCGCAGGTTGACCAGGGAGAGGGCCGAGACAGTGGATAGCGAGAAGCCCCGGCGCGACGATCGAACGTCTACATGCCCTACCCCGGAACCCTGCGGCCCGGCTCGGTTGACTCCTGGGTCCTGCATGGATTCCTCCGACTGGTCATCTGGCGTACGGCGCTGAAGTCGGCCAGCAGACAGACACGGTAGTCGCCGGTGGCTGCCCATCCGGGCCTACAGTGCAGTGTCCGAGAGCCCGCCGAGCCAGCAGAGCCCGCCACACCAAGGAGCGACCCACGATGAGCAAGACCGTCATGATCACCGGAGCTGGATCAGGATTCGGCAAGGGCGCCAGCCTCGCCCTAGCTGCGCGTGGCCACAACGTCATCGCCACCACCGAGACCGAGGAGCACGCAGCCGAGCTGCGAGCCGAGGCCCCTCAGTTGACTGTGGAGAAGATCGACATCACCACCGACGACGTCGCCAAGGCGGCCGAGTGGGACATCGACGTCCTGATCAACAACGCTGGCGCCGGTCAGACCGGCCCGATGGCCGATGTCCCCATCGACCGGGTCCGTCGGCTGTTCGAGGTCAACGTCTTCGGCACCCTGGCCGTCACCCAGGCCGTGCTGCCCCGTATGGCTTCCAAGGGAGCAGGCCGGATCATCATCATGTCGTCGATATCTGGGGTGCTGTCGGCTCCGGCGTTCGGGCCCTACTCGATGACCAAGCATGCCCTCGAGGCCATGGGCAAGGCCATGCGGCCCGAGCTGGCCGGCCAGGGGATCGACGTCTGCCTGCTCAACCCCGGCCCTTACCTCACCGGATTCAACGACCGGATGGCTGACTCGATGTGGGAGTGGTTTGGGGAGGACGCCATCAACGCTGCCTCCACCCCTCTCTACGCCATGATGCGCGACTTCGTGAAGAACGACCAGCGGGACCCGATCGAAGTGGTCGACAAGATGGTCGAGCTCACCGAGGCCGAGACCACCGAGGAGCACAACTTCGTGCCGCCCGAGCTGGCTGCCTTCATCGGCGGCTAGGGCCGACGACGTCCCTTCGGCGTCCCTTCTGGGTATCTCCGTGGCGGAATGCCAACAATCTGGGCGTAGAAACCCCTGTTCGGGGGCGAATTGTTGGAATCTCGAAGAAATTTGAACAATTCGTTCAAGTTGGTAGATGTTCCTGCCGATAGAGGGGCATAGGGCTGCTGCCCGTTGGCCGTCAGGGGAGGCCTCTACGCGTTCGGTACGCCGTCTTGAGCGCGACGACGCTCGATGGCCACGGCTCCCGTGCGCCATCCGAGGAGCCCGAGCCCGACGAAGGCCAGAGCCACCACGACAAAGGCGATCGCCGCCCCTTGGCCGGAGACCATGCGCAACGCCATGGCTGTGCCCACGCACACCGGCCACACCACCACCCCTGTCGGCACCAGAGCGACCGGTCGGCGCCATGCTCGGATGACGGCCCAGCCGAGAGCCAGACCGACCAGGAAGGGCCAGGCCGTCTCGGCGATACCGGCCACGGTCACGCCTTCGGTGTGGGAGTTCCGGCCGATAGCCACGAAGACCAGGATCCAGGTGACATCTGCGGCCGCGGCCACCCATGGGTTGGTCCACCGGCCCGCTACGTCTGCGCCAATGGCCGGCCTCGCGCCGCTCGCAGTCATCCGCTGATCAAAGGTCGCGCATCGCCGGGTGCTGCCTGGCCACCATGGGCAGGAGGAGGCGTCGAGGTGACAGCCAACCGAACGCCGCGGAGGCCTTGTTGGGCAGGCCAGGGATGGCCACCGCACGATTGGCGTCCATGGCTTCCACGCCCGTCCGGGCCACCTCATCGGCCGCCACCCAGAACAGCTTGGGCATGGCTTCGGCCATTTCCGAAGGGTCGATGCCGGCGGCTTCGGCGAACCCCGTCTCCACCGGTCCTGGGCACAGGGCGGTCACAGTGACTCCCTGCGATCGGAGCTCTTCACGGATGGCGTGGCTATAGGAGAGTACGAAGGCCTTGGAACCGCCGTAGCCAGCCTGTCCGGGTATCGGCTGGAAGGCTGCGGTCGAGGCCACATTGAGGATGCAGCCGCTCCGACGCTCCGCCATGCCGGGGGCGAACAGCGAGCAGAGGTGGACCACCGCTTCGACGTCGGTACGGATCATGGCGATCTCACGGTCGGGGTCGGAGCGGTAGACGGGCCCCAGCGTCGAGAATCCGGCGTTGTTGACCAACACGTTGACCTCGAGGCCCAGGTCGGCGAGGCGACCGGGTAGTGCGCTCCGGGCGTCAGCATCGACCAGGTCGGTGGCCAGCACCTCGACTCGTACTCCGTGGCGAGCAGCGAGGTCGTCAGCCAGGACCCGGAGTTTCGACTCGGTGCGGGCCACGAGGGTGACACCCAGCCCTCGTGCGGCCAAGAGTCCGGCGATCTCCTCGCCGATACCGGAAGAGGCTCCAGTCACCAGGCAGGTTCGGTCAGGTCGGGGGGCAGGCAGGCTCATGGGCTCCGAGCGTACGCCTCCTTGCGCCCAGCCCGTCCGGCACCCGTGGGCGCTGACGTCAGCGCCCGGGCCCGAGGCGATCAACGGGTTGCTCTTCGACCCGGTCGAGATGGAGTACCCGTCGGGCGATCCGCCAGCCATTTGCGCCCCTGCGGTAGTCATCGACGTAGCGGAGGTGCCAGATGGTGTCGGTACCGGGCAGGTCGGCCGGATCGCCGCCTGTGGGGCCATCGGGATCAACCGGAGCAGAGCTCAGGTGATGAGCAATGCCAGTGATCTCACCGGTAGCTCGGTCGTCGCCACCGTCACTGTCGCCTTGACTGTCGCCGTCATAGGTCGCCCCCACCACCTCATGGCGGGTGGAGTGGTAACGGGCCAGCCCCGAAGGAATCCGCTCCAGTGCGGCACTGCCGGCGATGCAGATCGTCGGCGTGTAGTCGTGGGCAGCATCAGGAACCCACAGCTCACCATCGGCCGTAAATTGGGCGGCGAACCCCGGGCCGTCGAGCGCGTCAACAGATGCGGCGTAATTGGTCGACAGGTCGCGCAGTGCGGCTGTGTCCATCAGGGGACCGTTGGAAGCCCAAATCGTGCCGCGAACGCCGACACTTCTTCAGCCAGCCCGTCGAGGTCCTCGCTCATCGAAGTGGACAGCAGCATCCGATCGACGCCGGCCGCTTCGGCGGCAGCCACCTCCTCTTCGGTGGTGGTGGGGAGGTAGCCCGACACCGACAGTTCGATGATCTCTGGGTCCCGGCCAGCATCGACTGCGGACTCTCGCATCTGGTTCACCCGGAGGGCGAGGTCGTCGGGCGTGAGCCCGAGCGGCTGAAACCCGTCACCGAGGCGCCCGGCCCGCCGGGCGGCCGCCTCGCTATGGCCTCCGATGTGGAGCGGCACCGTGCCGCGCTCGGGCTTGGGGAACGAGTGGGCGTGGCTGAACGACACAAACTCCCCCTCGTAGGTGGCGCCCTGCGGTCCGGCATCGGCCCACAACACACGCATGGCCTCGATCGTCTCGTCCGTCCGACGCCCGCGGGTCCGTGGGTCTGCACCAGTGGCCCGCAGCTCCTCCTCCATCCATCCCACACCCAGACACATGCGGACTCGCCCCTTGGAGAGCACGTCCACTGTGGCGATCCGTTTGGCCAGGACCACCGGCGGGTGGTTCGGGACCACCAGGACTCCGGTGGCCAACGTGATCCGGTCGGTCACCGCAGCCAGGAACGCCATCAGGTCGAGCGGATCAGGGATCTGGCAGTCATCAGGAAGCGGCATCTTGCCGGACTTGGCGTAGGGGTAGGTGCTGGTGTAGCCCGAGATGACCACGGCGTGTTCGACCATCACCAGCGACTCGAATCCGCACTGCTCCACATGCTGGGCGAACGCAGTCATCCAGTCTGGGTCGGCAGTGGCACCGGTGCGAACCGGGGGGATGATTCCGAACTCCATGGTGTGGCTCCTTCGAGATGGCATGGTCACTGATGGCCGATGCCATCGGCAAGGCCGCCCTTGGAGCGTAGGCATGGTGGGCCCGGGGTCGCCACGCCAGCGCTCCGTGTTGGCCGATCTGCAGGCCAATGGCGTATCTCCCGTCGTGATGACCGGAGCTGATCCAGTCCAATGACTACCCTGGTCGGCACGGCCGCGAAGGCCGCCGCTGGACCCGGTGCACCGGAGCTATACCTCACGGCACAACACCTCACGGCACAACACCTCACGGCACAACACCTCACGGCACGACACCTCACGCCACCAAACACCATGAGCCCACCCGACCCGAACGATCCTGATGCCGACGCTGGAGCCCCTGTGGATGGAGACTCCCTCCATGGTGCTCTCAGCGATCCAGCACCC
>CAIVIS010000236.1 GCA_903906055.1 uncultured Acidimicrobiaceae bacterium
CACCTCGTCGGTTGCCGCACAGGTGGTGGAGTTGGGGCAGGAGATAGCAGTGATTACTTCCGTCGGAACTGCGTCGGTCGAGCTCCAACTGGGCGTTACTGCGCTGGGGTCGCCGGACCAGAGCGCACCGTTCTCGTCTCCGAGGAGGCAGAGCGTGCTGCTGGCACAACTGATGGCGGTGACGTCATGGGCCCCAGCCAATGACTGTGTCGTCCAGGTGGGTGAGGCTGATCCCGGATTCGCACTTCTCGCCACCAGCCCGTTCAATCCGCCGGTCACGCAGGAGTCTGTTGTGCAAGACACGGACGTAAGCGATTGTCCGGCCAATGTCGTCAGCGACCAGGTTGTTGGTGTGGTGGGATCTCCGGCGACGATGTTGCCGTTCATGTCAACCGCCACGCAGAGTGACGGCGATGGGCAACTCACCCCAACCAGTGACTGATGGGGATCGACGACGCTGATGGTCCATGACCTCGGGCTCCCCGACGTCGATGACCACCCGAATCGTCCGTCGCCGGTCACGAGGCCGCAGGCTCCGGTCGAAAGGCATGAGGATCCGGTGATCGCTGCGGCCGGGAGCGAAGTGGTGGCATCCAGGGTCACCGGCGACCACGATGAGGTACTGGCCCCGGCGGGTGCACTCTGGGCAACGCCGAGGCTTATTAGGGATGCGATCACGGCAGTTGCGACAACTAGCCGGAACGATGTGGCGGTGGTTCGGATAGTCATTATCTTCACTACCTCGCCACGATCGCTGTTATTCGATAACCGTATACCTTGCGTGACGCGAAAATGCCGCGGGCTGGCGAGGAGGTCCACGACCGCAGTCCGTGAGAGCGTTCGATCCACACCGAAATTCTCGGTGAAGAGCGCTTCGAAGTGCTCATTGCCGACCATACTCTTCGCCTCGGTGAATCGCCCTCGCCAGAACTCGAGGTCTGCCGTGGACTTGCCGACCAAGCCGCCGAAGAGCCGCATAACCAACGTGTCCACTTCGAGTGGGGAATCTCATGTGGACTGGGCCAGGCACCACGGTGCTGGATGCGACGAGCAGGGAGGATAATGAGATCTCGGCACGAAAGGAGTGACGGCTGGTGGGCCGACAAGTCTTCATCATCACGACCCATCAGGCTGAGCCAACGCTGGAGCGCCTCGCCCCGATCGGCGAAGTCCTCGTGCACGTGGATGGCCGAAAATCGATCGGCCCATTCCGTGACCTTGTCTCCTCGGCGGAGCTGATCCCTGATCGCACCAAGGTCTTCTACCCAGGCTGGTCTCTGACCCAAGCGTCATTGTCGCTTGCCCGGCGCGCCGTTGCGATCGATGGTGCCGAACGCGTCACGATGTTGCGATCAAGGCACTACCCGATCGTGAGTGACGATGTGCTCGTCGGGCTCGCCGACGACCCGAGGGATTACATTGCCGGGTTCTCGGCGCCTGATGCGACCCGAGGAAAGCCAGAGGCGCGATTCACTCGCCGAGCTGTCCGGTCGCGAAACTTTGGTGGGGTGAGCCATCGCCTCCGAACCGCCGTCGTCAATCGGCTGCGGCCACCGCTCGACTGGACCACGGCGCTTGGAGGAACGGAGTTGCGTGCCGGCTCGGCCTACTGGTCCCTGACGTCGTCCACGTTGTCCGGGGTGCTCGACCTGGTCGACGCTGGAGGCCCGCTGATCAAGTACTTCTCCGCGATCAACTCAACGGATGAGTCGTTCTTCCAGACAGTGGTGCCATCGATAAGTGACCACATGGTCACGACGACCATCTCGTTCTCCCGGTGGGACGGTAACC
>CAIVIS010000237.1 GCA_903906055.1 uncultured Acidimicrobiaceae bacterium
CGGTTCTACTCCCTCCCTTCCATTGCCGAACGCATGTCACGCTCCCGAACCGGGCTGTGGTGGACCATTGTGCGCAACCGTGACTGGCTGGCTGAGCGGTGCCTCTATTCGATGGTGACGCTCCCTGGCGAGGAGCGTCTGTTGGCCGACCTGGTGGCTGGGGGTTGAAGCTGGCGGATACAGAGATCGCTGGTGATCTCACTTGGCGGCCAGGTGTGAATCTGCCCATCTGAACCGGGCGGGCGAAGCCGCCCTGGTACCGTCGACCGTATGATGGGATACGGCGTACGCCGATGATTACGGCCAGCCGGATCACCAAGACCTACGGCACCACCCGTGCCGTCGACGACCTCAGTTTCGAGGTCCGGCCCGGGGTGGTCACCGGATTCCTGGGGCCGAACGGCTCGGGCAAGTCGACCACCATGCGGATGGTGATGGGCTTGGACCGCCCCGACTCGGGAGCAGTCACCATCGATGGCAAGCGATTCGGCGACCTGCGGTGGCCATTGCGCGAGGTCGGTGCCCTGCTCGAGGCCAAGGCGCTGCACCCCGGACGTTCGGCCGCCAACCATCTGCTGGCCCTGGCTCAGACCAACTCGATCCCGAAGTCCCGGGTGGGGGAGGTGCTGGAGCTGGTCGGACTCGAGGGTGTGGCCAAGCGCAAGGTGGGGAAGTTCTCCCTCGGCATGAGCCAGCGGCTCGGCATCGCCTCGGCCCTGCTGGGTGACCCGGGCGTCCTGCTGTTCGACGAGCCGGTCAACGGGCTCGACCCCGAGGGCATCCTGTGGGTGCGCAATCTGCTGAAGTCTCTGGCCAGCGAGGGCAGGACGATCTTCGTCTCCAGCCACCTGATGAGTGAGATGGCCGTTACTGCCACCGACCTGGTGGTCATCGGCAGGGGCCAACTCATCGCCGATACCACCGTCTCCGACTTCATCTCCTCCAATACAGAGGTCACAGTGCTGGTCCGCTCACCCGGTGCCGTGCAACTGGCTGACGCCCTGCGCGCAGCGGGCGCCGCCGTGCAAGGAACGGACGACGGTGGACTCTTGGTGACCGGGTGGGACGCGGCCCGTATCGGTGATGTCGCCCACGCTGCTGGCATCGCCGTCCACGAGTTGAGCCCCCAGCAGGCCAGCTTGGAAGAGGTGTTCATGGATCTGACATCCGACATGGTCGATTACCACGGCCAGACTCCGGCAGAGGTGTGATCGTGACCACGGCTACCGTCACAGCAGCGCCACCGCTCCCAGCTATCGATCACGGGCATGCTGGGTTGGGCAACCAAGTGGTGTCGGAGTGGACCAAGCTCCGCTCTGTCCGGTCCACCTGGATCTGCCTGGCCGTGGTCGTGGTGGCCGGCATCGGGCTGTCCGCTCTGGTGTCCAACATCGAGGCCGGTCGGTGGACCCACCTGGGCCTGGTCGATCGGGCCCAGTTCGACCCCGTGCGCTTCAGCCAGACCGGCGAGTTCATCTCCCAGTTCGTGGTCGGGGTGCTCGGGGCCTTGATCGTCACCTCGGAGTACGCCACGGGGTCGATCCGCACGACTCTGTCCACCACGTCGAAGCGGACCACCGTGCTGTCCGCCAAGCTGATCGTGATCGGTGCGGTCATCTTCATCGTGAGCGAGGTCACCGCCTTCATCTCGTTCTTCGTAAGCCAGGCCGTTCTGCTGGCTCACGGCGGCAAGGCGCTTCCGGCTGGGAGCACGATCCTCGACCAGCTCCACAGCGCCACCATCCCGGTCGTCGGCATCGCCTCGGACGGCGCCGTGCGGGCCGTGTTCCTCTGCGGTGTCTACCTGACGTTGCTGACGTTGCTGGCGTGCGCGCTCGGCTTCGTACTGCGTCACACGGCCGGTGCCATCTCGGCCTTCGTCGGATTCCTGCTGGTACTTCCCTTGGTGGTCAGCATCCTCCCGTCCAGCTTCTCTGGCTCGTTCGAGCGGTACCTGCCGTCCAACTTGGGACTGGCCATGATTCTGGTGACGTCTCGAAAGACGGACTTTGCTGGGGTGCTGCTCACTCCTTGGGTTGCTGCAGGAGTCCTGGCCGCCTACGCCGCGGCCGCGGTAGTCCTGGCTGGCGTGCTGCTGGTGCGTAGGGATGCATGAGTGACCGGGGCCTGCCGTTGACCCGGGCACTGGTGCTGGGTGGGGGAGGTATCGCCGGGATCGCCTGGCATACCGGGATCCTCCAGGGGCTGGCGGAGTCTGGCGTAGACGCCACATCGGCCGATCTCTACGTCGGCACTTCGGCCGGGGCAACTGTGGCCGCCCAACTGGCCGGAGGTGTGGCCATCGATGAGCTGTTCCGTCGACAGATGGACCCCGAGACGCTGCGCACCGAGCGGACTCCCGCCGTGTCAATCGCCGACCTCATTGCCAAGTTGGCGCCCATCTATACCGAGGCCATCGATGATGCCGACCGACGGAGGCGACTGGGAGTCATGGCCCTGGCCGCCGACACGGTGGAAGAGTCGGTGCGCCGGGAGGTCATCGTCGCCCGCTTGCGCGACCTCGACTGGCCGGACCATCGAATGGCCATCGTGGTGGTCGAGGCGTTGACGGGGCACCGGGTCGTGTTCGACGATCGCTCAGGGGTGACCCTGGTGGACGCAGTGGCGGCCAGCAGCGCGGTGCCTGGTGTGTGGCCCCCGGTGACCATCGCCGGCACCCGCTACGTCGATGGTGGGATCTGGTCGCTCACCAATACCGACCTGGCCGCTGGCCACGACCGGGTCCTGGTCCTAGCCCCGCTGACTGATCCTGGACTCCATGTCGAAGTAGCCGGGCTGGGGGACGACGTACGGGCAGAGGTGATCACGCCGGATGCGGCATCGCTGGAGGCATTCGGGATCGATGTGCTCGACCCGGCAGTGCGTGATCCATCGGTGCGAGCCGGGCTGGCCCAAGGGCGCGCAGAGGCTGACCGGGTCCGGGCGTTGCTGGCCGATTGAGCGCCGGCCTGGGGAACTACTCGGGCGCCAGGATCGATCCGAGGAAGTGGTGGACGATGGCAGCCCATGCTTCTTCGGTCAGCGGCTCGGCCTCGTCCATCAGCCCGAGCAGTCGGCCGATGACAAAGGCCTGGATGAACACTGCGAGGCTCCGCGCATCCAAGTCCCGTCTGATCAGGCCCTTCTCCTGCAATACCGCAATGACCTGGGCGTAGTCGGAGTTCAGTCTGGTCTGGACGTCGGTGACGGCCTGGCGCAGTCCGGGCCGCAGTCGAGCAGAGCCGATGATCTCGAAGGTCTGCCACAACTCCTCGGTCGCCTGATCGGTAAAGAACCGGGTGAGGAAGGTGGTGGCGAGGCCGACGAGTTCGTCTCTGTCCTGGACGGCGTTGAGCGCATCGACCAGCTCCTGGACATCGCGTTGGGTGCCATCGGTGGCCAAGGCCTGTCCGAATTGCTCGGCCCGGACCGCCTCGATGACCCCTTCGCGGCTGCCGTAGAAGTGATAGATGGAGCCGACGGTGGTTCCCGATTGGTCCACCAGGTCATTCATCCGCAAGCCGGCCTCGCCGTGCTCCTCGATCAGCGACTTCGCGGTGTCGAGGATCTTGATGGCGGTCGGTCGCTGGTCGGCGCCCTGGGCTTCGTCTGCAGGGGCCGACGTGGGAGCGGTTCCATCTGTGAGATCAGCGAGTTGGCTGTCGGTCATGGGGTGGCCTTTGGGTCAGGGGTGGAGACGGGGGCAGAGACGGTGGTGGAAATCGGTCGATCGGCGTGACTGCCACCGTAGTGACAGCCCTCGAACGTCCAGGAACCCCTCGTCCTCAGCCACTCGTCGTCAGCCGCCCATCCTCAGCCACCCATCCCGGAAGCAGCAAAGACAGTGCGCGAGAACGGCCGGACGAGATGGCGCAGACGGTCACATCCGTCCTCGCCGATGGACTCGTAGGCGACGACCGACAGTCGGTCGGTGGCGTCCTCGATGGTTTGGCGCAGGGAAGCCCCACCTTCGGTGAGGGAGACCACCCCAGTTGCAGGATCGGAGCGGATCAAGCCCCTGCTGGCCAGCCGTTCGGTGGCACCCTCCCACTCGTCATCGGTCCATCCACGGGTGGCTCGTAGGAAGGCGGGCGGGAGTTCGCCGGTCGCTTCGTGCATCACCACGGCCTCGGGCCCGTCGAGTCCGTGGGCGACGAGTTGGACGATGTGCCCGTCACCCCGGAACTCACGCAGCAGGGTCTGGGCGTGCCACAGCACCTCGAGGGGATCTTCTGGCCACATCAGTCCGGCGTGGCCGGCGAAGAGCGGTCGTCCTTCGGGGTGCTCGCAGGCTCCCAAGGCGGCTCGCCGGGCCAACTCGGCCGCCTCGGCCAGGTCAGGGGAGTCGACGTCGGAGCCGAGGATCCGCCGCAGCGCCGAGCCGGCAACAGCCACTCGGGCCTCCAAGACGGCATCTGGGGTGGCAACCTCCCACACACCGGCCATGGCGTCGTGCACCAGCGAGGGGCGGAAGTTGTAGAACGTGGCGACGACCGTGCCCGCCGATACCGCACCCATGGGCGCCGCCCGAGAGGCGAAGTAGCCGGACTGCCCCACGAGCCCGAGCCGTGCATACGACTCGGATGCTTCGGGTGCGAAGTAGACCATGCCATGGAGCGGCTCGACTGTCCGCCATGTCTTCCGAGCCGTAAGGGTCGAGACGGGTGATGGGGCAGTAGAGGGTGACATGCCCAACGGTATCCCGACCGGCTTTGTGCGGAGGCGCCTATGGGGCGGTCCCGTATAGTCAGATCAGGGTCGAAATGGTGAGAGCAGCAGGAACCAGGAGCCAGCGATGTTGAACGGTGTCTCGGGCATGGTGGGGGAGACGGCGGTGGTCACCAAAGCGCTGTCGGGTTCTCACGAACCAGGTTCAGTACGGACGCGTGGTGAGGAGTGGTTCGCCCGATCGATGTTTCCCGGGACCGTCATCGCTCCTGGCACCACGGTGGTCGTGGCCGATGTCGAGCGTGGGGTTCTGGTCTGTTATCCGGCAGACGAGTCCTGACACCGTCAGGCCTGATGGGTTCGGCTGACACCGGGCAGGCCTGATAGGACTGCCTCTGGACTGCACAACTCTGGGACAGGCACGATGGCACGGCGTAGGGCGACGATGCCTAAGGTGTGCCTAGGAGGTGGTGTTCATGCTCGTCGCTTCAATGGGCCTCGTCATCGGTGCGGTGGTGATCGGCTTCTTCATCTTCGCCATCATCGTCATCTTCCTCAAGTCCTGCCTCAAGGTCGTCCAACAGGGATGCGTGGGCGTGGTGAAGCGGTTCGGCGAGTTCCGGATAATCAAGCAGCCGGGGCTCCACGTGCTGATGCCACTGGCCGACCGGATGGAGAAGGTCGACGTGCGCGAGTTCCCCCGCACGGGTGACCAGCAGTCGGTCATCACCAAGGACAATGTCTCCTTGCAGGTCAGTGCCACGATCTTCTGTCAGGTGACAGACGTGAAGTTGGCCCTGTTCGAGGTCAACGACTTCGGTCTGGCCATCGACCAGATGTCCAAGACGGCGTTACGGGCCGTCTTCGGCGAACTCACCCTCGACGAGTCACTGTCCGAGCGCGAGACCATCAACACCAAGATGCAGGACCACATGGCCGAGGCCACGCTCAAGTGGGGCGTCCGGCTCAACCGCATCGAAATCCTCGACATCACCCCACCCGGCAACGTGCTCCAGGCCATGTCCGAACAGAAAGAGGCCGAGCAGCACAAGCGGGCGGCCATCTTGAAGTCCGAGGGCGAGCAGCAGGCGGCAATCAACAGTGCGCAGGGCCGCAAAGAGGCCAACGTCTTGGAGGCGGAAGGACAGAAGCAGGCATCGATCTTGGCCGCCGAAGCCCAAAAACAAGTGCTCGAACTGCGGGCTGACGGGGAGAAGCGGGCCGCGCAACTGCGGGGTGAAGGTGAGGCAGCAGCGCTCGAGGCTATCGACAAGGTGGGGATCAACCCCAACACGCTGGCCATCATGCAGCTGCGAGCCCTGCAGGCCGTGGCCACATCGCCCAATGCCAAGGTGGTGGTCCCCTATGAAGCGGCTGGACTGGTGGGTGCAGCCTCAGTACTGGTGGATGCCATGAAGGACGCAGGGGCGGTTCCGGACACGACAGCAACCGGAAACAGCACGCCGGCCTGACTGGCTACTTCATCTCCACCATGTCGAGGTAGTCGTCGCGCCAGTGAGTGAAGACCTCTTCGGGCAGCTTGAGAGCATGGGTGGGCTCCATGGCTTCGACGAAGGCTCGGTCGTGGCTGACCACGATGATGGTGCCTGGCCAGTTGGCCAGCATGGTGCCGACGGCCTCGATGGAGGTGGGGTCCAGGTTGTTGGTGGGCTCATCGAGGAGCAGCACGTTGGCCTGTCCTGCAGCCAGCATGGCCAGACCGAGCTTGGCCCGCTCGCCACCCGACAGGGTCTTGGGCATCTGCCATGCCACGTCACCGACCAGGCCGAACGAGCCGAGCAGTGCCCGACGCTCGGTCTCCTTGGTCAAGATGTTGTCGTCGATGTTGTCCAGCACGCTGACGTCGAGGTTGACCTGCTCGTGCTCCTGGGCGAAGTAGCCGAGCGCCACATTTACCCCGGGCTCGACCGTGCCATCGGTGGGGACCTGGGTGCCAGCCAGGCACCGCAGCAGGCTCGACTTGCCAGCCCCGTTCTTGCCGATCACCACCACCCGGTCGCCCCGGCGGCAGTGGAAGTCGACATCGGTCAGGACGGTCTTGTCGTCGTAGCTGACCTTCAGATTGGTCACCCGCAGCGGCACCTCGCCGGAGCGGGCAGGGGTGGGGAGCTTGAACGAACTCTTCTTCTCCCGCTTGTGCACTTCTGTCTTGCCCGACTCCAGTCGCTCGACCCGCTTGTCGAGGGATTTGGCGATCCGGGCCCGCCGGTTGGTGCTGCCTCGCATCTGGTCGGCCAGTTTGGACAGCCGGTCGATCTCCCGGCCTTCGAGCTGGGATGCCCGCTCGCGCGATGACAGGTCGGCCTCGAGCTGCACCAGATACGACGAGTAGGTGCCCTTGAACTCGGTCAGGCGGGCATCCGAAAGGTGGAGCACCTTGTTGATCGACCGATCCAGCAGCTTCAGATCGTGAGAGACCACCAAGATGGCCCCGGGAAAGGTTTCGAGTTCGTCCATGAGCCACTTCTTGGCCGGCCGGTCGAGGTGGTTGGTGGGCTCGTCGAGGATCATGGTGTCGGGACCCTGGAAGAGGATCCGGATCAGATCGACCCGGCGGCGCTGTCCACCCGACAGGCTCTCGATGTCCTCGAGCAGGAGCTCCTGGCGGAGTCCGAGGCCGTCGGCCAGGCGGGCCATGGTGGACTCGGCCTCGTAGCCGCCGTTCTCGCGGAACTGCTCTTCTAGGTCGGAGAAGAGGGCGATGTTCTCAGTCGAGGGGTCCTTGGCCATCTGGGTCCGGGCCTTGCCCAGGGCGTCGTCGAGGACGTCGAGCCCCCGACCGGACAGCACATGAGAGAAGCCGTTGGGCTCGAGGCCCAGCCCGTGGGGCTCGGGGACCTGGGGCAGGTAACCGTAGGTACCCCGGATGGCGGCACTGCCAGTCGAGCGCACATTGCGGCTGGGCTCTTGGATGACCACGGAGATGAACGTGGACTTGCCGGTGCCATTGCGTCCGACCAGACCGACCTTTTCTCCTGCGCCGACGACGAAGGAGGCGTCGCGCAGCAAGGTGCGATCGCCGATTTCGATGGTGAGGGAGGAGCCGACGATCATAGGGAGGGGGTGGGGTCGATCACGAGAAGGCTAGGACGGATCCGGGCCGCTTCGGCGGGTGCCGTGCAGTCAACCGTTCCCATTGTCCCACACGTCCAGGTAGCGCCGTGCCGGATGCCGCAGGTACCGACCCTTCAGTCAGTTCCGGGGAACATCTCTTCGAGCAGGAACTGCACTCGGGGGGCGACCACCCAGGTCGGATAGACGGACTCGAGTAGATCGAGCCCCTCGGCGGCGGTCGTGAAGCCGCACAGTCCGTAGAGGAACGCGATGTCGTCCTGGTCACGCTCGAGTCGAGATGCCAGGAGTTTCATGGCCAGGAGGTAGCGAGGTGACGCGGCGGCCACACTGAGGTTGTCGCCTTCGAACACCTCGATCTGATCTGGGTCCGCACCAGGCATGAAAGCCTTTGCCCCATCGTTCAACCAGTCGTGCTCGAGACCGAGGCGGTCGGCCACCGTTGCCACAGCGGCACGCATCTCGCCGGCAGGGATGAAAATGGCGTCGACATCCCTGGTCGCCCGCCGAGAGTCGTAGGCCAGCGCCATGGCCGCGCCACCTACCACGAACACCTCGGCGCGGATGTCGGCCGTCGCCAACTCCTCGTCGAGCGCCCGAAACGCGGCAAGTAGCTGGCTGCGATCGAGGAGCACGGGCTACGCGTAGGTCAGAGCGCCGCCGGTGATGAACACCCCGCGCCGCTTGAACGAGACCGGACTGTGGACGATGGCATCGGCGTGCAGGGCGCTGATCCCGGACACGAACCACCATGGCTCCACGAATCGGTCGGGGGCATTCACCCAGTTGGGGGCGGCCAACCCGGAGCGGACGCACAGGTATTCAGCGATAGCGGCGAGCAAGGCGTCGTATCGGAGGTCTCCAGTGGGTGCCGGAGGCGTCAGCAGCATGGCGAGCTGATCCGACTCGGTCGTGCGATCGAAGATCTCGACGCAACGGAATGCCAGGCGCAACGCCGAAGGTTCATCGCCCTCGGCAATGCAGGTCCGGATCTCGCCGGCCACATCAGCCATGGTCAGGAGGTCGGGTGCCATCTCTCCATCGTACGTGGGGGTTGTGCCGGTCGCCTGAACATCGGGCTGTAGTCCCAACCGTTCCACACGCCCAGCCCTATCGGCGACGGGCCCGACGTCCCATGCGCCGCGTCCGGCCTCGCCGGTGGTGCACCATGGCTCGGAAGGCGAACTGGTGGATCGGCCACAGCGCCCACCAATAGGCCATACCCACCACACCTTTGGTGCGCAGCGACCCGACCTGCTCGATGGCCAGTGGATGAGTGGGGGAGACCCGGAACCCGAGCCACGCCTCGCCGCAGAACCAGCCACGAGAGCGCAGCACCAGCAGCTCCGGCTCGTGGTCGACCACCGTCCACCAGTCGACCTCGGCGCCGGCTTCGAGCCGCTCGGGCCGGCCGAGACGCATGTCCTCACCGAACAGGTGGCCGAGCGATATCCGGATGAGCCAGGCGAACGGGAGCCCGTACCAGGCCAGGCGTCCGCCGCAGTCCTCGAGGTCCTCGGCGAACCCAAGGACGGTTCCATCGGACCCGAGGTCACGGTCGTGCAGCCGGACCTGGCTGCGATCGGTGTAAACGCCGTCGGACAGGCCGTGGGTCCGATCGAACAGGGTGGCACCAATCTGATCAGCCTGGTCGTCGAGGGCGGCTCGGATGGCCGCCTCGATGGACAGCGGACGGATGGTGAACGCAGCGTCGGTGCGCTCGCGGGTGCGCAC
>CAIVIS010000238.1 GCA_903906055.1 uncultured Acidimicrobiaceae bacterium
GCTCCGGGGGAGAGACTCGAACTCTCAACCCTCTGATTAACAGTCAGATGCTCTGCCGATTGAGCTACCCCGGAAACATCCCGCCACACCCGTTCCGATCCTGGGACCGTCCTAGGCGTGCCTGTGGAGATTAGCCGTTCACCGCCTCCTCGGAATCCCATATGCACGGAATCGAAAACCAGGGCACAATGGCGACCGTGAGGTTCCTCATCGCCACTGCCACCGCCTTCGTGCTCGGCTTCGTACTCGGGTCGGTCCGGTCCCAGAAGACCAGCCTCCGAATCGTCACCGAAGACGCCTCTACTCCTCGGATCCGCACGACGGCCGGAGCCGCCCGGCGTCCTCGGTCCAAGATCCGGTCGGTGGCCGTGCTCGGCACCGTCTGGGTCCGCGACGCCGTGGGAGTACGTCTGGGCTGGCGCGATGGCGAGGAAGCCACGGACGCCCTGGTCATCGAGATGACCAGCGATCTGGCCACTGCCCTCAACAGCCGCACTACGCTCGCCGGCTGATCGAGCCCGCCCCCTCCCCTGCCTCTGCTGCGACCGACGTCGCAGACATCAGTCGCATCCTGGCGACCGCTGGCTGTGTGGCAGCCGACGAGGAGGCCGCCGAACTGGTCTCTGCCGCCTCGGACCGCCACCACCTCGAGCGCATGGTGGCCCGTCGATTGACCGGCGAGCCCCTGGCCTGGATCACCGGGAGTGCCCAGTTCTGCGGACTCCAGGTGATGGTCCGGCCGGGCGTCTACGTGCCCCGCTGGCAGTCAGAGACCCTGGCCCGCACGGCCGCCGGACTCATGCCCCCCGGTGGGGTCGCTGTGGACCTGTGCACCGGTTCAGGGGCAATCGCCCTGGTGCTCCAGGCCGCATGCCCCAGCAGTCGGGTCCTAGCCACCGAATCAGACCCAGTGGCCGCCGACTGCGCCCGTGAGAACGGAGTCGAAGTCCTCCTCGGTGACCTCGGAGATACTCTTCCGCAGTCGCTGGCGGGGCAGGTAGATGTGATGACCGGAGTGCTCCCCTACGTGCCCGCAGACGGCCTGCACCTCCTACCCCGGGACGTTGTCGCCTTCGAGCCCCGGACAGCCCTGGACGGCGGATCCGACGGACTCCACCTGATAAGGAGGGCGATCGCCGGGAGTGTCCGGTGGCTCAGGCCGGGCGGGTGGCTCCTACTCGAGGTCGGGGGTGACCAGTTCGAGACGGTCCTGCAGCTGTTCGCGGCTGCCGGCTTCCAAGCCACCGAGGTCCTGTGCGACGGCGACGGCGATCCACGGGCAATCTGTGGACGGCTGGGTCCCGTTCCTGAGGGTACAGCGAGGCCTCAGGCCTCTTCGAGGTAGTCACGCAACAACTGCGCCGACTCGGGCCTGCGCAGCTTGGCCAGGGTCTTGGCCTCGATCTGACGGATCCGCTCCCGGGTGACACCGAAGGCCTGACCCACCTCTTCGAGCGTGCGGATCTTGCCGTCTTCCAGGCCGAACCGCAGGCGGACCACATCCTGCTCGCGTGGGCTCAGGTGAGCGAGCGCATCGTGCAGTGCGGTATCGAGCATGTGGCGAGTGGCAGCATCGCCAGGTACCACCGCGTCGCGGTCCTCGATGATGTCGGACAGGTTGAAGTCATCTTCATCACCGATGGGCTGCTCCAAGGAGATGGTGTCCTGGTTGATCCGGAGGATGTCCCGCACCCGCTCCACCGACATGTCGACCTGGGATGCCAACTCCTCGATACTGGGCTCCCGACCGGTCTCCTGGTGGAACTGGCGCTGGGCCCAGACCACCTTGTGGATGGTCTCCACCATGTGCACCGGGATGCGGATGGTGCGGGCCTGGTCGGCGATGGCCCGCGTGATGGCCTGGCGGATCCACCAGGTGGCATAGGTCGAGAATTTGAAGCCCTTGGTGTGGTCGAACTTGTCGACGGCCCGCATCAGGCCCAGGTTGCCCTCCTGGATCAGGTCGAGGAAGGCCATACCCCGGTTGCGGTAACGCTTGGCGATCGAGACCACCAGTCGGAGGTTCGCCTCGATGAGCTGGTCCTTGGCATCGTGGCCCTTGTGGGCGAGTAGCTGATCAGCTCGCCGTCCCACCCGGGTGGTGGTGCCAGTGATGTCGTCCTCGGCCAACCGCATCGATGCCGCAGTGCCAGCCAGGATGCGCTCGGCCAACTCGACCTCGAGCGCACCGTCCAGCAACTTCACCTTGCCGATCTCTTTCAGATACATGTGCACCGGATCGGCGGCAGAACCACTGAAGTTCTCCCCCGCCGACGATCCGTTCGAGGTCCCCGGCTTGGCAGCCCTGGACTTCCTCGTGGCTGGTTTCTTCTCCTCGGCTGGCACCCGACCGTCGGTGGTGACCGTCACGACCTTGACCTTGGGTTCGGGGATGACGGCGGCCACCGGGGGCCTGGTCAGTGGGACGATGGTCGTCTCCCCCGAGTCGTAGGTGAACTCGATGCCAGCGGCCCGGATGCGCTCGACCACGCCGGTGATCAGATCGGGGCTGAGCTCGACAGATCGGAGCACCGAGACGACATCGTCCTGAGTGAGGCCGTCGTTGAGGCGGCCGAGTGCGAGCAGCGTCTCGAACGCATCGGACGACAGGGTGTCC
>CAIVIS010000239.1 GCA_903906055.1 uncultured Acidimicrobiaceae bacterium
AGGCCACCGTCGGTCTCATGGCCGGCGAGGTCCTGCACGGACATACCTACGCCTTCTACTGGGGCCAGGGGTACGGCGGGGTGGAGCCCTATGTGGTCGCCGCCGTCTCGGCGGTGTTCGGACAGTCTCCGCTGGCAGTGAACGCCACCCCGTCACTGTTGGCCGTCATCATCTCCGTGCTGATCTGGCGCATCGGACTGCGCCTCTTTGCCGACATGGCCGCCCTGTGTGCTGGCGTGATGGCCTGGATCTGGTCCGAGTCCACCGTGTGGAACTCGACCAAGGAGTTGGGGCTCCATCAGATCTGTGCGGTGATGGGATGCGTCGTGCTCCTCGAGGGACTACGCATCGTCCAGGATGCCCGCACTGACGATGGAGACCGAATCGGCGACTGGCTGGTCCTCGGCCTGGCGACAGGTGTCGGGTTCTGGGCCTCTCCGGAAGTCGTCTACCTGGCCCTGCCGGCGGGGATCGCTGTGCTGATCTCCCTCCGCCGGCACACACTGCGGGCTGCGCTGATCCGTGGCGCTTGCGCGGCTGGGATGCTGCTGATTGGTTGTCTCCCCTGGATCTGGGGGACCCTCGGGGGCCAAGGGACTTCCATCCCGGCGTCACCGATCGGATACGCCTCGCGAGTCGTCTCCTTCTTCACCCATGTCCTCCCCATGTTGCTCGGGCTGCGGGTCAAAGGTGCCGGGGTGTGGGAAGGCGGGCCAGCCATCGGCGGCGGACTCCTCCTACTGGCGTGCTGCGCACTGGTGGCCGCCATGGTCATCGTCGTCGTCCGGACCGAGGACGGTTGGATCATCGTGCTCGCCCTGGCACTGTTCCCGTTCCTCTATGCGGCCTTCCCTACCTCCTGGTATTGGAGCGACGGTCGTTATGCCGTGCAACTGACCACCATCTTGTCGCTGGTCGTCTTCGGTGCCCTCTATTCGGCGCTCAGGGCGCCGCTGGTGCGCTGGGCCGCCTGCGTCGTCCTGGTGGCCGCGTGCATGACCACCCTGGTCGCCTTCGACTCGGTCTACGGGGCCATCACCAATCCCTCGGAACTCACCACATGGACGGCGAACCCCAACCCGGCGATCCTCGCCCTTTCCTACAAACTGCACGGAATCGGCATCAGCCATGCCTATGGCGGCTACTGGGTGGCCAACGACCTGACCTTCATCTCGGGTGGGACCGTGACGGTCGACAACGTCGGCTTCGTCCGCAATCCCCCTGAGGCAAGGTCGGTCCTCACCGCTGACCAGGCCGCTTGGATCTTCGTGGACCCCGCACAGGAGGCTCAGGCCACCACCCGGGTCGGGGCCACCACCAACATCAACCCGGGGACCTTCACCGGGTCCGCTCAGTTCATCGACTGGCTCGACGCCCACGGAGTCGCCTACCACCAGTACTCGGTCGACATCTTCGACATCGTGGTTCCGGTGCGCAACGTGACACCGGCTGAACTGCGCCGATCACCTTGATCAGGTCCGCAGCACACCGAGGACTCTTAGCGTCGTCTGGTCGGTGAGCGCCGCCCTCGGCCCTAGATTCGAGGTCGGGTGGGTGACGTTCATCCCACCCGAAGACCAAGGAAGATCCCGTTGCCACTCATCAGAGATATGCCACCCGGCGAACTGTCGCCCTACTTGCGCCAGCACATCGACAATCCGGTCGACTGGTACACCTGGAGTGACGATGCCTTCGCTCGGGCCGCCGAGCTCGATCGGCCGATCTTCCTCTCGGTCGGGTACTCGGCATGCCACTGGTGCCACGTCATGGCCCACGAGTCGTTCGAGGATCCAGTCGTGGCCGCCCGCCTCAACGTCGCCTTCGTCAGCATCAAGGTCGACCGCGAGGAGCGGCCCGATGTAGATGCCGTCTACATGGAGGCCGTACAGTCGATCACCGGGTCGGGCGGGTGGCCGATGAGCGTGTTCCTCACCCCGGACCGCCGCCCCTTCTACGGGGGCACCTACTTCCCACCCCACGATCACCAGGGCCGACCATCGTTCACCACCGTCCTCGGCGCCCTCGTCGACATCTGGGACAACCGGCGCGGCGAGGTGGAAGAGCAGGCCGACGAGTTGGCCGCAGCCATCGCCTCGCGCTCGATCATCGAGACCGGACCGGGCGCCACCTCCCCACTGGCCAGCATCGCAGGCGCCGTCCCTGATCTGCTCACCCCGGCCGTGCGCGAGCTGTCTCGGCGCTTCGACGCCTCCTGGGGTGGCTTCGGCGCGGCGCCCAAATTCCCCCAGCCCACCCTGGTCGATGTGGCCCTGCGCCAGGCGCTGCGACTCGGGGACACGGCCGCCGGGGCTGACGCATTGGCGATGGCCACCCGCACCCTCGACGCCATGGCCGCTGGTGGCATACATGACCACCTCGGGGGCGGCTTCGCCCGGTATGCCACCGACCACGAGTGGCTGGTCCCCCACTTCGAGAAGATGCTCTACGACCAGGCCGGACTGCTGCGGGCCTATCTGCACGGCTGGCAGGTCACCGGCAACCCCGACTACCTAGCGGTCATGGAAGGGATCGTCTCCTACGTCACCCGGGACCTGACTGCTACAGCTGGCGGTATCTACTCGGCCGAAGATGCTGACTCTGAGGGCGTGGAAGGCAAGTTCTACGTCTGGACGCCCGAACAGGTTTCCCAAGCCATGGGCACGGGTCCCGACGCCGACAGCACCGCGGCTGCCATATGCACCTGGTTCGACGTCACCCCGGGCGGCAACTTCGAAGGTGCCACCATCCTGCGCCGCCCGGTGGGTGCGCCCCTCGGCGGCCCCGGACCGGTGGAGTCAGGACGGGCGCTGCTGCTGGCCGCCCGATCGTTGCGGGTGCGGCCCGGTCTCGACGACAAGGTCCTGACCGAGTGGAACGCCATGTACGCCTCCGCACTGGCCGAAGCCGCGGCGGCCACCGGCAACGAGGCGTGGGCAGCGTCAGCGGTGGCCATCGGTGAGTTCCTGTGCGCCAACATGATCGATGCCGAAGGCCGGTGGCTGCGCAGTTGGCAGCCCGAGTCCGGTGCCCGACATCTGGCCTACGCCGCTGACCATGCCTGGCTGGTCGACTGCTTCACCCGGCTGGCCGAGCTGACCGGAAAGGCAGTGTGGCTGACTCGGGCCACGGCCGCGGCTGACGATCTGATCACCCGCTTCGCCGACACCGAGGGTGGGGGCTTCTTCACCACGGCCGACGACGCCGAGCGGCTCATCGTGCGGACCAAGGACGTGTTCGATGGGGCCACCCCGTCAGCCAACGCCGTGTCCGCCTACGCACTCGCCCGGCTCGGGGCCCTCACTGGCGATGGGCGGTACACCGACGAGGCCCGGCGGGTGATCGACCTGATCGGCGAGCTGCTCACCCGCCATCCCACTGCCTTCGCCCACTCGGTGCTGACGGCTGACCTGCTGGCCCGAGGCGGCACCGAAATCGTCATCACCGGCGACCGGCCCGATCTGCTGGCTGAGGTGCGCCGACAATGGCTGCCCGATGCCGTGCTGGCCTGGGGTGAGCCGACCGACTCGCCACTGTGGGACGGCCGGGAGATCGACCGGGCCTTCGTGTGCCGTGACTATGCCTGTCGGATGCCGGCCGGCGATGTCACCACCCTGGCCGGCCAACTGGCCGATACCACCTGATAGACAAGACGACGTGATGGCTGCGCGCTCTTCTCGCACCCCGCGCAGCGGAACCGCCCGTGCCGTGGCCCGGTCGGTCAAGCACCGCGACCAGATCTCAGTCACCGGGGGGTCGGCGCTCACGCTTCTGGTCCTGGCCTCTCACTTGGAAGACACCACCGGCGTGGACCTGGCATCTGGAGCCCTGGTCCGGGTCCGGGTCGACTGGCCTGCCGAGCACGGCCCCGACCTCTCCTCGTTTGATGTCGTCGAGACCCATCTGGCCGAGGAGCCCCAACGCGACGACCTGGCCCAACCCGAGGCGGTCACGGCCAGCGGACTCCCCCGCCACCTGGGCACCCTGCATGGACGCACGGTGCGCCACCTCCTCAATCATCTGGCCGCCCCGATCGAAGACCATGTGCTCGGTTTTGCGGGGGCATCGGCCCCGTACTGGGAGTTCAAGGGGTTCCGGCCATCGCTGGCCCTCATCGAACCCACCAAGGGGCCGGTCCTGTTCCGCCGGATCGGCGACCGGACGGCATGGGTGCGCTTCGGCTGGGGCCGCAGCGACAACTGGCTGCCGGTCGAGGACCCCCAGTTGGAGCGGGCGCTCGATGTGGCTCGACGGGACCGACTGCAGGGCAAGGATCTCTCCTCCGCCCTCGGGTTCAAACCCCACTACCTGGTGGCCGCCCTCAGCACGCCCCGCGACGGTCACTGCTACAAGACCGTCAGGGCATTGCTGCCTCGCAGTTGACGCCGCCCGACGCCGCCCGCACGGACGGCGAACTGTCAGTACCTCCCCTCGCCTACAGTCGGTAGCGATGACCGTGCCCACATCCACTACCGATGCCTCTTTGGTCGTGCCGGTGCTCCCTGACTACCAAAGCGGCTGTATCGCCAACGTGGTGCCGAGACTGCTCGGCGGAGTGGCTGGGCCCGAGGACGGCATCGACTGGCTCCCCGAAGCAGCCGAGCGCGCCCGACAAGTCGTGCTCCTGGTCATCGATGGCCTGGGCTGGAACCAGCTTCGCCAGCGGTCCTCCCTGACGCCGAACCTCAGTGCTGGCGCTGGTATCGACCGTCCCATCACTTCAGTAGCGCCCACCACCACGGCAGCCGCCCTGACCTCCATCACCACCGGTCGCCCCCCGTCAGGCCACGGAATCCTCGGTTATCGCTTGGCCGAGGGCGACCAGATCTTGAACATGCTCCGATGGAGCCTCGACAGCCGCTCGGACCTCGATGCCCGCCAGACCATTCCTGTCCGCAGCTTCCAGCCGCTCGACCCGTTTCCTGGGGCGGTCGGACCGGTGCCCGTGGTGTCCAAGGTCGACTTCGGTGGCACCGGGTTCACCGCCGCCCATCTCGGTGAATCCCCGCTGCACGACTACCGAGTTGCCTCTTCGCTGGTCATCGAAGTGGGACGCCAGCTCCGTGCCGGCGCCCCGTTCGTCTACGCCTACTACGACGGCGTCGACAAGATCGCCCACGCCGAGGGGTTCGGCGACCACTACGACGCCGAGCTCGAGGCGGTCGACCGGATCGTGGGGGATCTGGTCGCCCAACTCCCCCCCGGTGCCGTCTTGGTGGTCACCGCCGACCACGGCCAGATCGAGGTCGGATCCAAGGTGGAGGTGCTCGGATCCGAGGCGATGTCCATGATCCGCTTCTTCTCCGGTGAAGGACGGTTCCGCTGGCTCCATGCCCACTCCGGCGCCACCGCCGACCTCGCCGCACTCCTGACCGAGCAGTACGGCGCCACCACGTGGGTGCGCACCCGCGACCAGCTCATCGACGACGGCTGGTTCGGCGGTCCGCTCAGCGACCGGTTCGCTGCCCGCCTGGGCGATGTGGCCCTCATCCCCTTCGAACCGATCGCCTTCATGGACCCGGCCGACACTGGAGAGAACCGACTGGCGTGCCGACACGGCTCGCTGACCACCGATGAGATGCTGGTGCCCCTGGTGGCACTGGGAGGAGCAGGTCTGTGACCACCGAGCCAAACCAGGCCCAGTCGCCTACTGCGACCTCGACGACCCCGACCGAGGCCCTCCGGCCCGAAGTCTTGGACACGGGCGCCTTCACCACCGGCCCGAGCGATTCGGGTCCCTCGGCCGACGGGGACGACGAGGATGACACCGAGTCGATCACCCAGCCGGCCAAACTGCTGCGGATCGGGTCCATGGTCAAGCAGCTCCTCGAAGAAGTCCGCCAGGCCCCGCTGGACGAGGCCAGCCGCGGCCGCCTCCGCGAGATCTACGAGCAGTCCATCCGTGAGCTGGCCGACGGCCTGTCCCCCGACCTGGCCGCCGAACTCGACCGTATCTCCATCCCCTTTGACTCTCCCAACCCGTCCGAGTCCGAACTCCGGATCGCCCACGCCCAGTTGGTCGGATGGCTCGAGGGCCTCTTCCACGGCATCCAGGCCACCCTGGTAGCCCAGCAGGTGGCCGCCCGAGCCCAGCTCGACGAGATGCGCCAGCGATCCCTCTCCGATGGTGGCGACTCCCCCACTGGGCGGCCCGGAACCTACCTGTAGGGCACCGTTTTTTTGACCTCTCGGCACCGCCTGGACCAGTGGCGAGGCGCTGTCCCAGGTCACGGGCGCACCCGTCAGCCTCGTGCCCATCGCGCTATCGTCAGAATCACAACGCTGTAACTCGCCCACAGCCCGTCGACAGCCCCCTCAGGCACCTTCGACCGGCCCGGGCGACCAAATCGAGGAAGGCGCACCAGGACGTTGGCAGCACGGTCGTTCACCCATCTCCACACCCACACCGAGTTTTCGATGCTGGACGGAGCGGCGCGTGTGAACGACCTGGTGGAAGCAGCCGTGGCCGACGGCCAGCCCGCACTCGGCATCACCGACCACGGCAACATGTACGGGGTCCTCGACTTCTACGCCGCCTGCCGAAAAGCCGGCATCAACCCCATCATTGGCACCGAGGCCTACATGGCCGCCGAGTCCCGCCATGAGCGACCGGTCCGCCGGGGCAAGGTCGACGACACCGGCGGCGACACCGGCGGAGGCGAAAAGCTCTACTACCACCTCACCCTGCTGGCGGAGTCCAACGAGGGCTACCGCAACCTGTTGAAGCTCTCCTCGGCTGCCTACCTCGAGGGCTACTACTACAAGCCCCGTCTCGACTGGGAGCTGCTCGAGCGCCACGCCAAGGGGCTCATCGCTACTACCGGCTGCCTAGGTGGTGTCGTCCTCCAGGCCCTCTTGGCCGATGACCAGGCCAAGGCCGAAATGCTGGCCAGCCGCCTCCAGGACATCTTCGGCAAGGGCAACCTCTTTGTCGAGGTCCAAGACCACGGCCTCCCCGAACAGCACAAGACCAATCCCGCCCTCATCGAGATCGCCAAGCGCATCGGCGCCCCGCTGCTGGCCACCAACGACAGCCACTACACCCACCGCGAGGACAGCGTCGCCCACGACGCCCTCCTGTGCGTGCAGACCGGCGCCCTCATCGCCGACCCCAAGCGGTTCAAGTTCCACGGCGAGGAGCACTACCTGAAGTCGGCCGCCGAGATGCGCCATCTCTTTTCCGAGCTGCCCGACGCGTGCGACAACACCCTGCTCATCGCTGAGCGGGCTTCGGTGGAGATCGAGTTCGGCACGCCCAGCCTTCCCCAGTTCCCAGTGCCCGACGAGTTCAAGGGCGCAACCTATGAGGTCGGGGCCGCCGCCTACCTCAGCCACCTGAGCATCGAGGGGGCCAAGGAGCGCTACGGCATGCCCATCCCCGCCGAGGTGATGGAGCGGCTCGACTACGAGCTCCAGGTCATCGGTGACATGGGGTTCTCGGCCTACTTCTTGGTCGTGTGGGATCTGATCCGCTACGCCCGCTCCCACCGGATCCGGGTCGGCCCGGGCCGTGGCTCGGCTGCTGGCTGCTGTGTG
>CAIVIS010000240.1 GCA_903906055.1 uncultured Acidimicrobiaceae bacterium
CCGGGGTCGATGCCTTCGTGATCTGCGAGGTGTAGCGACACCACGTCTCCCACCAGGGCGAGGTCGAGCAACTGGGCCAGGTCACCTTCGCCTTCGGCCCATACCTCGATGACGTCGGCCATGACCTCGCGGAGGACATCGGTAGCCAGGTCGAACCGGCGGCTCACCTGGGGATGCTCGGCATCATGGCGGAGGTTCACCAGCGTGATCATCTGTCGGGTGGCGTCGCCGTTCTGACCCCAGCCAGCCACTTCGTTGTGACACAGCTCGGGGTGGACGTTCCAGAAGGCCGGCGATTTGGCGTTCTCGTTGATCTGACACTTCCAACGCAGCGCCGCCGCCGCACCGAGGTCCTGGGAGCTGTGGATGAGCGGGATGGTCCGACCAATACGTCGGGCCACCTCTTCGGCCATGTTCCCCACCCGGTCGAGCTGGTCGCGGCGCCGCTCCAACTGGGCGATGGCCAGTTCGATCCACTGACTGGCCCCCGGGAACAGGCCGATCCGCTCGAGTAGCACGAGGGGCGGAATGGCCATGGCGCCGAGTGCCGAGCGCGCCTCGGGTATCGACACCGGGATGGGCACGAGCGGCACATCCCATTCACCCGACAGCCGCACCAGTTCGCCGCCGCCGGACACTACGACCAAGGCCGCTCCGGCCTCGTAGGCCGCAGTAGCCGCTTCGATGGTCTCTTCGGTGTCGCCCGAGAACGACACGGCGATCACCAGCGACTCCGTGCCCACATAGTCAGGAGGCACGTAGCCCTTCACCACGGCCACCGGAACCGGCATGAACGGTGCCGCCACCGCCGTCAGGACGTCGCCGACGAAACCGCTGTCACCCATCCCGAGGACGACGACGTTCTCGACGTCGTCGTGGCTGGGCAGATCGTCGATCTCTGCGGCCACACCGACAGCCGCGGCCACCTGTTCGGGCAGCGCAAACGTCGCGTCCCACAAGTCGCGGGAGTCCACCGGCTGCGGCGACGAGCTCATGCTCCGGCAGACGCGCTCGTGGTGATAGCCCCCCCGGCCTTGGCCATCAGTCGTGCCTCTTCGTCGGCGTCCACCGTCGTGGCTTCGTCGATCAACATGACCGGGATGTCGTCGCGCACGGGATAGGTCCGGTGGAGGCGGGGATTGAACAGCACGTTGTCCTCGGCGAAGTACAGGAGCGACCCCTTGTCCTCGGGGCAGGCAAGTACATCGATCAGCAGCGGGTCGAGTGTCATCAGGGGGTCCTCTCGGTAGTTGGGCATGTCAGGGGATGCGTGTCAGGAATTGGGCAACGAGGGTTGGGAGGCGAGGGTTGGGAGGCGAGGGCGTACCGGTTCAGGTGCCGAGCAGTCGAGCGATGGCCTCTTGCACCTCGGCCACCCGGGCGGCACATGACGCCTCGTCCGGCGCCTCGACGTTGAGGCGGAGCAGCGGTTCGGTGTTCGACGGGCGCAGGTTGTACCACCAGTCGCCTCGGTCGACGGTGAGCCCATCGAGCCGATCTGCCGTTCCTAGCGCCCCACCAGCCGCCTCGACCTCGGCCGCCATCAACTCCACGGCACCGGCTGGGTCATCGACCACGGTGTTGATCTCACCCGAGGCGGCGTAGCGCTTGAAAGGCTCGAGCAGCTCAGACAAAGGCTTTCCGGTGACGCTCAGCAGCTCCAAGACGAGCATGGCGGCGATGATGCCGGAGTCGGCCCGGTAGTTGTCCCGGAAGTAGTAGTGGCCAGAGTGCTCGCCGCCGAAGATCGCTCCGGTCTCGGCCATGACCTGCTTGATGAAGCTGTGCCCGACCTGGGTCCGCACGCCGACCCCGCCCTTCTCGGCGATCACCTCGGGTACGACCTTGGAGCAGATGCAGTTGTAGAGCACAGTCGATCCAGGGTTCTTGTCCAGCATGGCCGCGGCCACCAGTGCCGTGGTCAGCGATCCTGATACCGGCTCGGCATGCTCATCGACCAAGAAGACCCGGTCGGCATCGCCGTCGAACGCCAGCCCCACGTCGGCTCCCGACTCGAGCACCAGCTTCTGGAGTGCCACCAGGTTTTCGGGCTGGATGGGGTCGGCCGGATGATTGGGGAAGTTCCCGTCGAGCTCGGGGAACAGGATCTCCACGTCGAACGGGAGCCCCTCGAACACCTTGGGAGCCACCAGGCCACCCATGCCGTTGGCGGTGTCGGCGATGACCTTCAACGGACGCAAGGTCGTGACGTCCACGAAGGACCGCACATGATCGGCGTAGGCATCGAGGACCGATCGCTCGTCGAGTCCACCGAGCGTCGCCGGATCGGTGGGAGGCGGACCGTCGGCCGCCCAGGCTTCCAGGAGCATCTCGGCGGTGGCCTGGATCTGCGTCAACCCGGTATCGCGGCCAATCGGCCGGGCACCGGACAGGCACAGCTTCAGACCGTTGTACTTGGCCGGGTTGTGCGAGGCGGTGAACATGGCACCGGGGGCGTCCAGGCTGCCCGCTGCGTAGTAGAGGAGGTCGGTGGAGGCGAGGCCCAGGTCGATGATCGAGGCCCCTTCGGACCGGGCGCCGAGGGCGAATGCCTCGGCCAGCTCCACGCCCGAGTCGCGCATGTCCCGGGCAATCAAGATGGTCGGAGCACCTGTGAACCGGGCGACCGCCACCCCGATGGCACGAAACTGCAGTGCGTTCAGCTCATCGGGGACGACGCCCCGGATGTCGTACGCCTTGAATACGTTGGAGAGAGAGGTCATGGTGCAGTCATCCTAGGCCAGCGCTGGACTGATCTCCCATGGCAGTATCGGAGGATGGACGGCGACACCGAAGACCAGTACCGGGGCCGTCGGCTGGGGCGGGGCACGTCTTGGGTGGGCTGGCTCACCGGGGCGATGGGGACCGCAGTACTCGTGGGCACCCTCACCGTCGCCTCCTTCGGTTCGGACTCACCCGTGCCTCACGCCGTCGCTCCCGTCGCTCCCGTCGCTCCCGTCGCTCTCACCGCGGCAACGGCACCCACCAGTACGCATCAGATTGTCGCTTCGGCCGGCGACCCGGCAACCGGCGGCTACTGGCTGACGGCCTCCAATGGAGGCATCTTCGCCTTCGGGGCGCCTTTCGAGGGTTCGACCGGGGCGCTGCACTTGGTGCAGCCCATCGTCGGCATGACCCCGACCACCAGCGGCCAGGGTTACTGGATGGATGCCTCCGATGGTGGCATCTTCGCCTTCGGCGACGCCTCGTTCCACGGCTCCATGGGCGCCAGC
>CAIVIS010000241.1 GCA_903906055.1 uncultured Acidimicrobiaceae bacterium
CAAGAAGGCTCCGGCCAAGAAGACTGCAGCCAAGAAGGCTCCGGCCAAGAAGACCGCCGCCAAGAAGGCTCCGGCCAAGAAGACGGCGGCCAAGAAGGCTCCGGCACGCAAGACCGTGGCCAAGAAGGCTCCGGCACGCAAGACTGCAGCCAAGAAGGCTCCGGCACGCAAGACCGTCGCCAAGAAGGCTCCGGCACGCAAGACCGACGCCAAGAAGGCTCCGGCACGCCGGGCCACCAGGTAGCACCGTCAGGCGACGCATGCGTCGCTGGCATCTCGACGATAGGGACCTCCGGGTCCCTATCGTCGCGTCTGGGCGCAGATCGAGTCAGCACCACGGCGTAGACAGGTGACGCAGAACGGGTGCAGGCGGAACACCCGGCAGTCGTTCGTCGCCTACAAGTCGTCCATCAACCGGAAGGCCTCGCCAGCATCGAGTCCGGCGAGCGCGCCGTGCTGCGCCAGCTGCCAATCGACCTGGGCGGCAAAGGCTGCTCGCCCGCTGTGCTCGCTGGCGTTTCCTCCCTGATGTCCTTGCGTCGGGTCGAGCCCCATGGTCGTCTCATGCTGGCTCTGGTGACACATCAGGGCGTCCACCTTCGCATTCGCAAATCCGGTGGCCCGCTCTACGTGATTGGCCAAGTCGGCCTCCCACAGCAGCAGTGCAGTTGGCCGGTGCGGCTCGAGCTCGAGTTCGGCAAAGAAGTGGGGATCACGGGCGGCCACCAGCGAGTCCACGGTAAGGAAGCCAGCCGCCCGATGATCGGGGTGCAGCCGGTAGCGGCGCCACGGATCGTGGCCCAACACGACGTCTGGTCTGACCGATCGAATCACGCGCGCTACCTCTCGTCGCGTGTCGTGGTCGTTCACCAGTTCGCCGTCGACCTGCCCGAGGAAGTGGACACGGTCGCCAGACTTGCCGACATGCGCTCCTCCGTTGATCATTGCCGCGGCTTGCAGACACTCGCGCTGGCGGTCGGCCACCAGGCGTTCGATGTCCTCTTGCGGATCCCAGCTTCCCTTGGACCCGTCGGTCAGGACCAAGTAGTGGACACGGCATCCAGCGTCTGCCCACTTGGCCAGCGTGGACCCGGCCCCGAACTCGATGTCGTCGGGATGGGCGCCGATGGCCAGCGCACACTCGGGCACCGACAGGTCGACGGTCATGGTCGTGGTGTCGAGGAGATCACCGACGGGAAGTGTGGACCGACCTACAGGGCCTACAGATGCCACAGCGCCGCTTGTCACATCGCCGCTGCCATCGGTCACGACGTAGCTGCTCCCCATGCAACGACCGGAACCACGTCAGCAGGTTCGTCGATGTCCCATGCCAGGTCCGGCAGGTCGAGTACCCGCACCGGCAGTCCCAAGCGGGCGGCCTCAGCCCGGTGTCGGGCGAACGAACCTGGTCCATAGGAGAACCGGAAGCCGGCATCGGAGGGCAGGGCGATGACATTGGTTCCGTTGCCGAAACGATCCGGTACCAGGGTGATCCCGGGGGCCTCTCCCACCTCGGCCAAGCGCGAGGCCTTGGGTAGGTCGGCGTGGGATACGGTCACGTGAACGACGCCTGCCTCACGGAGGTGGTCGATGCCGGCCTCGACCGCCCCGTTGAGACCTCGACCCGGCTCCCACACGACCAGCGCACCTCGATGGCGCGCCCAGTCGGCTACGTCGTTGTCGTCGCACACCACGGCCACCGGCAACTGTCCACAGGCGTCAAGCACACGGGCGGCCATGGCTCGCGCTAGTGCTGCCCGCTCGGGACCGGAGAGGGCGAGGTCGAGGCGTCCCTTGGCCTCGTGGAAGGCCTTGATGGGGACCAGAACGGCCCGTGGCCCCAAGCCGAGGCCCTGATCGGACTGGTGCACTCCCGGGTCGGCCACGAGGCCAGTGTAGGCACGGAGAAGTACCACGGCCGAAGCGGGCGCACGCCTAGGGTGGTCATGTGTCGGATATCCAGTCGAATACTACGGACCCGGTGGACGAGCATGCCCGGATCGAGGCGCTGGCCCGGGTGCGGTCGCTGCTCCATGACGTCGGTTGTGCGGACGAGGAGATCGACCGTGCGGTGGAGGACGATGTCATCGACCTGCTCGTGGTCGACCGGATGCTGGTGCCCAGTGGTCATCGCATGACCCAGGCCGAGGTGTCGGCTCGCACCGAAGTCCCCCTCGAGGTGACCAAGCGCTTCTGGCGTGCCCTCGGTTTCCTCGACGTCGACGAAACCGAGCCCGCCTTCACCGACATGGATATCGAGGCGGTCCAGATCTTCCAGGCGATGGTGGCCATGGGGATGGTCGATCTGGACAGCGCCGTGCAGATGGCTCGGGTGATCGGATCGTCGATGGCTCGCATCGCCGAGGCCGAGGCCGCCCCGGGGACGACGCCGATCATCATGGGGTCTGGAGACAGCATCCTCGATGCCGACGAGTTCGCCAAGCAGGCCGGTGCATCCATTCCGGCCATGGCTCGCCTGCTCGAGTACGTCTGGCGCCGGCACCTCCAGGTAGCCACCCGCCGGGCCATGCTGCACCGGACCCGGGGATCCGACGAAGGAGTCCGCCCAGTCATGGCTGTCGGCTTTGCCGACATGGTCGGGTTCACCATGCTGAGCCAGCACCTCGGTGACGAGGAGCTGGCCGCCGTGGTGGCCCGCTTCGAAGAGCTGGCGCACGACACGGTGGTGGCCCTCGGTGGCCGGGTGGTCAAGATGATCGGGGACGAGGTCATGTTCGTCGTCCCCACTGCTTCTGGGGCTGCGCAGATCGGACTGAGCCTGGCCGAGGCTTACTCCGACGACGAGCTGCTGTCTGATGTGCGAGTGGCCTTGTCCATCGGACCGGTGCTGGTCAAGGACGGCGACTACTACGGACCGGTGGTCAATCTGGCCAGCCGGCTCGTCAACGTGGCCCATCCAGGTACCGTGCTCATATCTGATGAGTTCCGGGATGCGCTCGAGGCTGAAGGTGCGGGCGACATAGACACCAGAGCGCTGCGCACCCGCAACCTGAAGGATCTGGGCCGGGTGCAGATGTGGAAGCTACTGCGCGCTGGCACTGAGCCGGGCGCGGACAGCCGGCGGACCATGCGGTGGGAACGACTCGGCGAGGTCCTCCGTGAGCTCGATGAGCTCCGCGAGCGAGGCGAGGCGGTCCGACTGCCGGACGCGCAGGGATCAGGCGTCGAGGGGTCAGCCGTCGAGTCGGGCGGTGGCGATACCGAAGGGCCGCAGGGCGAACCTCTCGACGAAGGGGTCGACCGGGCGACCTCGTAGGTCGGCCAACCAACCCGACCTTGTCGGCAGGTGGACAGTGACCTCGCCGGAAGTCGGATTGAACACCCGCACCTCGAGTGCTCCATTGTTGCGCCGTACCGAGGAGACTCGGGCCCCGGCAATGGTGAGCTCGGTGCCTGAGTCTGGACGATCGCCACCTCCGAACGACGTGGCCACCTGCAGCGGCACCAGTACGTCGTCGGCCAGATCGTAGGGGTCGACGGCCGCCACGCACAGTGCGTAGGTGACATCGACCGGACCGATCATCTGCGGGCCCTCGAGGGCATTCATCGGCCCGGCCGGGTGAGGCCGCAGCGTCATGCCGATCCGGGACAGCATCCCGGTGGACCGCAGCACGGTGATGGCCAGCGTCGATGCCGCTGGCCCGGATCCATCCGGTGCTTCGGCGATGTCGACGAGTTCGTACTCGAGCAAGCCTTCGTGGACCACGGTGAGCCCGCCGGCCCGGACGAATCGACGTGACGGAAAGGTCGCCAGGCCGAACTCCTCGTCGCGCCCCTCGGCGGTGAGCCCGCGCTCGACCACGGTGAAGGCGCACTCGGCCTGTGACGATGCGGCAGGGGCAGGCAGGGGCAGGTGGACCCGCAGTCGGTGGTCGCGTGACGGATTGGCGAAGCGAGTCCGCACCCGCACCGTCGGCTCGTCGGCTTGAAGCTCGAGGGTGGTGGTGACCGAGACCGACCGGCTGCCCGTGCGGGCATGGGTGGCGGCGTCCACTCGCTCGGGCCACTCGTAGGTGCAGACGATATCCAGGCTGGCCCGCACCGGGCCAGCATCGCCCGGCGTAATGGTCACCGAAGTCGGTGCGTCGACCCACGAATCGGTCAGGGGCGGCGAGTAGTTGTAGGTATCTCCTTCGTCGCCACCGTCGATCAGTCGCCCGTACCCCGGGACTCCATCGATGGAGAAGGTGCCGGTGGCTGGATCGACCACTACGGCCACCAGATCGTTGGCCAGGGTCCACCCGGCACCAGGACCGGCCTCGAGGCGGACCGGGTGGTCGAGCGGGGCGGGGGAGAAGCGCGACCAACCGAACCCCTGCACCGGTAGCTGTCGGGCCAGGATCCGGCGGACCGCCGGCTGGTCGATGACCAGCCGGACTTCGGTGTCGGGATGGGCGATCAACCGGGTGAAGAGCTCCCGCTTGATCTCTTCCACGGGTACTCCGTCACGAGGCTCGGGCCCGATGACCAGCGTCAGCTCGAGGCCGGTCACGTCTTGGGCCAGAGTCACATCGGTCACGTAGCTCTGCTCGTCGATCCGTGCTCCCTGCATGAGGCTGAGCATGCTCAGCATGGCCTCACCGTCGACAGTGATCGAGCCGGGTGCACCCGTCCGCTCCGACAGGACCTGCACGTGGGGACCGGCATCGGTCGTGATCGGTACGACCACGTCCACCAGCCCAGCACGGTCCTGGGACGAGGGGTTGACCACCACCGGGCCAGCCGCGGCCATCGACCGCCCGATGCCGTGCAGCGCTTGCTCCGTGAGCCCCTCGCCGATATGTCGGGCCTCGGCGTAGCGGTGGAGGACGGCATCGACCACGTCGTCCGCTGAACAGGCGCAGATGGAGTCGTGGGCGGAGTTGCGGATGACCAGAGTCCAGGCCACGTCGAGGAAGGGGGCGGGCCAGCGTGCGGCCGGCACATAGAGGGCCGACAGCGGCTCAGCCAGCTGTTCGAGGGATCGCTCGGCTCGAGCCGCGGCTTGCTTCACGTCGACCCGGTTGGAGGCCACTCCCATGAGCACGTTGGAGCGGAATCCGGAGCGGAGCTCGCCGCGCCACTCGACGAGTCCGTCATCGGAGGTCGACGCCAGGTAGTCCGACAGTGAGGTGACGGTGAGCTCGAAGTCGTCGGAGAGCGCATTGGCTTCGGCCACCACACGCCCGAGCCAGGGCTGGGGGCGGAGGTGGTCGGATCCGTTCATCAACAGCATGGGTGCGCCGTCTTGGAGGAAAGATGCGAACTCTTCTTCCATGGCCCCCAGCCGTCCCACCAGCTTCTTGGCATCCTCGGGCAGGGCGGCGCCGTTGCCGTAGCCAGCTACCAGGTACTCGGCCCGCACACCCGAGCCGTCCGGTGCCGTCCACCGAAAGGCCGTGCGCTCGACGGCAGAGGGGACACCGCGCCACACAACAGTGTGAGCCAGGCCGGCTTGGGCCAGGATCTGGGGCATCTGGGCGACGTGTCCGAACATGTCGGGCAGGTAGCCGACCTCCATGACCCCACCGAAGGCAGCACCTCGGACGATCCCCTTCTGCAGGTTCCGGATGATGGTCTCACCGGACACCAGGAACTCGTCCATCAAGATGTACCACGGCCCGACCGTGAGCCGTCCGGCCGCGGCCAGGGCGGCCAGGCGTGGCTCGTTCTCGGGTCGGATCTCCAGGTAGTCGTCGACCACGGCCAACTGTCCGTCGAGCAGAAAGTGCCGATACGAGCTGTCCGACTCCATCAGGTCGAGCAGGTCGTCGACGAGGCGGACCAGCTTCATCCGGTAGGTCTGGAACGGGTCATACCACTCGCGGTCCCAGTGGGTGTGAGGGACGACGGCGACCTGGCGGCGCGCCCGGCTCGGTAGAGGTGAGGCCCCGTGATGCGGTTGTGTCACGGGGTGAGGGTCCCGTACTCGGCCTCGTAGGTGGCCAGCTCTGCAGTAATCCGATCGACATCGGCTGCTGTCTGCTCAGTACCGCGTCCGTTGCGCTCCGCGTACAGGGCTGCTCCGAGGTCGTGGAGCAGCCCATCCGCCTTGTGCTTGGCCGTGACCTGGTCGAGCTTCTCTTGCCCAGCCTTGGTGGCTTCGTTCGCCTTGGCCAGGCCGATCTCCGCCTGAGCCTTGACCTTGTCCATGAGTCCCATGACGCCTCCTTGTGTGTCTTCCGCCGACTTTGCACTAAGACTAGGGCGCGGGCGCAGGCCCAGGCTGGAGGACTGCACCCGTCGACATGACTGCAGGAAACCGGATCCGATCCCAAGGAGCTGAACGTGCGCCCCTGGCGTGACCATCTCGACGCCGACGACCCGCTGATCACCGACGATGGCCCGGGAGCACCGGACCTGACCGCGGCGGGCACACTGCTCCACGTGTGGGCCAGCCGGTGGGAAGCGTCCCCCCATGCGCCGCTGTGGAAGGAGGGCGATCGGTGGTGGACAGCCGGTGAGTTCGATGACGCCACCCGGCGGGCGGCCGGCCGGCTCCGTGCCGCTGGGCTCGAGCCTGGAGACCGGCTGGTGTGGTCGACCGGTTCATCGGTCGACTCTCTGGCCGCCCATGTCGGTGCCCTGCGAGCCGGGCTGGTCGTGGTGCCAGCCAATACCGCGTATGGCGAACGCGAACTGGCCCTGATCGTCAGTGACGTCCGGGCCCGTGCGGCCATCGTGGAACGGGCCGACCAGGCCGAGTGGGCACGTCGAGCTGGTGGCAACAGCATGGTGGTGGCCGGGCCGGACCTCGATCTGGCCGATGGCGACCCGGGCGAGCTCGACCTAGCCGGAGCCGACGACCCGGCCTTGATCTGTTTCACCTCGGGCACCACCGGTGCGCCCAAGGGGGCGGTGCTGCGCCACCGGAACCTGCTGGCCGCTAGTGAGTCGGTCACTCGGGCGTGGAGGATGGACGCGGAGGACCGGTTGGTCCACTGCCTCCCGGTATTCCATGCCCACGGACTCATGGTCGGCATCTATGGAACCCTCACCGCCGGTGGCTCGGCCGTGCTCCTCCCCGGGTTCGACCCCGACTCGGTGGCCGCCGCGGCTGGCGACGAGCGGGCGACACTCTTCTTCGGCGTCCCGACCATGTACCACCGCCTGGTGGCCTCCGGTCGTGCCGGTGAGCTGTCCGCCCTGCGCCTGTGCGTGTCCGGATCGGCCCCTCTCTCGGCCGACCTCCACCAGGCCGCCACGGAGGCCATCGGCACCGTGATCCTGGAGCGGTACGGCATGACCGAAACACTGATGAACACCTCCAACCCGTACGTGGGTGAGCGCCGAGCCGGCACCGTCGGATTTCCGCTGCCCGGGGTAGAGGTCCGGATCGACGACGCCGGAGAGGTACTGCTGCGGGGGCCGAACATCTTCGACGGCTACTTCGAGCGTGAGGCGGCCAACGCCGAGTCCTTCCGTGACCTCGGCGACGGTGGAGGCCGGTGGTTCGCCACCGGTGACTTGGGGGCCGACGAAGACGGGTACCTGGTCATTAGGGGACGGTCCAAGGAGCTGATCATCTCGGGAGGGTTCAATGTGTACCCCGCCGAGGTCGAGGACGTGCTGGTGCGCCATCCGGATATCCGCGAGGTGGCAGTCACCGGTACCGCATCCGATGAGTGGGGAGAGGTGGTCACGGCCTGGGTGGTGGTCGACGGGCCCGCCCCGTCGGTGGGGGAGTTACGGGCCTTCAGCGAGGGATCACTGGCTCCGTTCAAGCAACCCCGACTGGTGCGCACCGTCGACGCGCTGCCGCGCAATGCGTTGGGCAAGGTGGTCCGCAGTCAGTTGGGATGAGCGGTGGTCGATCGATCTGCCTCGCCTGATCCATCATCAGTGCAGGTACCAGCGCTAGGTTGCGCGTGTGGCTCCCGACCTGCAGTCCGCAACGACCGGTGGCCGCTCGGTGGGCAGCGCTCCAGTGCGACGGTCGACCCGCAGGCCTGGGCCGACGCTGCGGATGGAGAAGCGGCTCCTGCGTGGTGGGGTCCACCGGCTGGGTGCTATCGATGAAGTCGGGCGGGGTTCGCCGGCCGGACCGGTCTGTATCGGCTTGGTGGTGATCGACGCATCGGTGGGACGGCCGCCTGCCGGGGTGCGTGACTCGAAGCTGCTCTCTCCGCTGCGGCGCGAGGAGTTGGTGCCCGCCATCGAAGCGTGGGCGGCACAGTGGGCGGTCGGTTCCGCCGAGGCATTCGAGGTGGATGAGTACGGGATCACCGCTGGCCTACGGCTCGCCGCACGACGGGCATTGGCTGCACTGTCGTCGCCACCTGACCTGGTGCTGCTCGACGGCAGTCACGACTGGCTCACCAGCCCCGCCGATGACCCGTTGTCGGGGGTGATGGACATGGCGTCGACGACGGTGCCGGTGGTGACCAAGGTGAAGGCCGATCTGACCTGCCTGGCGGTGGCGGCGGCCAGCATCCTGGCCAAGGTGGCCAGGGACGCCGTCATGGTCGCCCTCGCCGGCGAGTATCCGGAGTACGGATGGGGCGTCAACAAGGGCTATGGCACGCCCGAGCACCTCGATGCGCTCCGGCGCTTCGGGCCGACCCCGCAGCACCGGGTCACATGGAGACTCCCGGAACGGGTCGCACCGGGCTGACTGCTGCACGACTAGGACGGACAGTAGGCGTGACCCACAGTCGTCAGACGGTCAGACAGTCGTCAGACGGTCAGCCTGCTGCGAGTTGCTTGCGCCCTTCGGCGTAGGTGAGCCAGCACCCGGCATCGAAGTCGTAGAGCTTGCACGCCCGGGTGTTGATCAGGAAGTCGCGGAACCGCAGGGGCTTGTCGATGACCGAACCTGGAAAGGCCGCCTCGATGGCTGCCGAAGCCTCTTCGAGGTGGTACATCGGCACCCGCATGTCCACGTGGTGCGGCACGTGGATCATGATCCAATGGAAGAAGAAATCGAACCCCTTGGGGGCCCGCAGTACCGTGGTGCCCTGCATCTGGGCCTTGAACTTGTTCCACTCCGCCTTCTTCCACCACCGGATGTCCGGGGCGATGTGGTGGACGTGGACCATGGTGCCGATGAACCAGGCGAACCCGAGGAACGGCAGCAGGATGGTGCGGACGTCGAGCCACAGGATTCCGGCGACCGAATCGCCTGAGGCCATGCCGATCGCGGTGAAGAGAGCCAGCATCCCGGCGATGAACGCGGTGACGATCCACCGGTCTTTGCGGATGGCCTTGACCCATCGGGCCGGGTTCGGTCCGACCATCATCTTCTTCCACCACACCTGATGGATGTAGTACGCCCCCGATCCGGCCCAGGACCACTCGGCCCGGTGGACGGCCTTGCGCCACCAGCCCAGCGCGGCGAACTGCTCGGGAGTGGTGGGGTGCCAGACGAAGTCATATCCCTGGCGCACGGTGTAGGGGTGGTGCACCCGGTTGTGGCCGAGGACCCAGCCCTCGTAGACGTGGAAGCTGGGGAGGAAGGCGATCTGGGCGATGGTGGCGTTCATCCGCTTGGACTTGAAGAGGGCGCCGTGGGCTGCGTCGTGGCCGACCACGAACAGGCCAGAGACGACTAGGCCCATCAGCACTTCGAGCGCAGCCACGGCGAAGATGTTGCTCACCACGGTCAGGATCACGAGCAGCGCTACATACATCGAGGCGTCGCGGATGAAGTAGCTCATCCCTCGCCACGTGGGGTTGTCGTACACCGAGTCCGGAAGCACGTCGATGACCGGCTTCAGGGTGGTCGGCTGATCGATGAGCCCGACGGTGCCGGGCTCGACTTCTGGAGACATTGTCAACGAAACTCTTCTCAGATCAGGAACGAGGACGTCACGCCCCATTGCCTACATGCTACGGCTTCTGGGCCGAGGGTGCCGGTCATCGCCGAGCGGATACGGCGACCCGTCAGTCCTGGATGCCCCTCATCTCGGCCTCAACCAAGGGAATAGCCCTTACCTACTTGGGGGAGGGCTCCTTGGGCAGTCCGAGGACCCGCTCGCCGATGATGTTGCGCAGCACCTCGTCCGAGCCTCCGGCGATCCGCATCCCGGGTACGCCGAGCAGGTACGTGGTCCAGGCGTAGGTTCCCCACGCTCCGGTGTCAGCCACCAGCTTCGGCCCCAGCATGGACGAGAGCGCCTCATAGGTGCGGATCATGTTGGCCGTCAACGACATCTTGCCGAGCGACATCTCTGGCCCTGGCAGCTGCCCGGCGGCGATCTTGGCCATGGCCCGGCGGTTGGTATAGGCAGCCACCCGCTCGTTGATGATGATCCCGGCCAACTGCTGGCGGACCAGCGGGTCGGTGTCGGTGCCGGTGGAGCGAGCCAGTTCGATCAGCCGGGTAGAGGCAGGCAGTCCGACGCCCCCGCCCCCGCCGCCGATGGCGGCCCGTTCGTTCATCAGTGTGGTCAGGGCCACTGTCCAACCGCCGTTGACCTCGCCGAGCAGGTGGGAGGCGGGCACACGCACGTCGGTGAAGAAGACCTCGTTGAACGAGGCGCCACCGGACATCTGGCGCAGCGGTCGCACCTCGACGCCAGGGGCGTGCATGTCGACCACGAACCCGGTGAGGCCGCGGTGCTTGGGTAGGTCCGGATCGGTGCGACAGATGATCTCGCCGATGTCGGACAACTGTGCCCCCGATGTCCACACCTTCTGGCCGTTGATGATCCACTCGTCGCCGTCCTTGACGGCCCGGGTCTGCAGCGAGGCCAGGTCGGATCCAGACGACGGCTCACTGAACAGCTGGCAGGCCACGATGTCGCCTCGCCACATCTTGCGCAGGTAGGCCTCCTTCACCTCGTCGGTGGCGTGGGCCAGGATGGTCGGGGCCACCATGCCGAGACCGATGCCGTAGATCGACTGTGACGGCGTCTGGTACTCCGAAGCGACTCGCCCCCAGATGCGCTGGTAGTCGGCGTCGAGCCCGCGGCCGCCGTACTCGCTCGGTCCGGTGATCCACCCGAACCCGGCATCAAAGGTCTTCTGAGCCCAGGCCCGAGCAGTGGCCAGGTCGGCGATCCCTTCCGCAGGGGTCCGCTCCGGAAACAAACTGACGTTGTCCGAGCCCTCGCCCCAGACAAAGGTCTCTTCCGGTCGACGCACGGCGTTGGCATCGAGGAACGAACGAGCGGCGGCCTCGAATGCCTCGTGTGATGGCCGTTCGGCGGTGGCGTTCGACTCGGTCTGCTGCGTGACGGTCATGGACGGATCCCCTTTGTGTCGGCGCCCCTCATCCTGGGGCCGGCCCAGCGTATCCGGGGGAGCGACTCCCGGTCGTCGGGCATCCCTGGGGCAACCACCCGGGCAACCACCCGGGCAACCACCCGGACATCCACCCCGTCGCCCTCTAGGTACCCAGCAGGCATGGACCGTTGGGGGAGTCCCCTGCAGTAGACCATTCCCATGGCATACGTACTCGCCCTCCTGGCCGCGCTGGCCAATGCCCTGAGCGCCATCTTCCAGCGCATCGGCGTCCAGAACGCCCCGGCCGACACGGTGATGAGCATGAAGCTCATTCGCCATGCGTTCTCCAACGCCATCTGGTTCCTGGGCCTGGCCATGATCGGGCTTGGTTTCCTCTTCCAGGCGTTTGCGTTGGCCTTCGGCCAACTGAGTTCAGTGCAGCCCATCGTGACCTCCGAGTTGCTGTTCTTGGTGCTCATCCTCGGGGTCTGGTTCCGGTATCACCTGGGTTGGCGGGAGTGGGGCGGATCGCTGGCCGCTGCTGGCGGACTGGCCACCTTCTTGGTCGTATCCGCTCCCGGCGACGGGGGCTTCGTCCCGAACACGCACACCTGGATCGTCGTGTTCGTGGTCGTGTCCGCAGCATCCGCGCTCTGTGCCGGCCTCGGCTTCACCGGTCCCCGCTGGTTCCGGGCTGCCATGTTCGGAGCCTCCGGTGCCGTTTTGTTCGCGCTGTCGGCGGCGCTGACCAAGCAGCTGACGATCCTGATCGGCCAGGGATGGGGCCACGTGCTCACCAACTGGGTCCCCTACGCCCTGGTGGCCACTGGTGTGGTCGGGCTATTCCTGATCCAGAGTTCGTTCCACGCCGGGCCCATCACCGCGTCCCAGGCCGCCCTCACCATCGTCGACCCTGTGGCCAGCGTGATCATCGGCATCTACCTGTACCACGACCACCTCGACACCGCCGGGTGGCGCCTCCCGGTGGAGCTGGTAGCGGTCGTCGTGGTGGTGTTCGGAATCATCCTGCTGTCGACGTCACCGTTGGTGGCAGGAGCCAAGGACGAGTCGGGCCAGGGCGACAAGTTGGAACGGCAGAACCGCAAGCCCGGCCCTGCACCCGCAGCCACCGCCTAGCTGACCCGACCGACCCGACCGACCCGACCGACCCGACTGAACCGACTGACCCGACCGAACAGCCAGTCGGGTGTTGGAGCTACAGGCGACTGATGGGCCAGACGCCCCTCCGATCGAACTATTTGGGCTGCAGGACCGACCGGACAGCTTCGTCGAGGTCCGAGTGGGTGAACGTGAATCCGGCGGCCAGCAGCGCACCGGGCCGAACCCGCTGACTGCTCAGAACCATGTCCGAGGCCATCTCGGTACCGAGCGCCACCTTGAGGGCGAAGGAGGGCACGGCCAGGAACGACGGGCGGTGGAGAGCGGCCCCCATCGCCTTGGCCAACTGGGCATCGGTTGCCGGGTGCGGGGCGGTGGCGTTCACCGGACCGGACAGGGCTCCGTCTTCGAGGCAGCGGAGGATCACCCGGACCTCGTCGTCCAGGGTGATCCAACTCCGGTACTGGCGCCCGGAACCGATCTTGCCGCCGACGCCCAGGCGGAACAGGGGAAGCTGCTTGGCCAGGGCACCGCCGGAGGCACTGAGTACGATCCCGGTCCGCAGCAGAACGGTGCGGATCCCGGCATCAGCGGCTGGGGCGGCAGCTCGTTCCCAGGCCACGCAGACATCGGCCAGGAAACCGGTGCCAGCCGGAGACGCCTCGGTGAGTACGGTGTCTGCGGCATCGCCGTAGAAGCCCACAGCCGACGCGCTCACCAGGACGGGCGGGGGTACAGCGAACCCGGCCAGCGTCGACACCAGCAGGCTGGTCGACTGGGTCCGGCTGTCCATGATCAGCCGCTTGCGGTCCGGACTCCACCGCTTGTCGCCCACCCCCGCGCCGGCCAGATGGATGACACCGTCGAACGGTCCTTCCGCCTCCAACCCAGCGGCATCGATGGAGCTGTTGGCCGGATCCCAGGCGACGTCGCTCACGCCTCGAGGTCGTCGTCCACCCCCGGTCGAGGGAGACCGGACCAGCCGGGTGACCCGGTGGCTGGCGGCTGCCAGCGCATCCACGAGGGCGGTGCCGATGAGGCCCGAGGAGCCCGTGATGAGAATATGCATGGTCGTTGTTCTACCCGTCGGACACTGCACGGCGTTCGTCGTGAGGGGGAGTAGCCCTGGCGATGGCGGCCCGGACGAAGCCGGCGAACGCGTCGGGATGGGTCAGGTGTGCCCCGTGGCCTGCTCCTTCGATCTCCACCAGATCAGCCCCCGGCACGTGGTCGGCGAGCCAGGCTACCGATTGGCGATGGTGGGGGAGCGATGCGCTTCCTCGGCCGAACACGACCGGCACGGTCAGTGCGGTCACGTCGAAGGGGGCATCGGCGGATCGGATGGCAGCGATCTCGGCGGCCAGGGCCACGCCATCGGCGCGTCGTGCTGCTTTGGTCTCCTCGGGCAGGCGGTCCCACGAGGAGTCGCCGACCATGCGACGGAAGAACAGTTCGGCAACAACACCTGGATCGTCGGTCGGCCACTGTGAGACTCCGGAGTTGGGGCGAGCCCGGACAGCCCAGGGTCCGAGCCAAGGCAGCGGTGGCTCGTAGGCGGCCACGGCCAGGATCGATCCGGGTCCACCTGATCGGAGCGCGGCACCGAGGGCGACGGTGCCTCCGAAGCTGTGTCCGACGACTACCGCCGGACGGTCGTCGACGATGGCGACCAGGTCGTCGACGTGACCGTCGACGGTGGTGTGCACTGGCACCACATGACGCGAGCGGTGGTAGCCCCGTCGGTCGTAGGCGACGGTGTGGATGTCATCCAACCGGCGGGTGACCCGGGCGAAGCTGCCGGCCCGGTCGAGCGATCCGTGGACGAGCACGACGATCGGACCGCCCGGCAACGGATCGGCTGGTATGTGCTCGGTGATCGACAGCTGTTGGTCGGCAGGCATAGTGGCCCAGCCTTCCAGGGTCAGTCGGGAGGGGCGAGCCAGCGCTGGAGCGGCTTTCGCTTGGCCGTCGCTCGGCCCATCATCGGACGCCGAGGAACGGGCCAATCAGCCCAGTTCAGGGGTTCGCGCCGTGAAATGCACACATTGGGCCTCCAGATCGTGCATTGTTAGGGCTTCCATTTGACCAAGGAGAAATAGTGCCCCTGACCAAGACCGATCTCATCGCCGCCGTCGCTGCCCACACCGGAGCGACCTCTAAGGACGTCGCCACTGTGCTCAGCGGCCTCGAGGATGTCATCACCGCCACAGTCGCGAAGGGCGAGAAGGTCGTCATCACCGGCTTCCTGACCTTCGACCGGGCCCAGCGTGCCGCTCGCACCGGCCGCAACCCGCAGACGGGCGAGACCATCAAGATCAAGGCTTCCAAGAGCCCCAAGGTGTCCGCTGGCGCAACCTTCAAGAAGGTCGTCAACGGCCAGGCTCCGGCTCCCAAGATCAACAAGGCCAAGTAGTTCCGTACGAAGGGGCGGTCTGGGGCTTGTCCTCGGGCCGTCCCTTCGTCGCGTCCGGAACCAGGAGCCGGGGCCCGCATCTGGGTACCTCGAGCCCGGTCAGGCCCGGCGACTCGACCGACAGACCGGACCAGCTACAGCTGGCCGATGGCCTTGTGGGTCTGAGGTACCACCCGGACCCGCGGGTGGATCCGCAGGGCCCGCTCGTGCAGGACGAGCACCTGGTCCGGCGTAGGAGCCGATGCAGCTGCCCCGAACGGTGTCAGCGGTTGAAGGAAGATCTCGATGTTGCTGGCCAACGGGGCCGAGGCTTCGGCCACCATGGTGATGGCGGCGTCGAACTCCACGAGGTCGGTGTCCGGTCCGATCACTACCTTGACCCAGGTGGTAGCGGTCCCAGACAGCGCCTGGCGCAGGAACGTCGTTTGGGTAGTGGGTGCCACTGTCTCGCCGTCCACGCTGCGCAGCTTCAGATCCATGCTGATGTAGGCCAGGTCGTTGGCCGCGGCCCGCAGTGGTGGCACCAGGGTCCCGTTCGTCTCCAGCATGACCGGCCATCCGCGGGAGGCGAAGGCGGCGGCCAACTTGACCACCCGGGCTCCTTGCAAGAGCGGCTCACCGCCGGTGAGGCTGATGGAGTGGTGGGGAACCTGGGCCCAAAGCCGCCCCACGGCCTCGACCACCCGGTCGATGGCCAAGGGACTCGACTCGATGCTCCAGTCGCGGCGGCCGGCGGTCTCCTCGACCCGGCACGGGCCGGGGCGCCGCTCCAGGGCCTCGGGTTGGTCGCAGTAGGTGCAGCGGATGTTGCACCCGGTGAGGCGGACGAACACTTGTCGCTCGCCGACCAGGGCCGCCTCCCCTTGGATGGCCGAGAAGATCTCACTGACCAAGATGTCCTTGGGTCCAGCGGCGGGCACCGCTACGGGCACCACCGCGTGGGTCGTCACGTGAGCGCCGGGTCGGCAATGCCGGCCCCGTCGAACCCTCGCGCCCGAAGAACGCAGGCGTCACAGGTCCCGCACGGGTACTCGCCACCGCGATAACACGACCACGTCAGGTGCAGCGGGGCGCCGTGCTCGATACCGAGGCGCACGATCTGAGACTTGGTGCACTCGATGAGCGGGGTGCGCAGGGCGATCGGGTCACCCTCGACTCCTCGCTTCTGGCCGGTAGCGGCCACCCCTCGGAAGGCTTCGATGAACTCGGGCCGGCAGTCCGGGTAGCCGGAGTAGTCGATGGCGTTGACGCCGATCCACACGGCGTCGAGTCCCCGGGCCTCGGCCACACCGAGCGCTACGGCCAAGAAGATGCTGTTGCGGGCGGGGACGTAGGTCACCGGGATGCCGTCAGAGCTGCCGGCATCAGGAACATCGATCGAACCGTCGGTCAACGCCGAGCCACCCCAAGCCGAGGTGTCGAGTCGGACCACCAGATGCTCGGCGCCGTAGTGCCCGGCCACCCCGGCGGCCCGGTCGAGTTCGGTCCGGTGGCGCTGGCCGTAGTCGAAGGTGAGGGCCAGGGGCGGCGTGCCGGTCTCTTCGGCCGCTAGGGCCATGCACACGGTCGAGTCGAGCCCGCCCGACAGCACCACGAGGTGTCCGGCCATGGTCAGTCCCCGGTGGCGGGGGAGAGGTCGACCCATGAGTCGGTGGTCTCCCACAGCCGCAGGGCAGCCAGCGGCAGCCCTGCCTCGGTCAGCAGCTCCCAGGCCCGTTGGGCCAGCAGCTCAGCGGTCGGGTTGTCCATGACATCGTTGAGGTCCCGATGGTCCCACTGGTCGATGACCTGGCTCCGGACAACGTCCTGGAGGGTGTCGAAGTCCAAGACGACGCCGTTGGCATCGAGCGGTCCCTCGACCGAGACGTCGAGACGGTAGGAGTGTCCGTGCAGGTTTCGGCACTTACCGGGGTGCCATGCGAGTCGGTGAGCGGCTTCGAAGCCGAACGTGCACGTGACGCGGGTGCGCGGCGGGGTCATGGCTGAACGCTAATCGACTCGTCGCGTGCCTCCGCCCCGCGTTCGGCCCGATGCCCTCCCAGTAGTCTGTGGGCAATGGACAGCCCGGAAGTTGGAGACGCGACGGTGCCAGCGCTGGATTCATCAGATGCATCGGACGGCAACGACGGCCACGGCAGCCAAGACGGACGACGTGGATCGGCTCCTGGTACCGGGGCGTTCGGACCCAACGCCTGGCTGGTCGAAGATATGTACGAGCGCTACCTGGGTGATTCGGCCTCGGTGTCGGCGTCCTGGCAGGAGTTCTTCGCCGACTACCGGCCGGCTGGCGGCAACGCCCCTACTGCGGCCCCGACGGTGGCTCCTACTGCCGCTCCAACTGCCGCACCGTCTGCTGCCCCGCAGGCCGCCGCTCCAGGTTCGGGCGTGACGGGCGCCACCGTGCTGCGTGGGGCTGCCGGCCGCATCGTGGTGAACATGGAGGCCTCGCTCGGGGTGCCCACGGCGACCAGCGTCCGGGTAGTCCCGGCCAAGCTGCTCGAGGTCAACCGCACCGTCGTCAACAACCAACTCCGCCGCACTACCGGCGGCAAGGTCAGCTTCACCCATCTCATCGGATATGCCGTGGTCAAGGGGCTGGCTGCCGTGCCGTCCATGAACTCGGCGTTCGTGGCCGATGCCGACGGCAAGGGCACTCCCGGGGTGCTCCGCCACGACCGGGTGGGTCTCGGACTGGCCGTCGACGTCGAGAAGTCGGGCGGCCGCACTCTCCTGGTGCCGTGCATCGCCGATGCAGACACCCGTGACTTCAAGAGCTTCGTGGGTGCCTACGAGGACCTGGTCCGCAAGATCCACAACGGAAAGATCGGCCCCGACGACTTCGCCGGCACCACAGTCACGCTGACCAACCCCGGCACCCTCGGGACAGTGCAGTCGGTACCCCGACTGATGCCCGGCCAAGGCCTCATCGTCGGAGTGGGTGCGCTCGGTGTGCCGGCCGGTTTCGAGGCGGCCGACCCCCGGATGCTGGCGGAGATCGGCGTGGGCAAGACAGTGACCATCACGTCGACCTACGACCATCGGATCATCCAGGGCGCCGAGTCCGGGCTCTTCCTGGCCCACGTGTCTGAGTGCTTGATGGGCGGCCACGGGTTCTACCAAGAGGTGTTCGACGCCCTCGAAATCCCCTACGAGCCGGTCAAATGGCAACAGGACGACAACTCGTCGACCGATAGCACCGATGGCGGCCACGAGCGCCTGATCAAGCAGAACCACGTCCAGACCTTGATCAACATGTACCGGGTCCGCGGGCACCTCATCGCCCACCTCGACCCGCTCGACGCCGAGCCGGTCGACCTCCATCCCGAGCTCGATCCGCTCCACTACGGGCTCACCATCTGGGACCTGCCCCGCCAGTTCGTGTCCGACGGACTGGCCGGAACGCAGATGGCCACGTTGGACGAGATCCTCTCGGTCTTGCGTGACGCCTACTGCCGCACACTCGGTATCGAGTACATGCACATCCAGGACCTGGAGCAGAAGCGCTGGATCCAGCAGCACGTCGAAGGCGTGTCAGCCATCGCTGGCCCTGCCGAGCAGCGGCACATCCTCGATCGACTGAACGCCGCCGAGGTATTCGAGCGGTTCCTCCACACCCGTTATGTCGGCCAGAAGCGGTTCGGTCTCGAGGGTGCCGAGTCGGCCATCGTCATCTTGGACGCCATCTTGAACGAGGCCGTCAAGGAGGGCATGCACGAGTCGGTCATGGGCATGTCCCACCGCGGCCGGCTCAACGTGCTGGCCAACATCGTGGGCAAGTCCTACGGCGAGATCTTCGAGGAGTTCGAGGGGAACCTCGACCCCGAGTCGGTCCAGGGCTCCGGCGATGTGAAGTACCACAAGGGCGCCACCGGCATGTTCGTGGCCCGCTCCGGGGAGACCATCCCGCTGACCATGGCCTCCAACCCGTCTCACCTCGAGGCGGTCGACCCAGTGGTGGTGGGCATGGCCCGGGCCCGCCAGGACGCCCTCGGGGGCGAGCGGGGGAGCGGACCCGCTCTGGTCGACGGTCCCGGCGAGCCCTTCCCGGTGCTGCCCATCCTGCTCCACGGTGACGCCGCGTTTGCTGGCCAAGGGGTGGTGGCCGAGACCCTCAACCTGTCGGGCTTGGCCGGCTACCGCACTGGTGGAACGGTCCACGTGGTCATCAATAATCAACTCGGCTTCACCACCGCCCCCGAGGCGGCTCGCAGCACGGTGTATCCGACGGATGTGGCCAAGATGGTCCAGGCTCCGATCTTCCATGTGAACGGCGACGATCCTGAAGCCTGCGCCCGGGCCGCTCGGCTGGCCTTCGGCTTCCGCCAGGCGTTCCACAAAGACGTCGTGATCGACATGGTCTGCTATCGGCGCCACGGGCACAACGAGGGCGACGACCCGAGCTACACCCAGCCGCTGATGTACGCGCTGATCGATGCCAAGCGTTCGGTCCGCAAGCTGTATACCGAGACATTGGTGCGTCGCGGGGACATCTCCCTCGAAGAGGCCGAGCAGGCGCTCGACAGCTTTGGGGCCCGACTGCAGGCAGCGCTCGACGAGACCCGGGCCGAGGCTGAGGACCTGCCACCGGCGCCGCTCAGCCTGCCGGAGTACATCCAGCCCGACCTGACGATCCCTCGCATCGAAACCGGCATCGATCCCCAGGTGCTGGCCCGGTTGGCCGCCGAGGTCCGCTCTGTTCCCGAGGGCTTCGTCCTCCACCCCAAGTTGGCCCGCCAATTCGAACAGCGCGACAAGGCGGTGGCCGATGGTGAGATCGACTGGGCTTTGGGTGAAGCCCTCGCCTTCGGCTCCCTCCTCTTGGAGGGGACCAACGTGCGGGTCACCGGCCAGGACACCCGACGAGGGACCTTCTCTCATCGACATGCCGTCCTGGTGGACAACCAGACCGGCGCCGAGCACGTGCCCTTGGGTGGACTCGAAGGCGGTCGCTTCACCATCCGCGACTCGCTGCTGTCTGAGTACGCCTGCGTCGGATTCGAGTACGGCTATTCGGTCGTCGCCCCGAACGACCTCGTGGCTTGGGAGGCCCAGTTCGGCGACTTCTGGAACGGTGCCGAAATCATCGTCGACAACTTCTTGGTGGCGGCAGAAGACAAGTGGGGCCAGAAGTCAGGCTTGGTGCTGCTGCTGCCGCACGGCTACGAGGGCCAGGGTCCGGAGCACTCGTCGGCCCGCATCGAGCGCTTCTTGACGCTGTGCGCCCGCGGCAACCTGCGGGTGGCCGAGCCGACCACGGCGGCGCAGTACTTTCACCTACTGCGGGCGCAAGTGCGCACTCCTGATCGCAAGCCGCTCATCGTGTTTACGCCGAAGTCGTTGCTGCGGGCCCGTCAAGCGCGGTCGCCGATTGCTGAGTTGACCTCGGGGTCGTTCGCCGAGGTGCTCGATGATCCGACGATGATCGAGGAGTCAGCCCGGGCTCAGGTCACCCGGGTGGTGCTCTGCTCCGGAAAGGTGGCCTTCGACGCGTTGGCCCGTCGGGACGAACTCGGTGACATCGGCCGCCAGGTGGCCGTGGTCCGGGTGGAGCAGCTCTACCCGTGGCCGAAGGATGGCTTAGAGGCGATCCTGGCTGAGTACCCGTCTGCCACCGAGGTGGTGTGGCTGCAAGAAGAGCCGGAGAACATGGGGGCCTGGAACTTTGCCCACAGCCGACTGCACCGGCTCCTTCGTGAGAGCCACTCGCTGCGCCACGTCAGCCGGGCCGAGTCGGCCAGTCCGGCATCGGGCAGCGCTGCACTCCATCGCTTGGAGCTCGAGGACCTCATGATCCGGGCGGTGGGCTGAGCCTCTGCCTCGGACGAACTCGGCCCGCTGCGTCCTAGACGAGGAAGTCGCGGGCCAGACCCATCCACATCTCGGTGGACAGCCTCAGCGACTCCACGTCGACTCGCTCGTCGACCCCGTGGAACATGGCTCCGTACTGCTCAAAGCCGATGGCGGTGCTGTGGAGCCCGAATCCGTACGACACGGAACCCAATGTGCGCGTGTAGCGGGCGTCGGTGGCACCCACGGTCAGGAACGGCACAGTGAGCGCGCCTGGGTAGAAGACCTGACTCACTCGCTGTAACGCATCCCACAGAGGAGTGTCGATGGGTGAGGTGGAGGCCGGCTCCTCGGACTGGAAGGCGATCTCTACGTCGTCGGCCAAGTCGCCGAGTACGTCATCCAACATGGCCCGAACGTCGCCGGTCTCCCACCCCGGTAGGGCGCGGATGTCTACCTCGAGTTCGACCCGGTCGGGAATCACGTTCGTCTTGGTTCCGGCGCGCATGACGGTCGGGGCCATGGTCGTGTGTGTGCAGGCGTGAGCTTGGCGGGCCAGGCCGAGTAGCGGCAGTTCGTCGCAGAAGGCGTCTATCCGGTCGGGGTCGAGGAACGGCTCGGTCAGCTCAGGCGGGAACCCCAAACCGTCGATGAACCGGGTCCACGCCTCGTGCAGTTCGGCTTGCGGCCGGTACTCGTCGATGCGGCGCACGACCTCGGCGGCCTTGACCAATGCGTTGTCGGTGCGCAGCGGCTGCGACGCGTGTCCGGGCGTGCCCTTGACGGTGAGGATGCACCAGAACACCCCTTTTTCTCCCACGATGACCGGCAGGCGGGGGAGTCCGTCCATCCCTTCCATGGGGAACCCGCCGGACTCGGTGATGACGTAGTCAGACCGGATGTCGTCGGCAGCGTTGGCGCACAGCCACTTGGCCCCGTAGGTGGAGAGGGCTTCTTCGTCGGCCACGGCAATGTAGGTCAGGTCACCTTTAGGCCGGAACCCGCTCAGGGCTAGGTGGCGCATGGCGATGGCCATGGTGGTGGTCAGGTTGAGCATGTCGATGGCGCCCCGGCCCCAGACCATCCCATCGATCAGCTCGCCGGCGAACGGGTCGTGGGTCCAGTCGTCGCCGTTGGCCGGCACCACGTCGGTATGGCCGAGCAGCGTCAAGGACGGTGCAGACGGGTCGGTGCCGACGATCTTGGCCACCAGCGACTTGCGCCCAGGGGAGGGCTCGTAGGTCTCCATGTCGATGCCAGAGCCTTCGAGGTAGCCGTGCAGGAGGTCGGCACTCCGATACTCCTGGCCGGAGGCGGGCGTGCCGTCGTTGACGCAGGCGTTCCTGATGAGGTGCTGGAGCAGGTCGGTGGCCTCGCCGGCCCGGTCGGTGTCGGTGGTCACGGACTGATCCTACGTTCGCCGCCGCCGCCGAGGGAGGGTGACCGAAAGGCTCGAAGATGTGTGCCTGCCATGGGATCCGGCACCATTCACAGTGAGGTGCCGGGCAGGTGGTTGACTGTAGTCACTTATGGAATCTGAAACCCCTGCTCGTCGGCGCATCATCGTCGATGGCTCCAACCTTGCAACCGAAGGTCGCACACTTCCGAGCCTGGCCCAGTTGAACGAGGCGATCGAGACATTCCTCGAGGAGTATCGGGGGTTCGCCCCCGATGACGTCACCGTGGTGGTCGATGCGTCGTTCGGTCACCGGATCGATCCCTCTGAGGTGGCGGCCTTCGAGCAGGCCATCGAACACGGGGAGATGGTTACGCCGCCGGCGGGTGCCATAGGTCGAGGTGACGGGTTCATCCTGCGGATCGCCGAGAAGTCGGGGGCGCTGGTCCTCTCGAACGACTCGTTCCAGGAGTTCCACGCCGAGCGACCATGGCTGTTCGAGGGGGGGCGCCTCATCGGCGGCAAGCCAGTCCCCGGGGTGGGCTGGGTGTTCACTCCCCGGACTCCGGTCCGAGGCCCGCGCAGTCGGTCGGTGACGGCTCAGTCCAAGCGCGAGTCAAAGGCGGCGGGCGGGGGAACCGAAGATGTCGCGACTGACGAGGTCCTCGCGGTCGAGCCAGGTGCGGTCGGCGAGCAGCCGAAGCGTTCGCGACGACGCCGGGGCGGACGTCGGACCGGTTCTGGTGGCGGGGGAATGGCTGACGGAGCGCAGTCCGTTGAGAATCCGACGGGCTCGGATACGTCCGACTCTGATGACGCCTACGACAGTGTCGATTCCCGTCCTTCTCGTCGGTCTCGTGGGGACAATGCCACCCAGGCCGTCGAAGCCGTCGAAGCTGTCGAGGCCGTCGAAGCCGTCGAAGCCGTTGAGGCCGTTGAGGCCGTTGAGGCCGTCGAAGCCGTTGAGGCCGTAGCGGCCGTGAAAGCAGTCAAGGCCGTGAAGGCCGTGAAGGCCGTCAAGGCCGTGAAGGCCGTCAAGGCAGTCAAGGCCGTGAAGGCCGTCAAGGCAGTGAAGGCCGTTCCGGCCACCAAGACGACCAAGGCCGTCAAAGCCGTTAAAGCAGTGAAAGCGGTCAAGGCCGTCGAAGCCG
>CAIVIS010000242.1 GCA_903906055.1 uncultured Acidimicrobiaceae bacterium
CCCACCGCCGGGACGGGTGATCGTGAGCCCGCCGCTGACGTTCGTCGTGCCGGTCGCATGGCCAGCGATGATCTGGAAGTTCGGAGCGGTCACCGCTGGCAAGGTGCCCGACTGTGCGGTGCCGGCCAGGACGCCGATGGAGTTGTTCAGCGGGGTCAGGTAGTTCCACTCGGTCGATGACAGGACCGTGTTGACGGCCTTGGTGGGGATGGTGGTGTTGGTGGGCATGTTCCTCCTAGAACCCGAGACCGGTGGGGACGGTGTTATCGAGTGCGGTCATGTCCAAGCGCCAAAATGTTTCAGTGCCGACCGGGCTGACCGCCAGGGTCGTCGTCCAGGTGCTCGGCGTGACGGTGTGGCTGATCTGTTCGACCAGTGACGCCTGGGTGAAGTCGACAGTGCTGCCGTCGATGGGCCGCCAGTTGATGGTGATCCGGTCCTGCAGGTCGAGGCCCAACATGGCCGGCAGTGCAGCACCTGCGCCGATGGTGTTGTCGACGGTCATCGACCGCACCCGCGCCTTGGCGTTCTTGTACTGGAGGAGCATCCCCTGGGCGAGACCCATGGAGTCGAGGTCATTCAGGAACAGCAGCCCTGTGGCGTTCATGGTGCGCCGGCCATAGTTCGTCTGGCTGGTGGTGTCCTGGGCTACCTGCGTCACGCCACCGTTGCGACCCACCTGGACGTTGTTCCAGATGTCGATGTCGTCCATGCCGGGGACCAGGCCCGCCGAGTAGTAGTGCAGCTGACCGGTGGCGTAGCCGAACGTGAACTGGTTGGTGTTGGCGTTGGCCGACTCGTAGGGGTAATGGCGATTCAGGAACCGGATCGTCCCGCCAGCGTCCTGGTACAAGATGCCCCGCTCGGACGACATGACCGTGTTCAGGTACGACATCACCGACGTGGTGGCCAGCGACGAGCTCGAACCCTGGACAGTGGTGGTCCCGGTCCCTATCGAGTACATGGCCGACGGCACGCCAGCCACCTGCAGCACTGCAGTGGTGCGTGCCCCGGTGTCCTGGGTGACGAACCCCGCCGAGCCGATGGCGTACTGGCTAGCGATCTGTGCGGGCGTGAGTTCGAGTGGGTACAGGGCCACCTGCGCCATGGACTGCGATGCGTTGGCGATGCCGATGGACGCAAAGGCGCTCGTAACTGTCCCGGTGGCGGTGCCGGACCTGACTGGCACCCCGTCGACGTAGAGCTGCACGACCGACCCGGAGTAGGTCAGGGCGACGTGGTGCCACTGGCCATCGGCCACGTCCGGGCTGATGGCGGTGGTGGTGGTCCCCTTGACCGTTGCGGTGACGAGCCCGCTGGTCAGCCCCAAGTAGAAGTCGGTGAAGGTTGCACCCAGCTTGAACAAGTTGGTGGTGGCGGTGGTGGTGTTCACCCACAGGTCGACCGACATGGCCGCAGCGGTCGATACCGCAGCGGCGGTGGCCAGGTTGGTGAGGACCGAGGGGAACAACACCCCCGTGGCGCTCGAGGTCGGGAATGCTCCAGCGACGCCGAACTGTGCCCCATTGTTCAGTGCGGGGTGGGTGCCCTTGTCGTCGCTGGCCTGGGTGGAACCGATGGGGTCATCGAGGGGCCAGTAGTCGTTGGCGCTGGCCATGGGCAGGATCGAGTAGGCGGTGTTGTCCAGGCTGCTGAAGTTCAACAACGCCAGGATGTCGTAACAGGCCAGCGTCATGGTGGCCCGAGTGGCGCCATAGGTCGGCACCCAGGACTTGGTCACGCCCCGGAACACTGGGTAGGTGACGCCCAGCCAGGTGGCGGTGATCTTGACCGGGTGGCCAGGGGCGAGTCCTGATGCGGTGTAGTAGTAGGGGCTGCCGGTGTTCCAGGGCGAGAACCGACCGTCCTGGTTGTCGATCTGCAGCGTGGCGGTCGATGGCCCCACCTGGTTCAGTTCATGCTGGCGGCCCATGGTGGTGGACAGTCCCAGCACCCATCGGGTCACGTCGGTCCATACCGGGCTGGTGGCGTAAGGGGTGTCCTGGAACGCCACCTGGACCGAGATGGTGGGCATCGTCAGCGAGGTCATGCCGCCGATCCGAAGATGTTGACGCTCGAGGTGCGCTGCGCCTGGAGCACAGTGGTCTGCAGCGATGGGAGCATCAGCGTGGCGAACGTCTTGCCGTCGATCTGCAGGTACACCGGTCCAGCAGCAGCTGCGCCGCCACCTGCGCCGAACTGGCCGTGGGGGATGATTTGGCCGGCGCTACTGGGCACGAATAGTTCTGGCCCTTGCTCGCCCACCAGCGCCATCTGCCCAGCGCCTAGCGGGCCACCCATGGCTAGCTGTGGGATGTTGGGGATCAGGTGCTTCGGCAAACCAATTCCGAAGAAGTTGATCTTGCCGATGGCCGTGTCAACTGTGTCAATGACGACGTTAAGTCCCTTGATGATGTCGTTGATGATGGTCGTGCCGATGCCCGCCATGCCGTTTAGCGCCCCGCCGACGGCGCTTCCGATAGCACCCGGCAAACCCATGAAGCCCTCCACTATGGGGTCGTAAACGTTTTTCTTGATCCAGGTCCATGCACCACTGAGCGCTCCAAACACAGTGCCGACAATGTCGCCCAAGGCACCAACGATCCGACCGGGTAGCGCAGTGAAGAACCCGACCACGGCGTCGATGACGCCCATGACGATCTGCTTGATCTGGTCGAAGTGGTCCTTGATGAACAGGACGATCAGCCCGATGGGGCCGGTGATGATCGCCAGGATCAGTTCCCAGTGAGTCTTGATGAACTCGACGGCACCCTTGACGATGCCCAGCACGAAGTCGAAGGCGGCCTTGAACGCATGGCCGATGGTGGCCACGATCTCTCGGACCAGTTGGCTGTGCTTGTACAGCAGGATGAACACGCCGACGATGGCAGTGACCGCCACGATCAGCAGCCCGATGGGGCCGA
>CAIVIS010000243.1 GCA_903906055.1 uncultured Acidimicrobiaceae bacterium
GCCGGAGCGGTGGCGCAGGTGATGTCCTGGAGCGGTCCGAGTCCCGTGGGCACGGTCTGCAGGGCCCAGGTGGTTCCGCCGTCAGCGGTGGCCACCACCACACCGCTCACGTGACCGGTGTCGACCGGACTGGTGCCCGTGGCCCAGCAGTGGGATGCATCGGAGCACGACAGGCCGGTGCCGGCCGATACCGTCGCCGGCAGCGGTCCAACCGTCACCCAGGGAGCGCCAACGGCGGGAGATGAAAGTGCGGTGACCCGGCTCGAGACGTTGGCCAAGGCCGTGCACCGGCCGCCGGACCGGCAGTTGATCGCGGTGACATCCGAGGTGCCAGCAGGAACGGTCTGCAGGGTCCACGTCCCTCCCGCATCCTGGGTGGTGAGGATCACCCCCGAGGCTGCACCCGCTCCGCCGGTCTGCCCGACAACCGTGCAGGTCCGTGCCGAGGAACAGGCAATGTCAGTGAGGAAGCCGACGGTGGCCGGGATGGTCTCGACCTTCCATGTATGCCCCCCGTCGCTGCTGGCCACCACTGCGGCCGTCGCTGGAGTCCGGTCCACGGCGGTGGTGGAGCCGACGGCCCAGCACCGAACATCTGTGGGACAGGCCACAGCACTCAGCGCCTGCACTGGTGTCGGCAGGGTGTCCGAGACGAAGGACCCCGTCCACGGGGCCAGGGGGGCCGACGTAGGTGGCGGGGTCGCCGCCGGCTTGTCGGCAGAGTTGGAGGTCCCGCAGGCAGCAGCCGACGAGAGGGCCGTGAGCGCCACGATCGGCATCAGGAGTCGACGGATCATTGCTGAGCCCGCCTCGAAACTCCGACAGCAGACATCGTCCATCCCTCTCTGGCCGGAGCCTTCGCATCGCGTGCTGCTGCGGGCGACCCGCATCCCAGTGATCTTGGCACGGCCGACCAGTCGAGCGGCCGACTGATCGCCTGACGGATCGGCGGATGATGCACCGGGAGATGATGACGGTGCATTCACCTTGGCGCCGGTTACCTTGAAGCAGTGGTCACTGCCTCCCCCTCCGCCCCCTTCCAATCTCCGGTGGTGGTCGCCATAGAGTGTCGATGAACGTCGTCGATGTGGTCATCGTGGTCGTGGTCGTTGCCGCCGCCATACAAGGCGCCCGGGTGGGTGCGGTGGTGCAGGTGTTCGCCATCATCGGCTTCTTCGGTGGCCTGTACCTGGGCGCACGGCTGGCCTCGTTCACCGTCAAGTGGGCGCACGACCCGACGGCCAAGACGGCGGTGGCCCTGACCACGATGGTGGGAGTGGCGTTCGCCCTGGGCATGATCGGCCGGATCTTCGGCGGCATGCTCGAGACCCGCGTCCACTCGGGCTTGGCCCACTCGGTCGACGTCGCCGTCGGGTCGGTGGTGGCCGTGGTAGCGGCCCTAGTGACCGTCTGGCTGCTGGCCAGCACCATGGTCAACAGTTCGTCGGCCACCCTCGACTCAGTCATCCTCAAGTCGAAGGTCATCACCTCGCTGAACGGCGTGCTTCCGCCGCCGCCTTCGGTGTTCTCCCAGGCCCAGGGGTTTCTCACTGCCGAAGGGTTTCCTCCGGTGTTCGCCGCACTGGCCCCGGCATCGGCCAGGCCGGTGCCGCTGCCGACCGACAGCGACCTCCGCCGGGCCGTCGTGGCCGCCGGGCCATCCACGGTGAAGGTCGAGGGCTACGGGTGCGGCGTGATCCAAGAGGGCTCGGGCTTCGTCGTCGCGCCCGGGGTGGTGGTCACCAACGCCCATGTCGTGGCCGGCATCGCCCAGCCGCTGGTGCAGTTGGGCAGCGACATCATCTCCACCAAGGTGCTCCTGTTCGATCCGTCATTCGATCTCGCCGTCTTGCAGGCCCCGGGCCTGACCGCCCCCGTCCTCCATCTCGATCCGACGACTGTCGACCGTGGCGTCAAGGCAGCGGTGCTCGGATACCCGAACGGCGGGCCGTTCACCGCAGATGGCGCGGGGATCATGGCGATGTTCGAGGCCCAAGGCCGGGACATCTATGGAAAGACCCTGACCGTGCGCCGCATCTACGAGATCAACGCAGTGGTGCGCCCTGGCAACTCCGGAGGCCCACTGGTGCTCCCTAGCGGCCAGGTCATCGGCGTGGTCTTCTCTCGCTCGACCACCGATGCTGGCATCGGCTACGCCCTCACCTCGCCCGATGTGCTGAGCCGAGTGGCCCTGGCTCTTCCGGTCACTCGTCCGGTGAGCACCGGAGTGTGCACCGCGGCCTGATCGGGTTCATCGGGCTAGACAGTGACCATGGCACTCCCCATCGAGGACTACGGAATCATCGGCGACCTCCACACGGTGGCCCTGGTCGGACGGGACTGCTCCATCGACTGGCTCTGTCTGCCCCGCTTCGACTCGGGCGCCTGTTTCGCCAAACTGCTGGGCACCGAGGACCACGGATCGTGGCGGATCGCCCCCAAGGGCGCCGGTCTGGCCACCAACCGCCACTACCGAGGGGACACCTTGGTGCTGGAGTCAGAGTTCGTCACCGACGAGGGGACGGTTCGGATCATCGACTGCATGCCGATCCGTCAGCAGCATCCCGAGGTGGTGCGCCTCGTCCAAGGAGTGCTGGGCACGGTCACTATGCAGATGGACCTCACCATCCGCTTCGGGTATGGGCAGGTGGTGCCCTGGGTACGCCACACCGACGGAACCCTGACGGCGGTTGCCGGACCCGATGCCCTGTCGCTGTGGACGCCCGTCCCGACCAGCGGGGGCGACTTGTCGACCACGGCCGAGTTCACCGTGTCAGAGGGTCAGACCGTTCCGTTTTCGCTGTCGTGGTACCCGGCAACCGAAACACCGCCACGGCCAGTAGATGCGCTCTATGCCATCTCCGACACCGAGCAGTGGTGGCAGGAGTGGGCTGCCCAGTGCACGTATCAAGGTGAGTTTAGGGATGCGGTGGTTCGCTCACTGATCACCCTGAAGGCGCTGACCTACGAGCCGACAGGGGGCATCGTGGCCGCCCCGACCACCTCGCTTCCCGAGGCCCTCGGCGGCGGGCGGAACTGGGACTACCGCTACTGCTGGCTGCGCGACGCCACATTGACCCTGGAGTCGCTCATGCGCGGCGGGTTCTACTCCGAGGCCATGGCCTGGCGGAGCTGGCTGTTGCGGGCAACAGCGGGGGATCCGTCCCAGATGCAGATCATGTACGGACCAGCGGGTGAGCGACGGCTGGACGAGTGGGAGGCGGACTGGCTTCCCGGGTACGAAGACTCGAGGCCGGTGCGGATCGGCAACGCAGCCGCCGGTCAGTTCCAGCTCGACGTCTATGGCGAGGTGATGTCGGCCCTCTACGAGTCGGCCCAACCCGGAGACCACGACGGCGGCCCAGCCTGGGAGCTGCAGCGTGCGCTCATGGAGTTCCTCGAGACCGGGTGGCGGGAGCCCGATGACGGGATCTGGGAGGTGCGCGGTCCGCGGCGTCACTTCACTCACTCCAAGGTCATGGCCTGGGTGGCCATCGACCGGGCCATCAAGACGGTCGAGGAGTTCGGGGTGGAGGGTCCGGTGGAACGCTGGCGCCAGATCCGCCAAGAGATCCACGACCAGGTATGTGAGCAGGGGTTCAACGCATCGAAGGGATCGTTCACCCAGTACTACGGCTCCGATCAGCTCGACGCCAGCTTGCTGATGATCCCGTTGGTCGGCTTCCTCCCGGCCACCGACCCTCGGGTGAAGGCGACCATCGAGGCCGTCGAGCGCGAACTGATCGAAGGCGACTTCGTACTCCGATACCGGACGGCTGAATCAGGCGAGGTGGACGGTCTGACCGGAAGGGAGGGCGCGTTCCTGGCCTGCTCGTTCTGGCTGGCCGACTGCCTGTCGCTCCTGGGTCGTGACCACGACGCTCGCCAGCTCCTCGACCGACTCCTCGCCCTCCGTAACGACCTCGGGCTGCTGTCCGAGGAGTACGACCCGGTGGCCGGCCGGTTGGTGGGCAACTTCCCCCAGGCGTTCTCCCACGTCTCGTTGGTGAACTCGGCGTCGAAGATCTCGGGCCACCACAAGCCCACCACCGCCCACGTCTTCAGCGGGCTGGCCCGCCAAGCCATGGCTGGCGGCCGACCGACCGGCATGGCCCGACGCCACATGAGCATGGCCACCTCGGGACAGGCACTACGCGACCGGTTGGGGCAGGTCGGGTCCCAGGGCGCCGACAAGAAGCCAGGGCCCGGTAAGGCAGGGCCCGGTAAGCCAGGGCCCGGTAAGCCAGGGCCAAAGAACACTGGGTCGGACGAAGAGGGCTGACGGTTCGGCCAGTGGGTTGATTTTCCGCGCCGACCAGGGCGGACGCCACGTTGCATGACTGCCGCGAGGTGGCGATAACTCGTTGTTGACAGGCGTTTACCTTCGTCACCGAGAGTTCACCGGTTCTCACTGGCGCTTGCTCGACTCATGTCCGTAATGTGCATGGCGTCAGCAGGTGGTTGATGGTCGGTTGCTCAGGAGAGAGGCTCATGGAACTGTTCACGGGCCTCAAGCCCCTCCCTCGCGGTCGAGTTCGCTCTGAGGTCGTTGCCGGGCTGTCGCTGGCCGCCATCGGTATCCCCATCTCCATGGGGTATTGCACCATCGCCCACATGCCGTTGGCCACCGGGCTGTACACGATGATCCTGCCCGCCCTGGCCTACGCCATCTTCGGCAGTTCTCGGCACCTGTCGGTGTCGGCCGACAGCGCCTCGGCCGCCATCTTGGCTGCTGGCCTGGTCGGGCTGGCCCCGCTGGCCTCGCAGAACTACGTCGCTCTGGCCGGTCTGGTGGCCGGACTCACCGGGCTGATGCTGATCATTGCTCGACTCTTCCATCTGGGGTTCCTGGCCAACTTCCTGTCCCGCACGCTGCTGGTCGGGTTCTTGTTGGGCGTGGGGGTGACCATCGCTTTCGGGCAGATTCCGAAGATGCTGGGGCTGTCGATCACCGGCCACTCGCTGTGGGCGATCGTGGGCGGCATCATCGGGGACTGGAACCTGATCTCGTGGCCTACGGCTGCAGTCAGCGGGATCTGCCTAGCCGTGCTGCTCATCGGTACCCGCCTAAAGAGCGTCCCCACTGAGTTGGTCGTCATCATCCTCGGCATTGCCGCCGCGTCATTCATCGGGCTCAATGCCTACGGCATCCAAAGCGTGGGGACCGTCCACGCCGGACTACCGGTGCTCTCCATGCCCCACGTGCCGGCCGGGGCCTGGCCTCACCTGGTGGCTACCGCAGTGTCGCTGGTGGTGGTCATCTTGGCTCAAAGCTCGTCGCTGGCCCGGGCCTACGCCGCCCGCTACGACGAGCCGTTCGACGCCGACCACGACCTGGTCGGCCTGGGCGTCGCCAACTTCGCTGCCATGGCATCGGGTGCATTCGTGGTCAACAGCAGCGTCACCAAGACGGAGTTGACCAACCGGCTGGGGAGCCGCACGCAATGGGCATCACTGGTGGCCGCAGCCGCAGTGCTGGTGGCGGTGTTCACTATCACCGGGGCCCTGTCACTGCTTCCGGTGGCGGTGCTCGCCTCCGTGGTGTTCTGGATCGCCCTCGGAATGATCCACATCTCCACGTTGCGCGAACTCTTCCGCCAGCGTCGCGACGAAGGCGTCATCGCGCTGATTACTGCCGCCGGGGTGATCGTGCTCGGTATCGAGTACGGCATCCTCCTGTCGATCCTGCTCTGCCTGCTCAACCACGTGCGCCACGGCTACAACCCGAGCAACCACCTGTTGACGCTCGATGAGCGCGGTGCGTGGCTCCTGCACGACGTAGCCGAGCAGGCCCAAGCCGCACCCGGGCTGATCATCTACCGGTTCCAGGCTGCCCTCTACTACGCCAACGTCGAGCGCTTCCTCGAGGACGTCCGCAGCCTGTGTGCCCCGGTCCCACCAGAGCGCATCTGCATCGACTGCGCGGCCATCGCCGATGTGGACTTCACCTCGGGCGAGGTGCTGCTCCGGTTGACCAGATACGTGAACGATCTGGGGATCCACATGGTCTTCGTGCACGTGAGCGACGAGGTCCGCGAACAGCTGACCGAGTCCGGCGTCGTGGCATCCGACATGATCGAGTTCGGATCGCACATGCACGACTTGATCGACTCGCACGGTGGAAAGAGCGGAGGAACCGGCCCTACGGCGACGGCCGCCGTCTCGAGCGGCCTGACGCTCGGCGACCTCGACGCCGAGCCAGTGGAGATCCCCTACGTCGTGCC
>CAIVIS010000244.1 GCA_903906055.1 uncultured Acidimicrobiaceae bacterium
AGTCAGCCGCGACTATCCCTTGGTGGGAGCGCCGATACGTTCGCGCCAGGTCGCCAGGTCGCCAGCCAGCCTGGCCACCGATTCGGTCACCGGCAACCAATCGAACGCAAGGATGAGTCGCTCCGTGGCAGACAGTTCGCCATCACGTACTCCGGACAGGAGTTCGAAGCGAACGACTTCGGTGGCTGCCAGGGGTTCGCCAGCAAGAAACTGGTCGTGGAGCAGCGCCACGGCACTGGGATGACCTCGAAGGTGATCGACGGGGATGCTGGTGTCGACGACTCTCAATCGAGGCCGAGCCCCTCGAGTCGTCGGCCGAGATCCCCGCGTATCGAGTCCACGTACTCAGCACCGCCATGGGTCGGTCTGCCCAAGCACCAGCACTGTCGTCGAGGGCCCGCAGCCGATCATCGAGCGACCGTTCCCCGTAGGTGTGGCGCACGGCACGGCGTATCGACTCGGAACGAGAAGCTCCCGAGGTAGTGCCAGCGCGATCGAGCCGCGCCAGCTCGTCCTCGCTCAGGTAGACCTGAACACGCACCATGGTGCGGTTATGCACCATCTGGTGTTCCTACGTCGATCAGGTGTGGGGGAGTACCGGATCACACGACAATCCGAAATCCCTAAAAATAGGCTCCTAACTGGGCAAACGACCCATGAGAGTGTCACACCCGACTGGCAAAATGGTCACATGAACGACACCACGAACATCAGAAAAATCCAACCGAAATCGTCAAAAGACTGGATGAAGTCGTACGGCGCTGCGTCGAACAGTGGGGCCGCTAGGGCGACCGAAGCGTGGCTGACCGGGCGCGGTCTGGCCTCGGTGGCCAAGGAGATCCAGTCATCTCCATCGGAGTACCCGCTCCCGGCTCCCGGCCGGAAAGAGGCGCTTCGCCAGTTGGGAGATGCGTGCGCAGTGGCATGCGAGGCTTCTAGTCGGACCTTCAAGTTGCTGAACGGGAAGTTGAAATCCAGCACCAAGCCCAAAGTCTTGGAACTGCATGAGGTCATCGTGGCCGCGGCCGACGAGTCGGAGCTGTGGATGCGCAGACTGGCTCAGTTGTGCGGCGGCCTGTCCACGCACCGGGCCGGTAGTAAGCGCATGGCACGGGCTGATCGAGCGCTGGTGATGGCGTTGAAGAATGTCGACAACCCCATCGATCTGGTAGACGACGGCCTGTGGCACAACGCCACCACCTTCGACGAGTTCTCGGTCGAGCTGGCTGGCGACCTCGTGCGGATGGTGATCGACAATGGTAGTTGCCTGTCGATCGAGCATACGGACTCGGATCCGAGGTTCCGGATCGACTGCATCGTCGACCGAGTGGGCGATGTGACCGTGGAGCTCGGGTGCGACATGGAGCTCGACCGAGATGCATTGGTCGAGCTCGGCTGGTCTGACGAAGGGGGTCGGATCTGGGCCAGCTACGAGGACCCGATGTGGATCCTACGGCCGGTCGAACTGATCAAGGCCACGCTCACCGATCATCTCGGCGTGCAATCACCAGGAGAGCTGGCGCTGGCTATCGAACGGTGATGTCCGGGGCGTCGGCGACCATGGCACCACCCAACAGCGCCTCCACCTGTCGGCGGCGGGGGAGGCTCGGGAATGCACCGTGTGTCGTGGTCGCCAGAGCCCCGCAGGCCGATGCGTAGCGGTATGCCTCGGACCGGGGGAGTCCGCGGGCAATAGCGGACGCCAACCCTCCGCAGAACGCATCGCCGGCCCCGGTGGCATCGATGGCGTCGACAGGGAACACCTCGGTCTCCAACACCTCGTCGGAACCGGTGGAGACGAGCAGCGAGCCAGCCGACCCCCGGGTGATGCAGACATCGCCTTTGGTCCGCTCCAGCAGTGCCCGTGCGGCTGCCAGCGCCCCCCCACGTGTCGATGTATCGATCCCGGTCAACAACGCGGCCTCGGTTTCGTTGGGGATGAGGAGGTCGACCAGCGACAGGATCTCGTCGTCGAGCGGTCGGGCTGGCGCCGGGTTGAGGATCGCCAGCACGCCGTGCATGTTGGCCAGCTCCAGGGCATGTCGCACCGTGTCGAGCGGGACCTCCAACTGACAGAGGAGCACGGTGGCAGACGCGATGTCGTCGGCGTAGTGGTCAACGATCGCCGGGGTGAGCGCTTCGTTGGCCAGGGGCACCACGATGATGCGGTTGTCGCCGTTGTGGTCCACCTCGATGTGGGCGATGCCGCTCGGGCCGTCCACCACCGTCAGGAAACGGGTGTCGCACCCTTCGAGGCGCACGGCGTCGTAGAGAATGTCGGCGGCCGAATCGGAGCCGATGCAGCCGATGATGGCGGTGGGAACCTCCTGGCGGGCGGCCGCCACCGCCTGATTCCCACCTTTTCCACCGGGGAGCATGGTGAAGTCGTCGCCGAGGACCGTCTCGCCGTCATCGGGCATTCGAGTTGCGCGGGCGGTGACGTCCAGGTTGAGGGAGCCGACCACGACGATCTGAGGGGTGTCGTCTGGTGTGGCGACAGTGCCGTCTGGATGCATCACGGGATAGCAGCGATGGCGTCGATCACGAGCTCGAGTGCTGCATCGCTGTCGATGGTGACGGCCACCCGCACGTTCGGAGGGTTGTCGATCTTGGTGCCCCTCTGGTCGGCCAGGGTGGCGCCCCGTGCCGGACCGTTGCCGGTCGACACCTCGATGGCCATATCCCGGAACTCGAACAGCTCGGGATGAGTGAGCGCCAGTACCGCACACGGGTCGTGGAGGGGGCCGATGGCCTCCTCGAAGAAGATGCCCTGGTAGCGCTGGGCGTAGGTATCGAAGAGGTCGGCCATGAACTCGGCGATCGAAGAGTCGAGGGCCCGGACCCGACTGCTGAACTGGGGAGTGACCAGCAGCTGATGAGTTACGTCAAGGGGTGCCAGGACGAGTGGGATACCGGAGGTGAAGACGATCGAGGCAGCTTCGGGATCGACCCAGAAGTTGAACTCGGCGCTGGGCGTGATGTTGCCGAAGGCGATTCCTCCTCCCATGATCGAGATCCCGGCGATCCGGTCGACAAGTGTTGGATCGGCCCGCAGGGCGAGGGCGATATTCGTCAGAGGACCGGTAGCCACCAGCCAGCAGTCTGCGACCTGCCGCGTGGTGTCCACTATGGCCTCTACGGCGGTGACGGGGGAGGGTCCGATGCGCAGGGTGGGAAGGGTGGGACCGTCGAGTCCGGACTCGCCATGGAGCACAGGAGGGAAGGTCGATCGGGCGATCAGCGGGCGATCGGCTCCGGAGTGCACGGCGGCGTTCAGGTTGAAGAGTTGGGCGGCGACGAGCCCATTATGAGTAGAGCGATCAAGGGGAGCGTTGCCGGCCACGGTGGTGATGGCGAGAAGGGCGGCATGCTTGGCG
>CAIVIS010000245.1 GCA_903906055.1 uncultured Acidimicrobiaceae bacterium
CCACGATGATCGAGAACGTGTTGAAGATGGTGAATCCGCCCACGAACAGCGCAATGAATGCGAAGACCAGCAATGCCGTCGAAAAGAACCCCAGTGCTTGGTTGATAGCGCTCGACTGTTCGTCCGCCACGGTCTGGCCGGTCACGACTTCCGTTCCAGGCGGCAGCACCCGGGCGATGTCCTGGCGTACAGCGGCCTTGTCAGCCCCAGGAGCAGCCACCACATCGATGGCATCGAGCTTCCCGTCCATTCCGAATGCGTGCTGGGCCGTGGGTAGGGCGAACGCGGCCAGCGTGGCCCCAGCCAGGTTGTCGGCGGTGCCGAAGCGAACGATGCCGGAGATGGTGAACGTCTCCGGTGGGCCGATCAGGAGGATCTTGACCCGATCGCCGACGGCAAAGTGGTACTTGGTCGCCGTCCCCCGGTCCATGGCCACGTCACCGGGCAAGGTCGGCGCCCTGCCGGCACTCAGTCGCAGCGCCGATAGTTGCTGGTGGGTGTTGTAGGACACCCCGATGGTTGGTGCCCCTCCAGTGGTGACGGCCTTGCCGTCGGGAGCCACGAACTGCGCGTAGCCCGTCACGGTGCCCTCGGCGATCGACACGCCGGGCACCTGGCGCACCTGAGAGAGGACCGACTCAGGAACAGCCTTGCGGACCGATCCGATACCGGAGCTGTCGCTGAAGGCCGCCTTGCCCCGGACTTCGAAGTCGACGTTCTGGTAGATGTGCCCGAACAGCGAAGTAAACGTGCTGTGCAACGTGTCTGTCAGCACCAGGGTGCCGGAGATGAAGGTCACACCCAGCACGATGGCCACCGCCGTCAGCGCCAGACGGAGCTTGTGGGCCAGGAGTCCGGAGACCGTCACCTTCCACACGTCAGCCGCCCAAGTTCTTCATCTGCTCCAGGACCGAATCCGCCGTCGGGGCGATGAGCTCACCCACGAGCTTCCCATCGGCCAAGAAGACCACCCGGTCGGCATAGGCCGCGCCGCGCGCGTCATGGGTGACCATCACGATCGACTGGCCGAACTCGGTGACCGATCGCCTCAGGAAGGCCAGCATCTCCCCCGAGGAATTAGAGTCGAGGTTGCCGGTGGGCTCGTCGGCGAAGATCAGATCAGGCCGTCCGATCAGGGCTCGTGCACAGGCCGCCCGCTGCTGCTGTCCACCAGACAGCTCGCTGGGTCGGTGGTCGAGGCGGTCGGCGATCCCGAGTTGGTCGACCAGGAAGTCGAACCACGCCTTGTCCACTGGCTTTCCGGCCAAGTTGGCAGGCAGGGTGATGTTTTCTGCCGCCGTCAAGGTCGGGACCAGGTTGAACGACTGGAAGACGAAGCCGATCCGGTCGCGGCGCAACTGCGTCAGCCCTGCGTCATCGAGCTTCCCGATCTCCTGGTCGCCGACGAAGGTCTGTCCTGACGTTGGGACATCGAGGCCGGCCATGCAGTGCATAAGCGTCGACTTGCCCGACCCCGAAGGGCCCATGACTGCGGTGAACCGGCCCCGCTCGAACTCGACGCTGATGCCGTCGAGGGCGCGCACGATGGCATCGCCCTTGCCGTAGGTCTTCACCAGGTCGATGGACCGGGCGGCAACCCCGGGCGACGGTGCCGCCGGATCGATCGTCTGCTCTTCAGTGGACGTCATGGTGTGGCCTCCTCGACGAGTCTGACCCGTCAGGTTCGATCGGAGTCAGAAGACGTCAGCCGCATGACGCATTCGACCGGAACCCGCGAGTTCCCCTTTGCCTCACAGGATCCTAACGGCCACCGATGAGGCCCGTTCGACACTAAAGATGAGACGTGATGCATCAGGTGAGGCGCGCCTCGGCCGCATCGATGCGGATGTCCACCCACTCCGCTCGGTCCACCGCACCCGATCGACCATGGGCGAACGCCGGTCTACCCCGGCCTCAATGGGGTCAAAAGGCCCAATCCGAAGCGCACCCCCCCCTCAACCGACTTCTTCCCCTACCGCCCCGCAACAGCGAAGCGCATCGTGTCTACGTACCAGTCGCCGTAGCGGATTCACTGGGACTAGACGGACAACGCGTGGCTCAGTTGCGCAGAGATGCACAGTGCAGCGGCGTAGGTGTGAGGGCGACCGGTTCGCCGCACGAGTGCGGACCGGGGTAGTGGTCACGAAGGGTCGCCGCTACACGGCTGATCCGAGCGAGGACGTCCCTTGCCCGGCAATCAACGAGAGCGAGGCATCTCATGGCGGAGCATTCGACAAATTCAGCAACACTTCGAACATTTGCTCGGCGCTTCGTCGCAGCCCTGGCCTTGATGGTGGTGGCGGTGGCGGTAAGCGCTTCGGCACCCCAGCGGGCGGCAGCCGTGGTGCCCTCTGACTGCCAGAGCGATCCGTCGGCCGCCATCGCAGCCCTGGCACCGGGCGACACGTTCTATGGATCAGGGTGCTACCTGGTGCCGAACGGCATCACCTTGACCAAGCCCGTGACTCTGGTTGGTGGCACCTATCTAGACCCTTCCACCACTAAGTCACCCAGTGGCCGCGTGCAGCCAGTCATCATGGTGTCCCGCACCACCGATGTCACACTCGAGGGCCTCGCCATCATCGGGGCCAACCCTTCGGGTGCCTTCGTGAAGAAGTTGGTCGGCCAGTCAGGCATCGAACTCATGAACACTGCTCGCGTGACCATCGAGGACGTCAGCGTGTCTGGGACCTACGGCGACGGGCTCGAGTTGTGGGCGAATGCCCCAAATGAGATGTCGCCCAACACCGACGTTACTGTCGATGGCTTGGCGATCACCGAAGCAGGTCGAAACGGGATCTCTCTATCGGACGTCTACGGCGCCACATTCACCAATGTGAACATCGACTCGTGGGGTCTGACCTCGGTCGACTTCGAGAGTGACATCGCCGGCATCGGGGCTGGCAACGTCACGTTCACCGACTCGACGTGGGGAGGGACGATCTTCACCGAGGCGGTCAGCGGGCCGCTCACCTTTGAGCGCTGCACCAACAGCAACACCATTCGGTTGACCGCCCGGGCCGCTACAACCTTTCCGATCACCTTCAGCGACGGAAGCCTGGCCATCGGGTCGAAGGCCACGAACATCGGCGTCTATGCGCACGGGCCGACGAATGTCACTTTCAACAACGAGACATTCACCCGGTTGCCACGACCCAACGGAAAGCCTCAAAAGACCCCCATGTGGAATGCGGCTGCTGGGGCGAAGTTGACGTTCAACAGCTCTACGTTGTCGATGCCGCTGGGTATCAATGATGCGACATCGGTGGTCACGATCAATCCCTGACTCGCCGATCCCTCACCCCCATCTCATGGAGGCAGCAGTGACCTGGGTCCAACTCGGCCCAGGTCACTGCTCGTATCGACATCACGGAGTACGCGACCTGCCGATGCTGGCAGGTCCGGGTCGCAGAGCCGCCCGACGGACTACCTCGGCTGCGAACCGCTCGGCTGCCTCGGGCGCTATGGGTAGGAAGAATGCCGGCTCAGCCAGCTCGACCTCCAGGACCGCCTCAGTGCCGTCGTCCATGGTCACCACGTCGATGCGGGCGTACAGCAGTGGTTCGGTGATCCCGAACCGATCACTGACCAGACGGGCGACGGCCATCACGGTCGACTCGACCAACGCTTGGCGGACCCGAGTCAGCGGCTCCGGTGTCAGTTGTTCCGTGTAGACCCCGCCCACGTGTCCCCCACCCAGGGCCAACAGTGGGCCCTTGCGTACCGAGTGCGAGATCTGGCCGGCGAACAGCACGGTGCTCACCTCACCGACGAGAGCCACCGAAGCAACGGCTGGCTGCACCAGTACTGAGTTCCCCTCGGCCAGGATCAGCGAGGCAAGTACGCCAGCCTCCGGGCTGCTCGCAGCGAACCGACCCGTGAGTCGGCTCCCGGCCGAGGTGGCGGGCTTCACCACCACCTCACCGAACAGTCCACCCAACGCCATGGCCACCGACTCATCGTCCTCGCACACGGCAGTAGGGATCACCGGCACACCGGTCGCCGCCAGGTCGATGAGGTAGCGCTTATCGAGGTTCCAGTCGATGACCGGTGCCGCGTTCTCCAAGGTGCCGAGCGCCCCGACGCGGCCGAGCCAGGCTCGGAACTGATCCTGGTGGTCGAGGTAGTCCCACGTGGAACGAACGACTACCAGGTCGTACCTGTCCCACTCCACATCAGGGTCGGACCAGACCTGGTAGCTGAGTTCCATCCCGGCCCCGGTACATGCGGCCTCATGGTAGGGACGGTCGGTGTCGTCACTTCCCACTACATCGGTTGGGCCGGTGGCGAAGGCCACCCGGTAGATCACCTAGTACTCCGACCAAGTGCCGTCCGCATCATGGGTACGGAGGCACCCGATGCGATCGATCTCAATTGTGATGGGGTGGACGATCATGGCGTTGACGCTCGGCCCAGCACCGGTCACAGTCCTCGCACGACGACCGTCCTCCGGATCCACCGCGGTGTATCCCGGGGTGCCCGCAGTAGGGACAGGTCTCCGACGACAACTCCACCGGTCCCCCTAGCCCGCCAGGCACTGGGCCATGAACGCCGTGAGCCGCACGGTGTCCAGTGTGATGGTGGAACCTGCGTCCGGCACTTTGGTGATGGTCAGCGAGGGACAGAAGGCATCGACCTCGCCGCAGAAGAAGTGGGGCGAGCCCCGAACGCCGCGACGCTGACCCTCGTGCCAGTCGGCCAGCACGGCGGCATCGTCAGCGGCTTCAGGCATACGCACACCCAGACCCGTGGCGATGGACTCCAGCACGGCAGGGTCAGAGATGTCCCTGCCCTCCTCGAACATGGCGTCACGGAGCACGAAGCTCGCCCGCTCGCCCAGTGCCGGATCCATCCGGTAGGCGCGCTCCACCAAGGCCAATGCCTGCAGCGTGGAAGTAGGGAATGGATCGAGGGCGACGTTGGCGAACATCGTCGGGGCGACCTGCTCGCGCACCTCAACCGCGTGCGCTTGGGTTGCCGACGGATCCTGGGCTGCTCCGTTCACCAGTTCCAAAGGCCAGGCCCTGACTCTGATGAACAGATCAGTACGTCCCGAGTCGTCGCGCTGTGTCCGGACCTCACGCAGGCCAACGTGGGCGAACGGGCACCAGATGTCGGCAAACACTTCGATCATCGGTCCGGGATCACTCTGCACCACGATGCCTTTCGACCGGCCACCTCGCCCCAAGGGCATCTCGTGGCCTGTTCGGTTCTGTATCGCTGGCTCCGGGGGAGAGACTCGAACTCTCAACCCTCTGATTAACAGTCAGATGCTCTGCCGATTGAGCTACCCCGGAAACATCCCGCCACACCCGTTCCGATCCTGGGACCGTCCTAGGCGTGCCTGTGGAGATTAGCCGTTCA
>CAIVIS010000246.1 GCA_903906055.1 uncultured Acidimicrobiaceae bacterium
CCATGACGAGCGGCGTCCTGGCGAGCGGCGTCCTGGCGAGCGGCGTCCTGGCGAGCGGCGTCCTGGCGAGCGGCGAGGTACCGGCGGGCGCTGGCGTCCGTACACTGGGACCGTGACAACCGCCGACGCGTATCTGCCCATCGTGGATGCCGGACTTCCCGGTGCGGCATCGATCGATGCCGTGTCGACAGTGCGTGGGGCGGCCACGGTGAACTGGGACACCGCCGAGCGGGTGGCGGCCTGGGTGGGCAGCCGGACCCGAGTGCCAGCTCCCTACCGACCCGACCTGCTCCAGGCGGAGTTCGCCGAGCTGACCGAACAGGCCGAGGAACTGGTGGCCGCCTCCACCGGTCTGCGCTCGGCCGCCGGCCCGGCCCGGGCCCGCGTGACCGACCGAGCCGGATGGGTGAGCGCCAACGTGGCCAGCTTTCAGCGGCTGCTCGGCCCTCATCTCGACCGACTCGACCCGAGCCGCCTGGCCGATACCAACGCGCTGCTGTCCCGCCTGTCGGGTCCGCTGGCGTCGGCCGGCCGGACGGCGACCGGCGCACAGATGGGCGTGGTCCTGGGATGGCTCTCCACCCGGGTGCTCGGCCAGTACGACCTGCTCCTGACCGAAGAGGCCGCCGACGAGCAGGACCTCGTCTACTTCGTAGGTCCCAATGTCGTCGCCCTCGAGCGTCAGCACGGTTTCGAGCCCCGGGAGTTCCGGCTGTGGCTGGCCCTCCACGAGGTGACTCACCGGTGCCAGTTCACGGCCATCCCGTGGATGCGGGATTACTTCGTATCTTTGGTGGACGAAGGGATCGGCTCGATGGAGCCAGACCCGACTCGCCTGCCAGCCGCCATCAAGCGCATGGCCGAGCAGATCCGTGCCGGCCGGAACCCGCTCGACGACAACGGCGCCCTCGGTCTGGTCGCCACTCCCGAACAACTCGAAGGACTCCATCGAATTCAGGCGCTGATGAGTCTGCTCGAGGGCCATGGCGACGTGACCATGGACCGTGCCGGGGCGGCCGACATCCCTAATGCCGCCCATTTCGCCGAAGTGCTCCGCCAGCGGCGCAAGCAGGCGCACGGACTGTCCCGGCTACTTCAGCAACTCATCGGGATCGAGGCCAAGCTCCGCCAGTACGAAGAGGGCGAGCGGTTCATCGCCGCCGTGGAAGCAGTGGGTGGACCGGCACTGCTCGACAACGCATGGCGGGGGCCGCAATGGCTCCCGTCGCTCGAGGAGATCCGCGAGCCGTCGATCTGGATCACTCGGGTCGGTGCGGCTGCCACTCTGGTTCCCTGATGTCATGGCCCGAGCACCGCAGGTGACGCCCCCGGGGATGGATGCTGACTCTGCAGGTCCTTCTCCCGACCCCGCCATCGAGTCGCTGGTCGAGGCCCTTCTGGCCCGATGCACCTTTCCGACTGCGGGGACCCCGCTGGTGTGCGGCGTATCGGGTGGTCCGGATTCGCTGGCGCTGCTGGTGCTGGCCACCGCGGCCGGCTGTGCAGTGACCGCCGTCCATGTCGACCATGGACTCCGACGAGGATCCGACGACGAGGCGGCTGTCGTGGCCACAGCGGCCACCCGGTTCGGCGCCGCCTTTCGAACCGAGCGGGTCGACCTCGCGGACGGCCCCAACCTGGAGGCGCGGGCCCGCGCCGTTCGCCACCAGGTCCTTGGAGAGGGTGCTGCCACTGGCCACACAGCCGATGACCAGGCCGAGACGGTGCTGGCCAACCTGCTGCGAGGGGCGGGCGTGCACGGCTTGGCCGGCATGCGGGCGGGTCCGACGCATCCGATCCTGGCATTGCGCCGCCGCGAGACGGTCGACCTCTGTGTCCGGCTCGGCTTGGAGACAGTGGATGACCCGTCGAACCAGGACCCGAGGTTCCTGCGCAACCGGGTGCGGGCCGAACTGCTGCCCCTGTGCGCCGACATCGCCGGCCGAGATGTAGTGCCCGTGCTGGCCCGCCAGGCCGCCCTCCTGGCCGGCGACGCCGACCTCCTCGACTCGTGGGGTGGACTCCTCGATCCCACCGATGCTGCGGCCTTGGCCGCGGCTCCGCCCGCCCAGGCCCGCAGAGCGGTACGCGGGTGGCTGACCGGTGCGGGTCCCTATCCGCCGCCCGCCGATGCAGTGGAACGGGTACTCGAGGTGGCCCGCCTGGAGCGTCGTGCGGCCGAGGTGCCAGGAGGTGTGCGGGTGACTCGATCCAGGGGTCGGCTGTCCCTGTCCCCCGTGAATGGTCCTGGCGCTCCGATACAGTCGTGATGTGACCAACCGAGGGACCGACCGACCGACCGACGGCACGCGCCTCGAGGATGGTGACGAAGTGGGCCGGGTGATCGTGAGCGAGGCCGACCTGCAGGCCCGTATCGCCGAGCTCGGGGCCGCCATCACTGCTGACTACGCCGGCCGTCCGCCGCTGCTGGTCGGCGTGCTGAAGGGAGCGTTCATGTTCATGAGCGACCTTTCGCGAGCTATCGCCCTCCCCTCCGAGGTGGACTTCATGGCCGTGTCCTCGTACGGCAGCGCTACCCGCACCTCGGGTGTGGTGCGCATCGTCAAGGACCTCGACGTCGACCTGGTCGACCGCCACGTCCTCGTCGTGGAGGACATCGTGGACAGCGGTCTCACCCTCAACTATCTCCAGCGCTATCTCTTGGCCCGCGAGCCGGCCAGCCTCGAGGTCTGTGCCCTGCTGGTCAAAGAGGGCCAGCAGCGTACGGCGGTGGACCTTCGCTACGTGGGCTTCACCATCCCCGCCGACTTCGTGATCGGCTACGGGCTCGATGTGGCCGAGCGCTATCGCAATTTGTCCGCCATCCATGCCTACGAGGGGCCGAAGGCCTAAGCGACATCGGAACAGGTGCGACAATCCACGCTGAATCTGATGGTGTGTGACAGACCGGACTGGACCGGTAGAACGATGAACGACGTGCACCGGAAGGGTGTGCCATGAACGGAGAGAAGAGCTGACGATGAGCGTGGATATCAAGCGGATCGAAGCAGCTGTACTCGAGATCCTGATCGCCGTAGGCGAGGACCCCGAACGCGACGGGCTCCTCATGACACCGGCACGGGTGGCTCGCATGTACGAGGAGCTGTTCACCGGATTCCACGAAAACCCTGCTGATCACCTCGAAGTGACGTTCGACGCCGGCCACGACGAGATGGTGATGGTGCGGGATATCCCGTTCGCATCCTTGTGCGAGCACCACATGGTGCCGTTCATGGGGCGGGCCCATGTGGCCTACATCCCGGGTGCAGATGGACGGATCACCGGGCTGTCCAAGCTGGCCCGGCTGGTGGACGGCTTCGCCAAGCGCCTGCAGGTGCAGGAACGGATGACCACGCAGATCGCCGATGCCATCGAGCAGGCGCTTGACCCCAAGGGGGTACTTGTGGTGGTGGACGCCGAGCACCTGTGCATGTCGATGCGGGGCGTGAAGAAGTCGGGCACGTCGACGGTCACGTCCGCAGTACGTGGTCTCTTCCGGAGCGACAATTCGACCCGATTCGAGGCCATGCAGTTCGTCAGAGGCAACTGAAGCACCTAGTTGAGGTACAGGCACCGTTGGAGGCCGGTCGCGGCCGTGGCCGTGCTGGTTTACGCTGTGGACGATGTCGGATGCCACCTCAGCGGACCGTGCCCTCGTCATGGGGATCCTCAATGCCACGCCAGATTCTTTCTCCGACGGTGGCAGTTGGTTCCATTCGGAACAGGCAATCATGAAAGGGCATGAGATGATCGCCGAAGGGGCCGACATCGTGGATGTCGGCGGCGAATCCTCACGTCCGGGTGCCGTCGAGGTGTCCGTAGACGAGGAACTCCGACGGGTGCTACCAGTGGTCGAAGCGCTTAGTCCGCACGTTCGGATCTCGGTGGACACCGTCAAGGAGTCCGTGGCCGAGGCGGCAGTAGCCGCTGGCGCCACCCTGATCAACGATGTCTCTGCCACGCTGTGGCCGGTGGCCGCTCGATGCGGTGTCGGCTGGATCGCCATGCATCGCCAGGGGACCCCGGCGACCATGCAGGAGGACCCTTACTACGACGACGTGGTGGCTGAGGTGCGAGACATGCTGGCCGCTCGAGCGGCCTCGGCTGTCGAAGCGGGGGTGCCCGAGATCTGGATCGACCCCGGCATCGGCTTCGGAAAGACACTCGACCACAATCTCCAACTACTGGCCGGCCTCGACGTCCTGGTGGCCACGGGCCACCGGGTCCTGGTCGGGACCAGCCGCAAGGGATTCCTCGGTGCGCTCGGTGCCGGACCCGATGGGGTCGCCGCTCCGGTCACCGAACGGTTGCCGGGCTCGCTGGCCACGGCCACGTGGGCACTGCAGCAAGGTGCGGGTATGGTCCGGGTCCACGACGTAGCTGCCACCGTGCAGGCCGCGCTACTGGTCGGCCGGGCCGGTCATCATGGGGAGTACACAGGATCGATGCTGGATACGGAGGTTGGAACGTGAAGGGAAAGTGGGCATCGGGGATACCGCCGCGGAACTTCACCTGGGTGATCATGGATCGCCTGGCCATGAGCGAACGCCCCGGTGGCTTCGCTCCTAATCACCGCAAGGTGCGGCGCCAAGAGGAGATCATCTGGCTCCAGGTGCAGGGGTTCAACCGGGTGGTGTCGTTGCTGCCGTCGTCGCACAACCTCCAGGCCTATGAAGAGAAGTCCCTGGCCAGCGTGCACTACCCGCTCCCAGGCGCTGGTGATGTGCGCGGCGTCCTGATGGAGATCTTCCGGGACGTCCACGGACGGATCGGGGCAGGCGAACGAGTGCTCGTGCACCAAGAAGAGCTCGGCGACCGGGTCTCGGGTGTCGTCGCTGGCTACCTGCTGTGGTCGGAGCGGCTGCCCACTGGCCCGCAGGCCATCACTGTGGTCGAGCATCTGACCGGGCATCCCATGGGACCCTCGGGTCGTGAACTGGTTGCGGCGTCGGAGCAGTTGGTCCCGGTATCGGGACCGGCAGGCCGCAGCACCACGCCACCGGCATGACCGCTGGGGGGGCTACCAGCCCGGACGACCGCATCGAACTACGCGGCATCCGCTGCGTGGGCACCCACGGGGTGCTTGCCGAGGAGCAGGAGCGGGCCCAGCCCTTCGAGGTCGATCTCGACCTCGCCGTCGATCTGCATCGGGCCGGGGACTCGGACGCGCTCGAGGACACGGTCGACTACGGAGCCGTGGCCCATGTGGTGGCATCCACGGTGTCCGGACCCCGTTCGTTCGCGCTCCTGGAGGCTCTGGCTCGTCAGGTGGCTGATGACGTCCTCGCTCTGGACATCCGCATCTCCTCGGTCACCGTGGCCCTGCGCAAGCTGCGCCCACCGCTGGCTGTGGACATCGAGACCGTGGGCATCCGGGTGGTCCGCTACCGGTGACGTTCCCGTCGTTCGAGGTGCCCACTGTTCGGGCCTTTCTGTCATTGGGCTCGAATCTGGGTGACCGGCAGGCCCATCTGCGGCGAGCGGTCGATCAGCTGCGGGCCGGGAGCAGGCCAGCCGTCACGGCGGTCTCCCGGGTCTACGAGACCGATCCAGTCGGAGGCCCAGATGACCAGGGTGCCTTCCTCAACCTGGTGGTCGAGTTGGCCGTCCCCGAGCCGTGTGACCCCTACCGGCTGCTGGCCGAGTGCCACCGGCTCGAGGCGGCTGCCGGGCGGGTGCGCTCGGTGCGCTGGGGCCCTCGAACGCTCGATGTCGACATCATCTGGATCGACGGGCTCGCCCTCGACGATCCGGATCTGACCATCCCCCACCCCAGGTGGCGCGAGCGGCGCTTCGTGCTGGCCCCTCTGTCTGAGTTGGCTCCGGATCTGGTGAGTGACGATGACATCGAGGTCGCTGGCGGCGAGGCCCGCGTCGTGGGTATGGTCTAGACAGCAGTTCAAGGATTTCCTGATGCGAACGGCACCCTGCGGGGGCCGGAACGTCGAAAGGGGTCTCATGACCACATTCCGAGTACTAGGACCGGGCCGAGCTGGCCGGTCGTTGATGGCAGCGCTCGACGCTGTCGAGGGCTATCGATCACTGGGCGCTTGGGGGCGCGACCGATGCCCATCCCATGCCGCTCACGGGGTCGACATCTTGTTCATCGCCACCCCGGACGACGTGGTGGCCGATGTGGCCGCCCAGATCCATCCAGTGGCCACCACCGCCGTGATCCATCTGTCCGGATCCCTGGGACTCGATGTGCTGGACGGCCATGTCCGACGCGGCTCGCTCCACCCGCTAGTGCCACTTCCCACTCCGGCCATCGGCGCCGAGCGGCTCCGTTCAGGAATCACCCTGGCCGTGGCCGGTGACCCGGTCACCCGCTGTGTGGCTGAGGCGCTCGGGGGGAAGGTCTTCGAAGTCGACGACCAGGATCGGGCCGCCTACCACGCAGCCGCCGTGATCGCCTCGAACCACCTGGTCGCCCTGATGGGACAGGTCGAGCGGGTCGCAGCCTCGGCCGGGCTTCCGCTCGAGGCGTTCGCCGGTCTGATGCGTGCGGCCAGTGAGGACGCGTTCAGCCTCGGCCCTCGTCGGGCATTGACCGGACCGGCTGCCCGGGGAGACTGGGAGACGGTAGAGCGCCACCGCACCGCCCTCGCTGGTCTACCCGGTCATCGGACCGAGCTCGCCGGCTATGACGCCATGGTGGGCATGGCCCGACGTCTCTCGCTCGATACCGCTGAAGACCTCGACCTCACAGAGGATGTAGCCCTCGGATCCGGCGGATTGGACGACGCGTCCGATGCCGAGCAGGTGGCGTGAGCATCGGTTCCACGTCGGCGGGTGCGACAGTGGGAACGGTGATGTCTGTTTCTGAGGGGGCTGATGACGTGACGGCTGGTCTAGTGGTCCGTGACACAGTGGCCGGCTATTCGACTTACCTGGAGGCTGAGCGCCTGGCTGGACGATCGGTCGGAGTAGTGCTCACCATGGGAGCCCTCCACGATGGCCACGGCTCGCTCATCCGCCAGGCTGCGGCCGAGTGCGACACGGTGGCCGTCTCGGTATTCGTGAATCCGACCCAGTTCGGCGAAGTCGCCGATCTGGTCGGCTATCCCCGCACGTTGGAGGCCGATCTTCAGTTGGCGCATGAAGCAGGCGCATCGGTGGTGTTCGCGCCGTCGATCACCGAGATGTACCCGGGGTGGCCGACCACGCCTACCACCACCGTCACGGTCCGCGATTTGGGGCGCCGGTGGGAGGGCGAAACCCGGCCCGGGCATTTCGACGGGATGGCCACCGTGGTGGTCAAGCTCCTCGCCGCGTCGGGCCGGTGTCGGACCTACTTCGGGGAGAAGGACTTCCAGCAGTTGGCCATCGTGCGCCGGGTGGTGCATGACTTGAACCTTCCTGTCGAGGTGGTGGGCTGTGCCACCGTGCGCGAGTCCGATGGCCTGGCCATGTCGAGTCGGAACGTGCGACTCGACGCCGATGGGCGCGCCGCTGCCCTCTGCCTTTCGCGTGCCCTGACTGGCGGAGTGCAGGCCCTGGCCGCAGGTGCAGGTCGTTCCGATGTCGAGCGAGCCATGACTGAGGTGGTGAGCGGCGAACCACTGGCCACCCTCGGCTACGCCGTCTTGGTATACGCGGATGATCTCGAACCCGCCGATGATCTGGCCAGTGATCGTCCGCTCCGCCTCTTGGTCGCCGTCACCGTCGGACCGGTTCGCCTGATCGACAATCTCGACCCCCGAGGGGCAATGTGACCCAGGCACCTTTGACACCTGCTCGGCCCGAGACACTGGATGTCCTCGTGCTGGGCAGCGGGGTGGCAGGGCTGTCGGCCGCCGTCCGCCTGGCCGCTCCCCTGACTCCGTCCGGCGGCAGTCCCGAGGGTGGTCAAGGGCTGCGCGTGGGGGTGCTGACCAAGGCCGAGCTGTCCCAGTCAGCCACCCGGTGGGCCCAGGGAGGCGTGGCTGCCGTGCTCGGGGGCGACGAGGACTCCACCGATCTCCATCTGGCCGACACTCTGGCCGCCGGTGCCGGGCTCTGTGACGCCGAGGCCGTGCGGGTACTGGTTGACGAAGGACCCGACCGGGTGCATGAGCTGATCGCCATGGGGGCCGTCTTCGATCGACAGCCCGGCGGCGCGTTGGCCCTGGCCCGCGAGGGCGGCCACTCGACGGCACGTATCGTCCACGCCGGGGGTGCCGCCACCGGCATGGAGGTCGAGCGGGCTCTGGTCGATGCCACCCGGGCGTCGGCCGCCGCAGTCATGGAGGAGTGGTTCGCACTCGACCTGCTGGTGGAAGGCGGTCGGTGTCGTGGCGTCATGGCCATCAGCACCGATGGGCGCCTGGTCGAGGTCCGGGCCACTCACACCGTGCTGGCCACCGGTGGCGCCGGTCAGCTGTTCTCGGTGACGACCAATCCGACCGAGGCCACCGGTGACGGCCTGGCCATGGCACTGCGGGCCGGTGTGGCGGTGGCGGACATCGAATTCATGCAGTTCCACCCGACCGCGCTCCACCACCCGGCCATGCCCCGGCCCCTGCTGTCTGAAGCCCTGCGCGGCCACGGCGCACTGCTGCGTGATGCCCGAGGAGACCGATTCGTCGATGAGTTGGCCCCCCGGGACGTGGTCAGCCGGGCCATGGCCGAACGGATGCACGATCAAGGAGTGGAGAGCCTGTGGCTCGATGCCACCGCCCTCCAGTTGTTCGACTCCCGGTTCCCGACGATCCGCGCTTCACTGGCCGCCATCGGCCTCGATCCGTCGACCGACTGGCTTCCCATCGCCCCAGCCGCCCACTACCTGTCCGGAGGGGTCCTCACTGACCTGTCCGGTGCAACCGCGCTGCCTGGACTGTGGGCGGCCGGTGAGGTGGCCTGCACTGGAGTGCACGGGGCCAACCGGTTGGCCTCGAACTCGTTACTCGAGGGGATGGTGTTCGGTGCCCGCCTGGCCGAGGCGATCCTGGCTGGTGACGACGGGCCCAAGGCGGACGGTGTGCTGGCTCCCGTGCTCGAGGGTCGCACAGAGCCGGTGGACGCCAGCTTGGGCAGCGGAGTGGTGGCCGACGTCGAGTTGATCGAAGCGGGCACGGCACTGTCGTTCGATGAAGACGCCTCGACGTGGCCGGACGTGGCCAAGACCAGGGACCGACTGCAGCGGGCCATGACCGATGGGGCCGGAGTGGTCCGCACCGCGGCGTCACTGGCCCGAGCCGGATCCACGGTGGAAGCCGTGGCCGATGCCATGGGGGCGGCAGCCGTAGACGATCGGGCCACTGGTGAGCTGGCCAACCTGGTCACCGGGGCCCGCAGCCTCCTCCGGTCGGCCATGCTGCGCCAAGAGACGCGTGGCGCACATGCCCGTAGCGACTTTCCTGAGGTATCCGAAGCGTGGAGATGCCGCATCGTGCATGGAAGTGACGGAACCGATCACGGCACAGCGCTGGTGCGCACATCACCTGATCCATCCTTACGGCTCGCAGATGGAGGATCGACATGACAGCTCCCACTGCTGACGGTGGATGGGAGGTGGTGCTCGATCCGCCGAGAGTCGCAGTGGTCGATGCGGTGACGCGTGCCATTGCCGAGGACGTCCTGCCCCTGGGCGACCTGACTGCTGGTCTGGTGCCTTCCTCGCGGCGGGCCACGGTCGACGTGGTGAGCCGAGCCGCCGGCGTAGTGGCCGGCCAGGCCTGTGCAGTCGAGGCGTTCACGCAGATCGACCCTGGACTCGAGGTCGTCTGGCACCTCCCCGATGGCTCAAGCGTGAGTCCTGGATCTGTGGTGGCCACCATCGAAGGCCCGCTGCGCTCGATCCTCACGGCGGAGCGGACCGCCCTCAACTTCCTCGGGCACCTGTCCGGGGTAGCCACGTTGACCCGCTCCTTCGTAGATGCCGTGCACGTGGCCAACCCAGCCACAAGGGTCCTCGACACCCGCAAGACGACACCCGGCCTGCGCGCCTTGGAGAAGGCGGCAGTGCGAGCCGGCGGGGGCGTCAACCACCGGGGGAGCCTGTCGGAAGCAGTACTGGTGAAGGACAACCATCTGGGCGGGATGACCATCACCGAGGCCGTATCGAGGGCCCGCGCCCAGTGGCCCGGACGGATGATCGAAGTCGAGTGTGACCGCCTTGACCAGGTGAGTGAGGCCGCCGGCGCTGGTGCCAACGTGATCATGCTCGACAACATGGGGCCGGGCGCCGTGTCCGAGGCGGTAGCCGCCGTCCGGGCCGTGGGATCGAATGCACTGATCGAAGTGTCCGGTGGCGTCACCTTGGCGTCCGCTCCGGCACTGGCTGCCGCTGGTGCCGATCTGCTGTCGGCCGGCGCCCTGACCCACTCTGCACCGGTGCTCGACCTGGGACTGGACCTGCGGATCTGAGCTGACGGGGCGCACGGACCGCACCGAACTACCGCACTGATCCAACTACCTGCACTGATCCAACTACCTGCACTTCCACCTGGAAAGGACCGCAATGCTGCTTGCCATCGACGTGGGGAACACCGATACCGTGGTCGGCCTGTTCGCCGATGATCCGGGCGCACCGATGGACCAGTCGGTGCCCCGTGACGGTACCGAGCCGGTCGGGCTGGCCCACCACTGGCGGCTGTCCACCGTCGCCGTGCGCACTGCCGATGAGCATGCTTTGCTCCTCACTCAGTTGCTCGACCTCAACGGTCTTGATATCGATGACACCGTCACTGGGATCGCCGTCACATCGTCGGTCCCATTGGTGACGGCCAGCCTCCGCCAGATGGCCAGCCGCTGGTTCGATGTGCCGTCGGTGGTCCTCGAACCTGGAGTCAAAAGCGGGATGCCCATCCTGTACGACAACCCCCGGGAGGTAGGTGCGGACCGGATCGCCAACGCCGTGGGCGCCTACGACCTCTTCGGCGGGCCTTGCGTGGTGGTCGATCTGGGCACGGCCACCACCTTCGACGCCATCTCGGGGGCTGGTGAGTACCTGGGCGGGGCGATCACCCCGGGAGTGGCTATCAGCCTGGACGCGCTGTTCGCTCATGCCGCCGCCCTGCGTCGAGTCGAGCTGGTGGAGCCTCGCAGTGTCATCGGCAAGTCGACGGTGGAGTCCATCCAGTCCGGGGCGCTCTACGGCTTCGGTGGCCAGGTGGATGGCCTGTGCCGCCGGTTCGCCGCGGTGCTCGGGGAGTGCACGGTGGTGGCCACGGGCGGTCTGTCCGAACTGATCTCGCCGTACTCCGACGAGATCGAGTACGTAGAGCCTTGGCTGACCCTCCATGGCCTACGGATCATCTTCGAGCGCAACGTCGGACCCGTCTAGGCCAGGGGCACGGGTTGGCCATCGCCCAGGACGCAGACGCGGGATCGGCTAGTGCATCCCAGCAGTAGCGACAAGAGCGG
>CAIVIS010000247.1 GCA_903906055.1 uncultured Acidimicrobiaceae bacterium
CGCCGGCACGTGGGTGTTCCTTCGGTGGGATCGGACGCAGATGCTCAAGGCTGAGCGTGCCCGTCGCCACATCGAGCCGACGACCTCGAGGGCGGTGGACGCATGAACCGGTTCTTCCTGCGCCAGCTCATCAACTCAACAGCGCCCGGTACGCCGATCACGCTGACCTACGCCCAGGCCGTCGACTGCCTCGATGTCATGGACTTATCCGAGGACCACTTCCACGAACTGCAGTGGATTCGCAACGAGGCCGACTTCCTGGTCTGCCCCGACTGCACGCACCGTGAGCCGGAAGGACACGCCGAGGACTGCGGGCTCGCATGGGTGCTCGAGCAGCTCACTGAGCAGCCCAGCGCACCCCGGTGGGAGGTGCCGTCATGACAGTGACCCAGCCTGACCTATTCACCCCCACCGAGGACGGCATCCGCCGAGCCGAGGAGAACGCCAACGAGGCATGGAAGCACGCCGCTGAGGTATCGGTGCGCTGGTGTGCTCACATGCACGTCGACTTCACCACCGACGAGGTGTGGCGTCGACTGGCCGAGCACTACTTCCTGACCACCCACGAGCCCGCAGCCATGGGGCCAGTGATCCAGCGGGCAGCGAGGGCAGGCACCATCCGCAAGACAGGTGCCTATCGGGCCAGTAAGCGGGACGAGTGCCACCGGGACAACCTCACTGTCTGGACGAGGGCATGAAGCGCACGATGCAGTGGGGCGTGACAGTGGACGGCGAGTTCACCTACACGGGCCAGAAGCCCACCAAGGGTCGCCACCTAGCACCCGAGTCGCTGAGCACCAGCAAGCGGCACGCCATCTACTACGCCCTGCAGCACAACGGCCATTTGGTCCGGGTGTTGGTCGTTCGTTGAGGACGCTACGGCAGGACCGCAATTACCCCTGCGGGCATGGCATGGCGAAGTTGGCCGGCCTCGAGGGCGACGTAGTGGCTATCCGCAAGTGCGGCACGTGCCGAGTTCGGTACGCCGTCCGCCTGGTGCCGGCCACCGACCACATCCGCACGACCACCGGGGCCAACGTGTTCCGCACTGAATGGGAGGTGATCGCATGACGACGATTCGACTGACCCAAACCCAAGTAGACGATCTCATCAGCCTCGATGGCAACAGCGCCGTCGACTGGTTCCGGCCAGTGGCGAGGCGAGTCATCGGCGAGCTGTGCGATCTCATCGAGGACGCCAACCGTCCCAAGGACCCCGACGACGAACGGCTGGTGGAGAACTGATGCCCAGCCCCGATCCAGAGGTGCGCAAGAAGGCGCTGGTCCGGTTCCAGCACATGGGCAGCGGCCACTTCAACAAGACCACCACCTACGCCGACACCCTCACGAGGACCGAATGGATGGTCGCTCGGGGCTACCAGCTCGTAGACGGGAAGTGGGTCCCGTGAACAACGACAACATCGACACATCATGGATGGCTGACGCTGCGTGCAAGGGCCAGACCGCCATCTTCTACCCCGAAGTTGGCGGCACCACTGACGCCGCCAGAGCCATCTGCGCCGAGTGCCCGGTGAGCCACAAGTGCTTCTCGTACAGCGCCAGGACCGAGGAACGCCACGGCGTGTGGGCCGGCCAGCTGCTGAGTGACCGAGCGATTCCTCGTCCCAAGTACGTGCGGCCCATCGAGCCGATCAAGCACGGGACCTCTGGCGGCTACCTGGCGCACAAGAACAGGGCCACCGCATGAGGCCCCGCTACGACGTGGAGGCGCTCGAGCACGCACTGTTCACCGAGGACATCTACCGGGGCGGTCAGCCGGCCCCTGACACTGCCCTCGCTGAGGCCGTCGGCGTCACCCGAGGCTCGGTCATCGTGGCCCGCAAGCGGGGGCTGAACATCGACCAGGCCGACAAGTGGGCCATCCGTGGAGGAATCCACCCATCGCTCGTCTGGCCGTCCTGGTTCGCCGACGCCCTGGCCGATGACTGCTGTGACTGGTGTGGTATCGAACTGCCGTTTACTGCCAGAAATATCTGTGATCGTCCTGGGTGCCGTAAGGCTCTATGGAAGCAGCGTTCGTTTGACAATTATCGGCTCGCAGCGTGGTGGAAACGCCTCGATTCCTACCGGGAGGCGTACTGATGGCGAGGATTCGGACGGTCAAGCCAGACCTTTTTGGCTCGTACACGCTCGCAAACGTGTCAATCGAAGCGCGTTTTCTGTTCGTCGGGCTGTTTTGTGAAGCCGATGACGACGGGTTGCTACTTGATTCGCCGAAGCGACTGGCGGGCGCAATCTTCCCGCACGACGAAAAGGTGTCGGCCGCCAAGGTGAACGGCTGGCTCTGTGACTTGGAGAAAGTGCAGGCCATCGTGCGTTTCGAGATCGAGGACGGCCAGTACATCGGGATTCCGAAGTGGAGAAGTCACCAGAGAATTTCCCACAGCACTCCGTCGAAGTTCCGGAGCGCCTCCGGAATGTTTCACGAAATGTTCCGCCCTGAAGGGGAAAGGGAAGGGGAATAGGAATGGGAAGGGGAAGTGGAATGGGAAGCGGCGGGGCTACTGGGAGTTCAATAGATATTTATGATTCTGTTGCTCCACCGCCATATTTAGATCAGGTAGCAATAGACGCAGCCATAAAGAATGTTGTGTTGGCAGCATTCCCAAAGAGCGCACCGCTGACGGGGCCTCAGCGAGAGTCCTGGGTCGAGGTGCTCGGGTACATGCACCCCGGCGAGCTGCGCCCCGCCCTGGCCGCCAGGACCGACGACAAGTCCTACCGGCCAGATCCCTACGCCATCCTGCAGATCGTCCAGACCACCAGGACCGCCAAGATCACCGAGAAGCGTCGGCGGCTCGAAGCCGGCCAGATGCAGATCCGCCAGACCGAAGCGGCCGCATACGTCCGGACGGACAGCACCACCGCAGCCGCGGAGGAGTGCTTCGCCAAGTGCGCCGCCCTCGGGATCGGTCGACGTGCCAAGCCGGGATATCTGGTGGACGCATGACGACCGGTACGGACATCGCACGTGAGCGTTCGCTTGTCGTTGCCGCTGCACGCCAGTACGTCAAGGCGCAGCGGCTGCGGTGGGCCGGCCAGTGCTCACTTCCTGAGGTCATCGGCTACGAGCTCGAACTCATGCACGCCGTCGATTCGCTCGACTGGATGACCGAGGCCATGAAAGGCGACGCCTAACGCCAAAAACCACCAGGGACTGCCACATCGCCCCACACCGTTGAAGGACGGCCCACCCTGCCCGGTGACCGTTTGCGGCCTGCATGGAACAGGTGATGCCCACCGAAAGTCATTCACCACGACTCAGGAGACATCACCAGCCATGAAGCGTTTCATCATCATCGCCATGTTCGCCATCACCATGATCGGAGTTTCCCAGTGCTCATTGAACTATCCGACGAAGCCATTGCGTTCATCGACCAGGCCCACCTTGCCGGTACCGAGATCTGTGACTTCGAAGACTGTGCCCTCGGTCCGGTCATCGCCGCTATCGACGCAGCTCGCCCGAAACGCATCACACGTTTCGCCGGCCCCCCCGTCCCCGACCGTCCCGACCACACTTCAGCCGGTTACGCCAGCACCCCCAGTAGCGCCGCCAGTGTCATCACCCACCACGACGACTGCACCGCCTGCCACTTCTGGCGCACCGGCCGTGGCCTCGAGCACACCTGTGGCGTCTGGTGACTACGACCACCGATGGGACCGAGTCGCAGTGTGCGAAGAAGGCGGCTGGGGCAACTACGGCTTCCCGGCGTATCCGAACTCGCTTGGAATCAACGCCACGAATTGGGCCTCGAACGGTGGTGGCTCTGATCTCAGCCCCGCAGCGCAGGTTGCTGTCGCTCAGCGCATCGAGGGCACATCGTTTGTTCCAGATCAGTCCGGGTGTGCAGCGTGGTGACCATGGTTGAGCACCTGTACACGGTGACCGTGGATGCCATCCAAGAGCCCGTCGAGTTCACCTACGACGCCCACGAGCTCGAGCTGCCCGACGACGCATCGGCAGAACTTGCCGTTAGCTACGTCCAGGCGAAGATCCTCACCGACCCGGCTGAGTTCATTTCAATCCCCTGGAAGTTGTACATCACCATCGAACGCTCAGACGGGGACACCTGCCATGCGTCGATGGCCGTTGATTGGCCTACCGAGGATGACGACGATGACTGATCTCATGCCCGCACGGGGCGAAGTGATGACCGAGCTGGACGAGCTGGCCGCTACGGCGAACCGTGAGATCGCCCTAGCCGAAGAAGCAGCAGCCAACTGGTACCACCACGCGCTGTTGGCGGGGCAGGCGCTCTATCTGGCGTGGCAGAAATC
>CAIVIS010000248.1 GCA_903906055.1 uncultured Acidimicrobiaceae bacterium
CCATGCGAACCGCTCGCTCTTTGAGCTCAGGCGGATACCTCTTCGTTGCCGAATGCTTCTTGTCCATGACTCCAACCTTTCCAAGGATTGGAGCCTCCAGGAAACCCAGGCCGGTTCACAGCGACCAGTCCAGGCTAGCGGGGCAGTAGAGGCGAACTAGGGGGTTGCCTTCGGCATTGGCGTGTGCCATTTGAATCTGGCTCCGAACGTTCACGACGGGTATTGATGAAGTAGTCGATCTCCCGCTCTAGGTCGTGGGACTGCGACCTCACCCGCTCGGCTGCCTCGGTTGCTAGGTGAGGTTCCCCCCGCCAGCCGGACACTTGGTTATGCGGTTTGCTGCTGAATGAGACGGTAATGGATTTCCCACTCGACCGGCGGCACGTAGCCGAGACTCGAGTGCAGGCGCACGTTGTTGTAGCGGTGGATCCACGACGTGATGGCGGCCTGGGCATCGGCCCGGGTGGCGAACCGATAGCGGTGGACGAGCTCTCGCTTGAGGCTGGACCAGAACGATTCCGCCACAGCGTTGTCGAAGCACGTAGCCACCCTGCCTGCCGATTGGAAGATCCCGAGAGACTCGCAGAGTGCTCGGAATTTGTCAGACAGATACTGCGCACCGCGGTCGGAATGGAACGCCACTCCGGCAACCCGACCATCTCGTTGATCGACGGCCATGGTCAACGCACCGGCCACCAGCGCCGTCGGCATCGAGTCGGCCATGTTCCATCCGACGAGTCGACGACTACCGAGGTCGAGCACGCTGGCCAGGTAGAGCCAGCCTTCGTCCGTCGGAATGTAGGTGATGTCCCCGCACCATGCCCGGTTCGGCGCCCCGACCCTGAAGTCCTGGTTGACCAGATCGGGCAGGGGTGGATTCTCCTCGGACCACAGCGTGGTCCTGATCCGCCGACGCTCGGTGATCCCCACCAGGTCACAGGCCCGCATGATGCGCTCGGTCCGCTTGTGGTTGACGCAGTAGCCACGGCGGCGGAGTTCCTTGGTGACCCGTGGGCACCCATAGGTCGAGTCCGACTCGGCGTGGATGTCGTGAATGTGGTTGGTCAGGTAGGCCTCGTCCAGCTGGGCTGGCGTCGGCCCGGCTGCCTCCCTGTCCAGCCAGTCGTAGTAGGCCGAGGTCGAGACCTCGGCGGCGTCGCATGCTGCGGAAACGGGGAATCCTTCGGCCTTCATGGTGGAGACGTGCCGGTAGCGAATCACCGGTCCAACTCCTTGACCCAGAAGGCCACACTTCGTTTGAGCAGGTCACGCTCCATGGTCAGGCGCTTCACCTCCCGGCGGAGTCTGGCCATCTCCTCGCGTTCCTCGTTCGAGAGACCGTCACGCTCGCCCCTGTCCACCCGCTCCTGGCGGACCTAGTTCCCGAGCGTCTGCTCGACCAGTCCGAGCTCTCTGGCCACGTCGGCAACGCTGCGTTTCTGGTCGATGACCAGGCCCGCCGCGTCCACACGGAACTCTTTCGGGTATCTGCCTCGCCGGCGACCCGGCATTGGTTTGTCTTCGGTCACAACTGACATGACTACCTCCTATTCGAGGTGTCCGGCCAGAGGGGGGAACCTCAGGGTTCTCCAGCATCACTGGCGGTCGGAGACACAAGTTCCACCAGAGCGCCTCATGTTCAGAACCCCGATTGATGACTGTGACCACTGAAGTTCGGCCTCGGCGGGCTCATGCAGGTCTAGCCATCTATGCGGTTCTCTGCGCCCGGCTCAGAGTCGACTGGCCTGGTCCCACGTCGGCGTCGTTCTTTACGGCCTTGTTGAAGTACCCGATCCCCAAAATGCCTTGGCGAGTTCAAGTGGTCAGGGCGTTCGAGCCGTTACCCCAGCGGGCTAGTCGACGGTCAAAATCGGGCCAGGGCCCGTCGTGCCGTCGATGAGTCGCCTCAGCGCTTCCTTGTAGAGATTCGTGCG
>CAIVIS010000249.1 GCA_903906055.1 uncultured Acidimicrobiaceae bacterium
CCCATCTCGATCAGGCGCATCGGCGTGGCTGAGGCGCTGTTGGTATGGAGGGTGGCGAGCACCATGTGACCAGTGAGGGCGGCCTCGATGGCGATCGATGCCGTCTCCTTGTCTCTGATCTCTCCCACCAGCACGATGTCAGGGTCGGACCGCAAGATGGATCGAAGGGCGCTGGCGAAGGTGAGGCCGGCCTTGACGTTGAGCTGGACCTGGTTGACACCCTTCAAGGGAACCTCGACCGGGTCCTCGACGGTGATGATGTTCTTTTCGGAGGAGTTGAGCGCAGTGAGGGTGGTGTAGAGCGTGGTCGACTTGCCGGAGCCGGTCGGTCCGCTGACCAGGATCGTCCCGTATGGCTTGGTGTACAGCGACTCGTAGCGACCCAACATCTCTGGGTCGAATCCGAGTTCGGCAAAGCCCAAGACCACGCTCGACTTGTCGAGGACCCGCATCACGATCTTCTCTCCGTAGATCGTCGGGAGTGTGGCCATCCGAAGATCGATCCCCTTGGCTCCCACGTTGAGTGAGATGCGACCGTCCTGGGGAACGCGGTGCTCGGCGATGTTCATGTCTGCCATCACCTTGAGCCGGGTGGTGACCGCCGCGGCAATCGACTTCGGTCCGGTCGACACGTCGTGGAGCACGCCGTCGATTCGGTAGCGGATGCGCAGATCGGTGGCCGTCGGCTCGATATGGATGTCGGAGGCTCGTTCGTTGAGCGCCTGAAGGATCAGGAGGTTGACGTAGCGGACGATGGGGGCCGTCTCGGTGACGGCTTGGATGTCGTCGACACCGCTCTCTTGGATGCCTCCATCGATTCCGAGCGAGGCCTCCATGGCCATGTCGGCGGCATCACCGCTGTTGAAGGCCCGCCCGATGTGTGCGCTGATCTGGGTTCGGGTGGCCACCACCACGATGAAGTTGGGGCCGAGGATGGTCCGGAGGTCGTCCATGGCGAAGACGTCGGTGGGATTGGACGCGGCGACCACCGGGACGGAGTTGTCCAGGGCGATCACCATGACGTTGTGATGTCGGGCCGTCGTTTCGGGGATGACTGCGGCCACCGAAATATCGACACCGACGATGTCGAGGTCTACGAATTGGAGGCCCATCTCTTCGGCCATCCCCCACATGAGGTCGGCCTCGGTGACCAGCTTTTGGTTGGTGAGGATCCGAGCGATGCTCAAGCCGGTGAGATTGTGTTCCTCGAGGGCCAGGCTCATTGCCTCGAGGGAGACCCGGTTCCCCTCGACCAATGCCTTGGCCAGGGGCGGAAAGCCGGCCGTGGCGGCTGCCGTGGCCTCAGGGTCCTCATGGTCCTCGGGATGGAGGTCGTGGTAGGTGGCCACCGCCTCGGCCACCAGGTCGGCCGCGTCATCTGGCGTGTCGCCTGCCCCTTCGGTCAGGATGCTGTCCACTTCGAGGGTGAGCGCCAGTGCCGCTAGTTCGTCGGCGGCTGGGGACGCGGAACCGTTGACATCGTGCGATGGTGCCAGCGGACCGGAATCGGCCGTGTCGAGTACCTCGGAGAGCGCAATGTCGAACGCATCGACTGGTGCTGGTTCGGTGCTGCTGGCTCCAGGGCTGACGGGTCCACCAGACCACTCGAGGCCCTCCCCGAACATCATGTCGAGGTACCTGTCGATCTGCTCAGGGGACGCCACCACCGAAATGAAGTCCCGCCCCAAGAGCGCGCGGATGGAGTCCTGGGCGAAGAGATCGGAGGGGTCGGCTGTTGCAATTACCGGAGTCCCGAACTTGCGTTTGATGGCTACCACGCGGTGATGGCGCGAGAGTTCGCCCGGCAGGATTGTGGCCGCGGCAGGATCGACGCCGTAGGCGTCGAGATCGACGAACTCAAGATCGCGCTCGTTTGCCATGTATCGGATGGCCTCCACGTCGCTCATGAACCAATCATCGGCAGACTGCCGTCCAACATTGAATGAGATTCCATGTGATCCACCCGCACTGGGGTCCGGGGACGCCGGACCGTCTGCATTTCTGCATCGTTCGCCACCCTGTTCGCCACCTGCTCGCCACCCGTTCGCCGCTCTGCCTGCCGCCTTGTGCACATTGCGTTCACGGCCACACCAGCCGCATCGGTTTCGGGCGACTCCGGTGGGCTTCTTCAATGGTAGGCACCAGGTGGTCGTCTCCCGCTAGTGAATCCGGGTGCGAAAAGGGTGCGAAAACCATTGGATGTCACCAGGGACCACTAGGGTGAACCGCCACGCGACAAAGAGAGGACGGATGCCAGGATGCACCTCACCATGTCGATCGGTTGTGGTGCATCCCCCCTGCCCTACCGGATCAGTCCAGTGAGATCGGTCCAGTGACCGGCTTGCGTGGAGTGCCCGAGTGGTTCGTGATCGCCGTCGCCGCATTGTTCGGACTGGGAGTTGGCTCATTCCTGAACGTGGTGGTGTACCGCGTACCGCTCGGCCTATCGGTGTCGACGCCTCGTTCGTTCTGCCCGACGTGTGATCGCCAGCTCTCGTGGTGGGAGAACGTACCGGTGGCCTCATGGCTGGCCCTTCGAGGCAAGTGCCACACCTGCCACGAGCCCATCTCGGCCCGGTATCCCCTGGTCGAAGGGGCCACCGCCGCCGTCTTCGCCTTCGTGACTTGGGCCTGGCACGGCTCGCTGCTGTCTGCCGGGTACTGCGTCTTGGGCGCCACGGTGATCGCCGTGAGCCTGATCGAACTAGATGGGCAGCGGGCACCGCTGTCGGTGGGAGCCACGGGCGCGGCTCTGGGCCAGATCCTCATCGTCGGTGCCGCCATCTGGCTCGACGCCTGGAGCGTGCTCGTCTGGTCGCTGGCGGGTCTGGCGGCAGCCACGGTCATCATCGCCGGGCTGCGATCCCGCGACCCGGACTGCCGTGACCCTCGGGGTCATGGACGCACTCTGCTGGCGACCGCTGGCTGCTGGCTGGGCGGACTCGGCGCCGTCGCCCTGGCCACGACA
>CAIVIS010000250.1 GCA_903906055.1 uncultured Acidimicrobiaceae bacterium
ACGAGCTGAACGCGATCGGCACCGTATGTGCCATCTCGCCTCCACCGATCTGCTTGTCATCGGCCCACAGTGAGACCGTGCCACCAGAGCCGGGCACGGCCTGATCCGACTCGAAGAGCATCTTGAGCGTCACCTTTCCGGAAGGGATGGGCTCCGTCGACACCTGTTGGTACCGCTCGACGCCGAGCCACGAGTACGTGTGGTTCAGCCGGTGCTGATCGTCGACCCACAGTGCGTAGCCGCCGATGAAGTCCGCGTTGGCAACAAGCACCCCCTCGGCACCTCCGTCGGGGATGTCCACCTGCGCCTCGATCGCGTAGGAGCGACCCTGGATCCGGGGGCACATGCCGCGCTGGATGTTCTGCACATCGCCGGCGAAGGCGAACCGGGTCTGGGTCGGCATCGGCGGCAGGATCCCGTACATCACGGACACGCCCGCCATGAGGGGAAGTACCTGATTTCGCTCTGCTTCCTGCCACCAAAGCTCTTGGAGCTCCTGGACCTTGTCCGGGTGATCGGCGGCGATGTCGTGGGCCTGGGAGAAGTCGTCGGGTAGGTAGTAGAGCTCCCAGCCCACGTCTCGGTCGGGATCCCAGTTGGCGGCAGGCCCGAACTTGGCGAGCGTCTGCGGGGACACGTCCCAGGGAAGGCGGTCGGGCCGCGACGCAGCCCACCATCCGTCCTTGTACATCGCCCGTGCGCCGAACATCTCGAAGTACTGCACGGTGTGGTGCTCGGGTGCGTCAGCGTCGTCGAACGTGGCGACAAAGCTGGTCCCGTCCATCGGTTCCTGCGGGATGCCGTCGACCATGGTCGGCTCCGGAATGCCGGCCGCCTCCAGGACCATCGGACCGACGTCAATCAGGTGAGTGAACTGGCTGCGCACTGCCGTGTCGGGATGGATCCGGTTCGGCCAGGCCATGACCATCGGGTTGCGGGTACCGCCCAGATGGCTCGCCGTCTGCTTCCCGTACTGAAACGGCGTGTTCATGGCATGGGCCCAGGCGGCGGCGTAATGGGGAGCGGTGTGCGGGCCGCCTAGGGCCTCGACACCGCCGTACTGCTCGATCAGGGCGAGCTGTTCGTCTGCATCGAGCACGAGGCCGTTCAGAAAGGTGAGCTCGTTGAACGAACCGGTGACGGTGCCCTCCATGCTGGCTCCGTTGTCGCCCCAGATGTAGATGACGAGCGTATTGTCGAGGTCGCCCAGTGTCTCGATCTCGTCGAGGAGCCGGCCGACGTTCCAATCGGCGTTTTCGCAGTAGCCGGCGTACACCTCAGCCTGGCGGGCGTAGAGGCGCTTGGCGTTGTCATCGAGCGAATCCCACGCTGGCAGGAAGTCGGCTCGCGCCGTGAGATCGGTGTCGGGCGGGACGATGCCGAGCTCCTTCTGGCGGGCGAGCGTGCGCTCACGCAGCACATCCCAGCCCTCGTCGAACTTGCCGGCGTACTTGTCGGCCCACTCCGGTGCGACATGGTGCGGAGCGTGAGCGCACCCGGTCGAGTAGTACATCATCCACGGTTTGTGGGCATCCTGGGCACGCACCGCGTGCAGCCACTCGATGGCCTTGTCGCTGAGATCGTCCGGGAAGTAGTACTGCTCACCGTCTTTCCCCTCGGGCACGCCGATCGCCCAGTCGTC
>CAIVIS010000251.1 GCA_903906055.1 uncultured Acidimicrobiaceae bacterium
CAGGACGGCACCGATGGTCAGGATCCCCTGGGCTGCGATATAGGTGGCGCTGGCTGAGGCGCGCGACCAGCCACGGGCGACCAGCCGGTCGTAGGGGTGTCCCCGGTCGCCAGCCAGCACCGACTGGCGGCCGCGGAGTCGTCTGACGACGGCGAAGGCCACCTCGGCGGCCGGCAGGGCCACCAGGATCAGCGACACCACGCCGACCGGTGTAGGCACATCGGTGCCCCATGAGTCGGCCACCAGGACGGTCAGGGCCACGCCCAACAGGTAGGAGCCGCCATCGCCGAGGTAGATGCGGGCCGGGGGGCGGTTGAACACGAGAAACCCGAGGAGGGCCGCGGCCAGGGCCACAGCGGTGAGTTGCCCGCTGTGAGTAGACGGGCTGGCGAGGATGACAGCGAATCCGACTGCTGCGAGGGCCACCGTCCCGCCAGCGAGCATGTCGAGGCCATCCATCAGATTGACCCCGTTGATCAGGAGCAGGGTCAAGGGGACCAACAAGGCGACGGCCAACCAGCCGGGGGCGTGTACCGGGCAGGTGACCACGACGGTCAACCCGATCGCCACCTCGCCGAGGAGGCGCAGCGCCGGGGCCAGTGACAACCGGTCGTCAGCAACCCCGAGTACTAGGGCGAGGAACAGGGGCACCAAGATGGTCAGCCGGGTCCCGAAGATGCCCACGGCTACCCCGGCAAAGACGGCCACGCCGCCCAGATATGGGACGGCCCTGGTCTGCTCCTTGAGCTCGCCCGGCCGGTCCATGATGCCGGTGCGACGGGCCACCACGATGGCCACCGGCGTCAGGGCCAACGAGACGACGAAGGCGCACAGGCCGACCACCCACGGGGTCACGACGGCAGCGGACCTGGTCCGGGCGCCGGCGGGGAGGGGGCGGCGGACCCGTCCTCGCGGGGGAGGTCCCACTGCATGACGACCGAAGTGGTCCCGGCGTGGAGCTCGAAGACCTCGGCGGGTGCGAAGCCGCAGTGTCGGTAGAGGGCCAATGAAGGTTCGTTGTCCTGGGCGATGACGGTGTAGCCCTCGATCTTGCCATCCGCGGTGAAGGCGGCGATGAACCCGCGTACGAGTTTGCCGCCGAGGCCCTTGCCTTGGTAGTCCTCGTCGACCGCCATGGCCAGCACCTCGGGCCCTCGGCCCACACCTGGGCTGGCGGAGGATCCGTGGCGCAGGGTCTCGAGCACCTTGCGCCACGAACGCAGGAGCGGACCAAGAGTGGCGATGGCGGCGGCCGCTCCGTCGTGGATCAGGAACTGTCGATACAGGGCGCTGGTCGGGTCGGCGCTGGCGATGAACCCGACGACCTTCTCCGACCTGCCATCGCGCACTACGGCCACGAGCAGAAGACCGCCGTCCCACAGGACGACCCTGCGGTAGAGGCGCTCGAGGAAGCGGGGTCCGAGGAATGACAGGAACCCGGTGGTGATCTGCTCCGCGTGGAGGCGTCCAGCCACGGTGGCGTCCTCGGCTGTACCGACCCGGATGGAGTAGGTAGGTGAAGTCCCTGCTCCGTCCGGCATACGTGTGTCACCAGACATACGTGGCCCCCTCGTGCGCGGGGAGGACGGCGCAGTGCGTGTGTGTCGTGGCTGGTGTCGAGGTGGTTCCCATGATCGAACGCTCCGAATCTGTCTGGCGGGCGGTCTGGACGGATCCCGACGGACCGACCCCGACGGACCGATCCCGTCGTCGAGCGCTGAGGACTACATGCGACCCCACGGGTGCACGGGACCACCAGCGATGTCTCAGTGTACGACCTCGCTGCACGGATCCAGGGCTTTCGGCGAGGCGAAAGTTGCAATGCTGCAAATCGGCGATCTATGGACATTCACCCCTTTCCGTTAACAGTGCCAACAGGTAAGTTGGTCAACTATGGAAACGAGCCAGTCGGGTGCAGTTCAGGGGCAGTACCAACTGTCCCATCTGCGGGCCATCGAAGCACAGTCGATTCACATCATCCGCGAGGTGGCCGCCGAGTTCGAGCGGCCGGTGCTGCTGTTCTCGGGCGGCAAGGACTCGGTCATCATGTTGCGGCTGGCGCAGAAGGCGTTCGCCCCCGGGCGGATTCCCTTCCCGGTCATGCACATCGATACCGGACACAACTTTCCCGAGGTACTGGAGTTTCGCGATCGGATGGTGGCTGATCTGGGAGCCACCTTGGTGGTCGCCTCCGTACAGGAGTCGATCGACGCTGGCCGCTCGACCGAAGAGACCGGCACAGACCCGTCGCGCAACCGGCTCCAGACCCGCACCCTGCTCGATGCCATCACCGACCAGAAGTTCGATGCCGTCTTCGGTGGAGCCCGCCGGGACGAGGAGAAGGCACGAGCGAAAGAGCGGGTGTACTCCTTCCGTGACGAGTTCGGCCAATGGGACCCGAAGAACCAGCGACCCGAGCTGTGGTCGCTCTACAACGGGCGCCACCACGGGGGCGAGCACATCCGGGTCTTCCCCATCTCGGACTGGACCGAACTCGACGTGTGGCAGTACATCGGCGAAGAGAACCTCGACCTGCCCACCATCTACTACTCCCACCAGCGCGAAGTATTCGTGCGCGACGGAATGCTGATCTCTACCGGGCCCTATGTGCATCCGAGGGCAGGCGAAGAGGTATTCGAGGAAACGGTGCGCTACCGGACAGTGGGCGACATGACCTGCACCGGGGCCGTCGAGTCCACCGCATCCACGGTGGAGGAAATCATCATCGAGGTGGCTGCATCCCGACTGACCGAACGCGGGGCGACCCGGGCGGATGACCGGGTGAGCGAAGCCGCAATGGAAGATCGAAAGCGCGAAGGGTACTTCTGATGGAACTTCTCCGATTTGCGACAGCCGGGTCTGTCGACGATGGCAAAAGCACACTCATCGGGCGACTCCTGTACGACTCGAAGGCCATCTTCGAAGATCAACTGGAGGCCGTCGAGCGCGTCTCGATTCAGCGGGGTAACGACTACACCGACCTGGCCCTCCTGACCGACGGCCTGCGGGCCGAGCGCGAACAGGGCATCACCATCGATGTGGCCTACCGCTACTTCGCCACGCCGGCCCGCAAGTTCATCATCGCCGACACCCCTGGGCACGTGCAGTACACCCGCAACATGGTGACGGGTAACTCGACAGCCGACCTGACCATGGTGCTGGTCGATGCCCGGATGGGGATCGTCGAGCAGACGCGGCGGCACGCATTCCTGGCCTCGCTCCTGCGAGTGCCCCACCTGCTGGTCTGTATCAACAAGATGGACCTGGTCAACTACGACCAGGAAGTGTTCGACCGGATCTGCGCCGAGTTCACTGCGTTCGCCAGCCGGCTCGACGTGGCCGACCTGACCTTCATCCCGATCTCGGCCCTCAAGGGCGACAACGTGGTGACCCGGTCGACCAACATGGACTGGTACCAGGGGACCTCGCTGCTTCATCACTTGGAGACGGTGTACATCGCCTCTGACCGCAACCTGATCGACCCGCGCATGCCGGTGCAGTGGGTGGTGCGGCCGCATGCGGCCGAGTACCACGACTACCGGGGCTATGCCGGTCGCATCGATGGCGGTGTGTTCCGGCCGGGCGACGAGGTGCTGATCCTGCCGTCGGGGCTGACCACCACGATCGCCGGCATCGACACGTTCGAGGGACCGGTCGAGGAGGCTTTCGCTCCTATGTCGGTCACCATGCGACTGGCCGACAACATCGACATCTCGCGCGGCGACATGATCTGCCGTCCGCACAACAAACCGGTGGTGGGCCAAGACCTCGAGGCCATGGTGTGCTGGATGACCGACAAGCCACTCAAGGTCGGCGACTTCATGATGCTCAAGCACACCACCCGGTGGGTGAAGGCCGTCGTGAGGGACCTGCACTATCGCCTCGACGTGAACACGCTGCACCGCGACGAGGGAGCGACCACGCTCACCCTCAACGAGGTCGGTCGTGTGGCGCTTCGGGTGACCCAGCCGCTGTTCTACGACCCCTACCGTCGGAACCGCCAGACCGGCTCGTTCATCCTGGCCGACGAGGGATCCAACATCACGGCTGGGGCTGGCATGCTGCTCCGCCCCAACTGAACCGACCGCAGATGTCGTCGGCCACCAACATCACCTGGCACGAGGGCGACGTCTCGCGGGACGCGCGGGCAGGGGTAGCTGGGGGTGGGGGAGCGACGCTCTGGTTCACCGGGCTGTCCGGATCCGGCAAGTCGACGGTGGCCACCGCCGTCGAGCGGGCCCTGGTGGCCTCGGGCCGGGCTGCCTATCGGCTCGATGGGGACAACCTGCGCAGCGGTATCAACAGCGACCTCGCCTTCAGCCGCGAAGATCGCCTGGAGAACTGCCGGAGAGTGGCCGAAATAGCTCGACTGTTTGCCGACGCATCGGTGGTGTCCGTGGTGGCCATCATCAGCCCTTATGCCGAGTCACGAGAGCTGGCCAGGCGCCTCCACGCCGAGGCCGGACTGCCGTTCGTGGAGATCTTTATGGCCACCCCGGCAGCTGAGTGCGCGGTCCGGGACCCGAAGGGCCTGTACGCCAAGGTGGCGGCGGGCACGATCGACTCGTTTACTGGGATCGATGATCCCTACGAGGTTCCCGAGCATCCAGACCTCGCCATAGACCCCGCTACCTCGGTCGAGGATGCCGTGGCGTTGGTGCTCGAGGCGCTGGAGCGCGCGGTTGGCTGAGAAGGCCGGAGCGGGCGGAGTACCGTTCGGGGGTATGGACACGATGCCCGACATCGCCGCGCGGCTCAAAGTGCTGGAGCGTGTGATTGCCGACCCGCCACATGTCCACCCAGACGCGCCCAACGGGTCGGCGTGGCGGACGAGCCGGCGGTGCTACGAGTTCTTGGCTGGAGCGGTCACGCCCGGTGCGCGGACACTCGAGACCGGTGCCGGCCTGTCCACGATTCTGTTTACCGCTTGGGGCTGCATGCACACTGCAGTGGTCCCCATTCCAGAAGAGGCCGCCGTTCTGCGGGAATACTGCGAAACGCGTGGCATCAACACGGACCACCTGTCGTTCGACCTTCGTGGATCGGAGCAGGCCTTGCCCGAGCGCTATGGCGATGGCCCGCTCGATCTCGTGATGCTGGACGGAGCCCACGCGTTCCCTCTACCCATCATCGACTGGTTCTACGGAGCCGGTCGACTGCGCTCGGGTGGGATCGCTGTCTTCGACGACGCACCCCTGCCCGCGGTCCGGTCCTTCCTGGACGGCTACCTCGAACTGGACCCACGATGGGAGCATGTCGACGGCACCCGGAAGTGGCGCGCCTACCGGAGGCTGTCGGAGGGCTCGCTGGCCGAACACGAGTCGGAACAGGCGTTCTTCCGTGGCCCCAAGCCTTCGGTCTCTCGACGGGCAGTCGGGCGAGTCGGGTCGATGCTGCCGAAGAGTTTGAGGCGGGTAGTCCTACCTCAGTAGGCCGGCTACGCCGGGACCGGAGCAGTGGCGAACTAGCCCGATCAGTAGTGGTTGGGCGTCGCCTCGACGATGAACTGATAGCCGAACATGGTGGGCCACAGCGTCACCAGGAAGTGATCGAGCAGGCGGACCAGATGCGCCTTGGTGCCTTCCAGCCCGAGGGCGTCGAGAGGCAGGCCCACCGGCTCCATCCGGCGCACAGTGAACCCGTTGCGCTCGACCATCTTGCGTATGCTGCGACGGGTGAAGAACCGGAGGTGGGTGGCGTCCAGGATGCCCCGCTGGTCGTAGTCGAACATGCCGAGTGTGGCCCGGGTGCGTGGATACCAATGGCCGA
>CAIVIS010000252.1 GCA_903906055.1 uncultured Acidimicrobiaceae bacterium
CAGTTGGTGCTGATGCACGAGTGGGTGCGCCGGATGGAAGGCACCGGCATCACGTTCCACGCCATGCACCCGGGCTGGGCCGACACCCCGGGGGTCCGCCACAGCCTGCCCGGGTTCGCCAAGGTCATGGGGCCGTTCCTGCGCACTCCCGAACAAGGGGCGGACACGGCGGTGTGGCTGGCTGCATCGCCAGTGGCGATCGAGACCAACGGCGGGTTCTGGCTCGATCGCAAGGAACGTTGGGAGCACAAGGTGCCGTGGACCCGGCTGTCCGAGTCCGAGTTCGACGACGCCGGCGCTCAGCTGTGGGCGTGGTGCGCAGAGCGCACCGAGTGGGCCGGACCGACCCGGCCGGGCTGAGTTGGCCTGGCTGAGTTGGCCGGGCAGGGGGAGTCGGTCTGAGTTGGTGCGCCCACAGAGCGCTTCCTAAATGCAGAAGTAGCACCCATGCGGCTATAGTGATGTAGCAGAGTGCTACGTCCCAAGGAGGACCCATGGCCACCACTTCGGTCACCCGTATCGATGACGACATGTTCGAGTCAGCCAGACAGTACGGAGCAGCCATGAGCCGTAGTGCCTCGCAGCAGATCACGCATTGGGCCCGGATCGGCCGCGAGTTGGAAGCGGCCTCGGGAGTTTCGCCGAGGGATATCGCCAACGTGCTGTCGGGCGAAGGGGAGTACGACCGCCTGAGTGCCGAGCAGCAGGCCGTGGTCCGGGCGGGCTGGAGTGAACTACTCGACGAGCGCATCCGGGCCCTCGATCTGGCGATGGAGTTTGGTGCTCGGGGGCGCTCCTATACCGAGCTCGACGAGTTCGGCCAGGTCGTTCGACGGACTTCCTGACGGTTCCAGAAACCGGGACCAAACCTGCATATGTCTGACCCTGTTCTTCATCTCATCGTCGGGCCAAATGGATCAGGCAAGAGCACGTTCCATCTGCGAGCACTTGGACCGATCGTCAATCTGCCGTTTGTCAACGCTGACGTCCTCGCCGCCAACCGATGGCCTGATGATGCGTTCGCCCATGGCTACGACGGAGCTGAGCTAGCGGCCGCCGAGCGGACACGCCTGATCAGCGAACGCTGCTCGTTCATCACCGAAAGCGTCTTCTCCCATCCGTCCAAACTGGTGATGATCCAAGAAGCTCGTGCTGCTGGGTTCCTCCTTGCCATACATGTCCTGATGGTGCCGGTGGAACTGACGATCGCACGAGTGGAAGATCGAGTGCGCGACGGCGGGCATCCGGTTCCCGAGGAGAAGGTGCGGGAGCGGTTCACCCGACTGTGGCGGCTGGTGGCCGAGGGGATCGAGTTCGCCGAAGAGGCGACCGTCTACGACAACTCGCGGGCCGCCAAGCCGTTTGCCGTTACGGCCAGGTACAGGCAAGGACGCCTTGTCGGCACACCGAACTGGCCGGTCTGGGCTCCGGTCGAACTGGTGACCGCTGGGCAATGACGTGTTCGCTCGACCCCTGACCGTGCGGCTCAGCGTCGATTGGCTGCCAGGTGCACGCCAACTGGTCCAAACGGTTCAGCTGGTGAACCCGTACTGCTCGTGGGCCCCCATGACGGCGCACTCGAACATGCCGTAACCGACCTTGCCATCGCAGGTGAACTTGGCCGCATACTCGGTCAGGCCCCAATCGGAATAGGTGGGATCGGCCGGGGGGATCTGCTGGCCCTGGACGACCAGGTCGCCCTGGTACATCCCGTGCTTCCAGTCGGCCTCGAGGCCGTAGCCGCTGCCTAGCAAGAGCGGGAAGGCCAGCAGGGTCTCCACCTCTACCTCGGCCGTCTTCTGGCCGTGGGGACCGAAGTAGGAGAGGGTGGCACCGGTGACGGTCCGGCTGCCCGGGGCGAAGCGGAGCTCGTGCTCGGGGCGGCCCAGCCACTCGGCCTCGCGGCCCGAGCCGACGGGGTAGATCCGGTGCGCCCCCTGCATGATCCGCTCGCCGCTCGACCGCTCCTGGATGATCGTCACCATGGCGTGGTCGTCGAACCGCACCGGGGCATAGACCCAGAAGAATCCGAACGATGTATCGGTGACCCGGATGCCGGGGTGCTCTGACTCGCCCACTGGGCGAACGCCCCACGACCGGTCGCGCGACCCCCACCACTTGTCCGGGGTGAGGGCGATCTCTCGGTCGCCCACCTTGAGTGTGCCCGTCCACCCTCCGACCTGAGCGAACCGGGTCGAGTCGAAGGTGACCCGCGAAAACTGGCGGTCGAAGTGCCGGTCCTCCAAGTGAGCCTGGCTGAATCCGTCGTAGACGGCGTCGAGTTCGATACCCCACTCGTTGGGCTCGAGGATGACCCGGACCTTCTCCAAGCCCTTGATGACCTCGACTCGGATGGGGCCGACCGAGGCATCCATGCGATCGGCGCCGAGGACCTTGGAGGATCGGACCACCCGGTGATCGTCTCCGAGCTTCACCGACACGAAGGCGTCGGCCACCCCTAGGTTGGGGTACTGGCCGACCCCGATGACGCAGAACAGCTCCTCGTCGGTGCCATGGACCTCGCCGTTGCCGTGGATGTTGAAGTAGTAGCGGTCGTAGAAGTTGCGGTCCGAGGTGCCGACGTGGCGCATGGGCTCCGAGATCTGGTGGACCGGGTAGTCGTCGAGGGGGGAGAGCATGTCGGCTCCACTTCTCCGGCCGTCGCCGGGGTCGGCGCCCGTGATCGGGCGGATCGGGCGAAGCGTAACCCCACGGCGCCCGATGGGCTGTCCTTGGACTCGTTGGCGGATGGGCGGCCTCTGGAGCACCGGGCTACGATCGGCACAGCCGGTGCTGCAGCCGATGTTGCGCTGTGCACCAACTGATCCATGACCGTCCAGGGAGGGCCCATGAAGTCGTACGATCGCCTGTTCATCGGAGGAGACTGGGTCGAGCCGTCCTCGTCCGCAGTGTTCGAAGTCCACTCGCCGTCCACCGGCGAACTGGTGGGTAGCACTCCCGAGGCCATGAACGCCGACATCGATCGCGCTGTGGCCGCCGCTCGCGAGGCCGTCGACAACGGCCCGTGGCCCCGTATGAGCCCGACCGAGCGCGGCGCTGTCCTGGCCCGCGCCGCCGAGGCGGTCCGCAACCAGATGCAGGAGATGTCCGAGCTCATCTCCAACGAAATGGGATCTCCCGTCTCCTGGGGCCTGCTGGCCCAGGTGCTGGCCCCGACCATGGTCCTCGACTACTACGCCGGCCTGGGTTCGACCTTCGCCTTCGACACCGTCAAGGACGGGCTGCTCGGCCCGGTCATGGTGACCAAGGAGCCGGTCGGCGTCGTGGCTGCCATCACCCCGTGGAACGTGCCCTTCTTTTTGGCTGCGTCCAAGTTGG
>CAIVIS010000253.1 GCA_903906055.1 uncultured Acidimicrobiaceae bacterium
AGGGGACGGACGCACTGGTGAATCCGGCCGGGTCGGTCGCGGGGAGGGCGAACGTATTGGTCCCAGCGCACTGAGTGGATTGGAGTGTGACGCTGGCTCCATCCAGCGGAATTCCGTTCGAGCCGACGGCTTGGATGGTGAGGAGACCCAGCGGCACTACCGCAGTGGCGGTGTCGCCGGGAATCGCAACCAGTGAGGCGATTGCCGGTCCTGATGCTGTGTCCGAGCAGTCGCCAGCCGACAGCGAGTAGCCCCCGGAGTCCGGATAGAGCACGCGAGGGAGCGAGGTGAGGTTGCCGTTGAGAGCCGCCGCCGCCGTCACTTGCGTAGTCCAATCGGAGTTGGTCGATGGAGATGTCTGCAGGGGGATACCGGACACGGCGACACCGTTGCCTCCAGGGGCACTCTGGGCGGTCCAGGCGCCGTTGGGGCCCGTGGAGGTAGTGACGATGATGGGACCGTTGCCGGTGGCGGCTACGGCCATGCAGGTGGCATTCGTCGATCCGGTGGCGTTCACACACGAGACACCGAGGTAGTACTGAACGGATGACGTCACCTGAGGAGTCACCAGGTTCCACGCCCAGCTTCCGCCGAACAGAGTTCCGTTGAGCAGTTGGCCCGGAGCCGACGCATTGGTAGTGATGACCCCGAAGATGCAGTCAGCCGTATCGCCGGCGTCGGAGACACCGCACGAAGCCGACGTGATGGCGACAATGCCGGTGGGAATGTTCTGAGTCTGGATCCAGACGTGTGGTGAAGTAGTGAGATCGCCGGTCCACACGGCCGGTTGGCTGGGGGTACCCGGCAGGCTTCCGATGGCCACGCAGGTGGTGGCGGTGCAGTTGAGCTTGGTGATGGCACTGGCCCCGGTGGGGAAAGTCGATTCGTTGGTCCAGGTGTCAGCCCCCGAAAGGCCGAGGGTGGTCGTGACCACGGTGGGATCGGAAGCACCGGCGGTATCTCCGGTGGCCAGGGCCAAGCAAGTGGTACTGGTCGGGCAGGACACGGTGCCGACTGAGGTAGACCCTGCCGCGCCCGTGGGAAGCACGTCCGCGGAGTAGGTGGGGACCCATGATGCGTTTCCGGCCAGCCCAGCTGGGTCGCCATCGAGGCGGATGATGGCAGGGGTGGAACTACCGGTACGTCCAGTCATCACGCAAGTAGAGGAGGAAGGGCAGGCGATGGAGTTCATCGATGTGAATGCCGGTGAGGGGAGGGAGAGAACGGCCCAACGATCTGCGGCGGCTGATCCCTGTCCGACGGCAGCGGCCACGAGCACCGGCCCAGTCGTCGACGAGCCGATGGCGTAGCAGCCCTTGGCCGACGGGCAAGTGACCTGGGTGAGGTCGGTCACCCCGCTCGGCAGCGTGTCGGCCACCGTGGACGAGAGGTTGGTAGACGTAGTTCGAGCGACGGCTCCTGACGCGTTGTCGCCGACGGCGACACAGGTGGCCGAGGAACCAGCAGTGCATGCGACCTGATTGATATTGGTAGTGGAAGGCACGTTGGCCGAGGTCCACGCACCCGCACCGTTGCCCCAAGCGGCCTGAGCCGACACGGTGCCGTTACCAGTGACCAGACAAGTCAGACCGGCTGCCGCAGGACACGTCAGGGCGCCGTCCACCGACGATGCACCTCCATACGAAATAGAAGAGGTGATGCCCTCGTCGAACCGCTGCAACTGGACGACGGTCAGGGCTGTGACATCGACAGTTTGGACTCCGGGGTTGTAAGACGTCGCACCAGAGGGCGTCACGAAGGCAGGGCTCCCGGGCCACGACAAGAAGGTGCTTGGCGTGCCGGCCACGGGTTGGTTCAGGGATACATCGTATGTACCTACTGGGACCTGGGCGAAGATGCACCCGTTGGAGTCTGGGTAGAACGTGATCGGATTGGGTGAGATCCAGACGGGAGGCGTGGCGCTGGAAGTGAGTTGCCTGACCGTCACCGGTGACGCTTCGATTCGGCTGACCGCCGAGTTGCCGGACTTGTCGAACTGCCCATCGTTGCTGAGATTGATGGCGAAGAAGCCTTCGGTCTGCAGGCCGGGACGGGGGTAGTTGATGTTGGAGGAATCAGACAGTGAGTACTTACCCTTGTCCCAACTCACGGTGACCAGCAGCTGAATCACACCGGGATGGCTCGGGCTGGGCGGCTCGCCGTTGGCGCAGAGGTCGGACTGGCCAACGTTGTTCACCAGCGCCAAGGAGTAGTTGGCGGTGACGGTGAAGTCGGTGCCGGCCAGCGTCGACACCGGGGGCGCAACGCCAGGGGGCGCCTTTGGAGCTGCAGGCACATTGGTGATCACTGCACCTCCAGTGACAGGCGGGCTCGATGTGGGGTCGGATAGGACCTCGACCCAGGTGTCAGCGAGCTGCAGCGCGGCCTGATGCTGACGGGCCAGGGCCGCTTGGCTCGTGACGCTGGTGAAGAGCACACCCACCGGCAGCATCATCATCATGAGGAGGACGAAGGCCACCAGTACCTCAACGATGGTCACACCGTCTTCGCCCCGGTAGCGGCACGATCGATCGGTCCTGATGGCGCGCACGACCCCCCAGGCTCCATGGAGCCTGCTCTGCCGGCTCGAAGCCGAACTGCGATGTGCATCGGGAAGTCGGAACATTGAACTCTTTCGGCAGAGTACGGGGCGGGTACGGTCGCTTCTAGGCGTGATTCCACCTGAAAGTCCTATCGTCTGCCTGCAACCCAGACTTGAGGAACCGAACTGCAACTTCCCTGCCCACCGAGCGTGGCTGATCAACCACCAAAAGGGACGAAAGGGGACGATCTAGCCCGAAGCCGATGTCTCCCAACAGAGGAGCCGATGTCTCCCAATAGAGAGGTCCAGGGACGGAACGGGTCGGATCGGTCGACCACAGGCATGAGCTGGAGCGCGCACTACCTAGCTGTTCAATGTCGACCTCGACCAGAGGTCGAGGGTTTGTCGGCCCAGTAGCAGTCGGTACTGTGCCGGATATCGCCAATCGTTGCGCCCTGATCAGCGCCCTTCGATCAGTACGAGCGAGGCAGCGACAGCGAGTGCTGGGCCACGTAGTTCAGGATCATCTCGCGACTCACTGGCGCGATCCGCAGCAGCCGGGCCATGCCCCACAGGTCGGCGATCCCGTACTCGGACGACATGCCATTCCCACCATGGGTCTGAATGGACTGATCGAGGGCGGCCAAGGTGGCTTCGGCGGCAGCGTACTTGGCCATGTTGGCCGTCTCTCCAGCCAACGGCGAGTCTCCGTCGTGGTCGCAGTACCAGGAGGCCTTGTCGGTCATGACCCGGGCCAACTCCACTTCGATCTTGCACTTGGCCAACGGATGGGAGATTCCCTGGTGGCGGGCGATGGGCGTGCCCCACACCTCGCGGGTCCGGGCGTACTCGGCTGCCTTGTCGAGGGCGTAGCGGCCGATGCCGTTGGCCGTGGCCGCTGACAGGATCCGCTCGGGGTTGAGGCCGTAGAAGACCTGGCGGAGCCCCTCACCCTCATCGCCGATGAGCCGGTCGGCCTCGACCTGGACGTTGTCGAAGAAGAGGGTGAACTGCTTCTCGGGTGCGGTGATCTCCACCGGCAGCACCTGCTTGTCGAGTCCGGGTGTATCGGTGTCGACCACGAAGAGCGACAGCCGTCCCCGCCCCGTGTCCGGGTCGACGCCGGTCTTGGTGACCACCAAGATGGCCTCGCACTCGTCGACACCGGAGATGTAGTACTTCTGTCCGTTCAACCGGTAGACGTCGCCGTCCTTGGTGGCGGTCAGGCCGAGGTTGTGTGAGTTGGATCCGGCATCGGGCTCGGTGATGGCGAAGGCCATCTTGAGCTCGCCGGTGGCGAATCGGGGCAGCCACCGCTGCTTCTGGGCGTCGGTGCCGAACTTGGCGATGATGGTGGCGCAGATCGCCGGCGACACCACGATGACCAGCAGGGGACAGCCAGCCGCGGCCAACTCTTCGGCCACTGCAGCCAACTCGGTGATCCCCCCACCACCGCCGCCGTACTCCTCGGGCACGTTGACTCCGAGGAAGCCTTGTTCGGCGATTGCGTTCCACAGCTCGTCGGTCCGCTCATCGGCCCGGGCCTTCTCGACGTAGTAGTCGTGGCCGAACTTGTTGGCGATCGAGCTGACCGCCTCGCGCAGCATCTGCAGTTCGTCGGATGGGGTGAAGTCCATGGATGCCTCCTGGCGCGTTGCCGGCTCGTGGCCGATGACAGTGGTGCTGCAGTCAGATTAGAGCGATGGAGTGATGAGTCGGTCCGGAATCTCCACCATGCGGCTTCGGAGATACTCGCCGAGGCCCTTGGCCTGAGGGTCGGGCCGGGTAGAAGAGGCCACTCCTTCACCCAACAGTCCGACGACGACGAAGTTGAGGGAGCGCAGCTTCGCGAACGCGTGCCGTTGTATGGCCAGACCGTCCGCCTCGGGCAGCAGGGTGCGGAAGCGATCGAGAGTGAGCTCGGCATCGAGCCATGCGTAGGCATCGTCGGAACGGGCCCACATGCCGACGTTGGCGTTGCCGCCCTTGTCGCCGGAGCGGGCGCCGATGATGGTTCCGAGCGGCACCAAGCTGGTGGGCTCGTCGGCTGTGACCACACCGGTGTGCGCCGGAAGGTTGTCGGAACCGACAGGTAGGTCGGTGGCTTCGGGCACCCCGGGAGAAAGCGAGGCATCGCGGCCGGGGCCGGCCACGGTCATCCCCACAGCGGCTCGATTGGTGTGGTGCGGCACCTCTACTCGGGTCCTGTCGGCGTGAACCACGGTCGGCACCACCAGCTCGGCTGGGATGAGTGCTGGCCAGGAGACCCCGTAGGCGCTGCCGGCCCCGGGGGGTGCGGTCAGATGGAGCCCCGGGTAGCCGGCCAGGGCCAGCTCGGTGGCCGCACCCGAGAACTTTCGCCCTACCCGCTCCTCGTCCTCGTCCTTCACCGTCACTCGCAGGAGGGCAGTGGCCTCGGCGTTGGTCGGGGCATCGGACTTGTCGGAGCGGACGAGGGAGGTGTGGAACTCTTCGAACTGACCAGTGCCGCCCAGGGCTGCCGACAGCGACCGCACCGTCAGGTCGGCCTTGGCCTCGATGTCGAGGCCGGTGAGCACGAAGGTCATGGAGTTGCGCCAGCCGCCGAGCAGATTGAGGCAGACCTTGACGTCGTGGGGGGCGGGCAGCCCCTTGATGCCGGACAGCCGGACCCGGTCATTGCCTTCGTCGTGCACTTCGATGGTCTCGAACCGGGCCACCACATCGGTGTTGGGATAGTGGTGGCCACCGATTTCGTAGAGGAGCTGTGCGGTCACGGTCCCGACCGATACCTGCCCGCCTGTCCCCGGATGCTTGGTGATCACCGACGAACCGTCGGATGCCACTTCGGCGATGGGGAACCCGGGATGCTCGAGTCCGGGGACTTCGGTGAAGAACGCATAGTTGCCGCCTGTGGCCTGGGGCCCGCACTCGATGACGTGCCCGGCTACCACCGCACCAGCCAGCGGGTCCCAGTCGGACTCGGTCCATCCGTGGTGCCACGCAGCCGGGCCGACCACCAGCGACGCATCGGTCACCCGGGGGCAGATCACCACGTCGGCACCGCCGTGCAGCGCTTCGACGATGGGCCAGGCACCCAAATAGGCATTGGCTGACACCACGGCGCCCGTCGAGGTGTCCAGGTGGGCGCCGGTGTCCATGTTGGCCATGGGGTGGCCGTGCCGCTGCAAGTCGTCGAGCCGAGGAAGGATGTCGTCACCTTCGATGTGGGCCACCGCGACCGAGAGGCCGAGCCGTTCGGCCAGCAGTCGCATCTGGTCGGCCAGGCCCACCGGGTTGAGGCCACCGGCGTTGGTGACCACCTTGATGCCCTTGTCGACGCAGGTGCCGAGCACCT
>CAIVIS010000254.1 GCA_903906055.1 uncultured Acidimicrobiaceae bacterium
ACCGATGATGATCGGCTTCTGGCCGGAGAGCACCTTGTAGAGGGAGTCGTTACCGATCACCAGTGTGCCGGTCAGCACGAGGTTGATGCTCGGGTCGTTGAGGAACTGGGTGCCGCACTTCTGACCGTCCTCTTCAGTGGCCACGTAGCACGGGACGAGCTGAATCGGATGACCTTGGACTCCGCCGAGCTGCGCATTGATGTACTTGACGGCCAGGTTGGCGCCGTCGGTGTTTTCGGGGTAGCTGGGCGAGCCGTACTGCTGGTTGACGTAGCCGACCTTGACCGGAGCCAGGGAGCTGTTGGCGGCGCCTGCCTTTCCGCCGGTGTAGGTCAGTGCGAGCGAGTTGTTGATCGAGCCCGAGGGGGATGATCCACCGCCGCTGGTCGTGGTGGTCGAGCTGCTCGATCCACCTGATGAGCACGCAGCGGCCAGGAGACCGGTAGCGGCAACAACGCCAGTGGTTCGCAGTGCGCGGAGCACCTTGGTTCTTCCGATCATTCCCATGCTTCCCCCAACGTTGTTCTCTGGCGTGGCTCGACTGAGGCCACGCATGCCGAAGGGAACGCATCACCGGGCCAACCCGGAGTCACCTATCTCCGCAATGGACGTGGCTCTGAACTCTCTGTCGTCATGTCGTCGGTGGTCGGTGTGGCATAGTCCACACGTTGCAGATGCGCTCAGCACGCAACAGGCGGCACGAGGCCGACTACAGATTCCGAGGGGTCCATCAATGCGCGTCATCACTCGTCTCATGAAGCCAGCGTCGGTGGCGGTGGCACTGGCCGCAGTGGCACTGGCCGGCACTGGATGTTCAAGCAGCACGAAGAGCACGAGCGCGTCCACCGCAGCCGCCGCCAGCGGATCGGCCGAGCCGACCATGTCGCTCCCGACCACGGTCATCCCGCCTCAGGCTCCCGTTGCTGCGATCGTGGCCATGGTGCCCGCTTCCATCAAGTCGACCGGCACCCTGACTGTGGCTGCGGCCTCTTATCCCCCAGATGAGTTCCTGGCACCCGGAACATCCACATTGGTGGGCATGGACCCTGACCTGGCCACGGCCATCGCCCAGACCATGGGGCTCAAGCCCAAGTTCGTCCATGCCGTCTTCGCCACCATCCTTCCCGGCGTCATCGCCGGAACGTACGACATGGGCGCCTCATCCATCAGCGACACGTTGGCCCGCCAGCAGACAGTCGACTTCGTCACCTACTACAGCGCTGGCGAGCAGTTCTTCGTGAAGACAGACAGCACCATGGCGCGCAGTGGATTGGTGTCGCCCTGCGGGCACTCGATCGCTGTCATGGGCGGCACCATCCAAGAGGCGGCCGCCAAGGTCCAGGCAACTCAGTGCGTGGCTGGCGGCAAAGCCACAGTCACCATCCATACCTTCGCGACCCAAGCCCAAGCCAACACGGCGTTGGCTGACGGCGTAGCCGAGGTCGGCTTCACCGACTCCCCGGCCGTCGCCTACACCGTCTCCACCTCGCATGGCGTCTTCCAGACCTACGGTGAGCCGTTCAACGCCGCCCCGTACGGCTTGGCCCTAGGCAAGGGCAACGGCATGACCGCGCCGGTGCAGGCGGCTCTCAACGCCCTCATCGCCGATGGCGTCTACGGCCAGATCCTCACCAAGTGGGGTTTGCAGGCCGGTGCGGTGCAGACCGCCTCCATCAACGGGGCTATCCACTAAGCGCTGCAGGCTGCAACCGGCTGACATCCAGCCAGACCTGAACCACCGACTAGCCAAAGAAAGAGGATCACCCATGTACGGAATCATCCGCTCCTACAAGTACGACAAGGCCGATGGGCCTGCCGTCACCAAGATTGCCCGCGAAGTCTTCGCACCCATCGTGGAGGCCGAAGAGGGTTTCATCGAGTTCCACTGGATCGACTCCGGTGACGGCGAAGGCGCCTCGATGGCCATCTTCGCCACCAAGGAGGCGGCCGACGCGTCGACCTTCCTGGCCGGTGGCGTGGTGCACGACACGCTCAAGGACATCCTGAAGACGCCGCCGCACATCGTCGAGGGCGAGCTGTAGTCGAGCCATCGTGCCGTACGGGGCAAGTTGCCTCTCGTCGTAACGGATACCGCCCCCTGACTATGGCCAGGGGGCGGTGCCGCGTCCTGCGGCCGGAGTTCGAATGCACCCAGTCAGCGGGCGGGCCTCGGTGGCACTGGCGAGTCGAGCGACGCGTCAGGCAGGCCGAACGTGCGTTTCGATGTGATCGAACAGGTCGCGTCGAACCGGCGCGGACATCAAGGGCTTCAGGGTGTCGGCGAACTCGGCGAATTTGGGATCGCTGTTGACGGCAGCGGCAGATCCACGCGACTTCCATGTCACCAGTGCCTTGACGACTCCCTGGCCCGGGTCGCCGGCGATCGTGTAGTGCCGGAGCTCAGGTTGGACCTGGATGTAGTCGGCATAGAACGCCACGACATGGTCCAGCACCTCTTGGTAACGACCAGGCTCTGCGGCGTAATGGGCGTCGACTACTTCTTCGGCCATGTGAACTCCTTTGTCGGGGCAGTGCAAGTTGCTGCCGACAGCACCTTCGCTCATTTCCATTGCAGACACAAGTTGAATACCACCGCTCGGAACCCTCGGCTCGTTGCGGACGCGAGCGAGGTGGGCGACGAGAAAGGTCGAGTCGCCTCGCACTGGACCGAGGTCCGATGGTTCCGTTTCGGAGACGGCTCCTCAAGGCACGTGCTCAGTCAACAGAACTGTCGAGGGCGGGTTCGAGAGCGTGGGGATGTCGACCCAGGACAGCCTGGAGGTCAGCGTCATCCAGGCCACTACTCAGGGTTCGAACGGCACGCAGCCGAGCGGAGCCGCCACTTTCACGCCTCTGGGCTCGGCCACATGCACCAAAGACGTGACCGTGCTAACCGGTCGCTCAGGCGGCGGTGGTTGCATCCGGTTGGCGGACGACCAGGCGCAGCAGGTTGATCGCTCCGATGACGATGAGGAGGATGGACCAGCCCGTGGCGATGTGGTTTCCGATGATCCCGTAGAGCCCAATGGCGATCAGGATGACTCCAAGGAGGCCAGCCAGCATCGGATGATGCAGCGAGCGGGCGAGGCGAGGGAGAATGACCATGGGTGTCTGCCTTCGATGGGGGTTGAATGGGCTCTGGCCCGGTGATCCTACTGATTGCTGGCTGAACAGTTTTCCACCGATTTCGCCATTCCCAACTCGAGGCCGATGACCCGGACCACAGTGCGCTCCGCCCCTTGCGCCATGATCACCGGAACCTCGAGGGCGCCGTGGTCCAAGTGACACCACTCAATGGGACGTGATCGGTCGGGGGTCACAACCTGGGCGTGTCTCCTGGTTCGAGTCGAATTTCGGTGACTCGTCGAGTCACACCTCACTTGGGCATGATGCGGATCTCGCCCTCACCGACTAGCGGGCGCCGCCCCGGGGCGGCCGCGGCGGCATCCAAGGCCGCACCCGGCGATCGGATGTCACGTTCCGCCCGTGGGCACGGCCGCCGCGCCACTCCCCACATAGCCAAGGTCGCTCTCAATGACGAACCGTCAAATACACTTGCCAAATGACGCGGACAAGCGATACCTTTCAATTAACGTTTGCAACATGCAATTCATCGGCAAACGAGCAGGGGCGGACCAGAACTGATCGATCCGGGCATGGGGGCAGCACACGTGAGGCACGCTCCCCCACCGTTTGCGAACGACGGTCGAGGTCGTAACTGCGTGTAGCACCGACTCATCGACGCACGACAGGTACACCCAGGGGAACCAGCGCCCGAAACGAAGTAACCGGCAAGGGCGTGATGGGATGACCAGCAACGGAGTGCCCGTCCGAGCAGATCGTCGATCCCGTCGGTCGAAGGTCCCTAATCTGATCGGGACGTTGCTTGTGGTGCTAGCCAGTTTGGGAACGTTCGTCGGGGTGCAGGTCGCCGGGGTCCAAGTGGCGGGCGCTACCACTGTCTGCAGTGGCTACAACTACGCAGGCTGCAACCTCTCCAACAATAATTACACGGGAGCCAACTTCTCCTACTACAACTTTTCCGGCACCAACTTCACCAATGACATCCTCACCCGCGTGACCATGGGCGGGGTCTACTACGCATATGTGGCGAACAGCGGCAACTTCGATGGGGCCAACTTCACCGGCACGACCCTTACCGGGGCCGCTATCAGCGGAATCGGAACGCCAACAGGACTGCCAGCCAATTGGAAAGCAGTCGCCTGCCCCACGCCATGGCTAACTGTGGGCTATTCATCCGGTGCCACCTACCTGGTCGGCCCGTCGGCCAACATGACCGGTTGGCCGCTCACGAGCTGCAGCCTTGCCAACGCCAACCTCACCGGCGCCACCCTGACCAACGACGGCCTGGGCAACGTCGATTTCACGGGTACCACCCTTACCGGGGTGATTTCAGGTGGGATCTCGGGAACGCCGATCAACCTCCCGACCGGATGGGTCGTGCTGGGTGGCTATCTGATCGGACCAGGAGCCAACTTGACCGGTGCCAATCTGGCCGGGCTCGATCTCACCGGCCTCGATCTGACCGGGGCCACCCTGACCGGGGCCACCCTGACCGGGGCCACCCTGACCGGCGCCACGCTCACCGGAGTGGCTTCCGGAGGGATCATTGGAGCCCCAAATAGCCTTCCTTCCAACTGGATACTCGTCGGCGGATATCTGGTCGGGCCGAGTGCCAACCTGACTAACGCCGCGTTCCATTCCGCCACCCTCACCGGGGCCAACCTGACGAATGCCAACCTCACCAGTGCCGACCTCACCATGGCGAACCTCACTGGCAGTTCGCTCACTGGGGCCACACTTTCCGGTGCCGGCTTGGCTGGTGCCACTCTCACAGGAGCGGGGTCCGGAGGAATTGTAGGAACCCCGGCGAGCCTTCCGACCAACTGGACGCTCGTCAACGGCAACCTGATCGGACCTCCCGGTGCGCCGACGTCGGTCGTTGCCACTCTGGGCGCCGGATCAGCGTCGGTGTCGTTCACCTCCCCCGTCGCTAACGGATCGGCCATCACCAGTTACACCGTGACCGCCGCTGACTCGACCAGTTCGGGGCGCGGTGGCCAAACTGCTTCAGGCTCCTCGAGCCCCGTGGTCATCAGCGGGCTGGTGAACGGCGACAGCTACTCCTTTGTCGTCACCGCAACCAACGCTGCAGGCACAGGTTCGCCGTCGGCGACCTCAAATGGGATCGTTCCTGTCGCAGTGCCGACCGCCCCCTCCAACGTGACCGCCAGCCCTGGCAACCAGACCATCACTGTCAGTTGGACCGGTTCGAACGCCGAGGGCTCACCAGTTGCGAGCTACACCGTCTCAAGCCCATCGGGCCTTGGGTGCACAACCACAGCGACCTCGTGCGGATTTTCGGGGTTGACGAATGGAACGAGCTACTCGTTCACGGTGACAGCCACGAATGCGATTGGCGTGTCTCCGCTATCGGCCACCGCGTCGACCACGCCGTCGACCATCCCTTCGGTGGCTTTGAACTTCACGGCCACACAAGGGAACCAGTCGATCACGCTGTCCTGGAGCGCACCCAACAACGGCGGTTCGGCAATCACCGGCTACACGGTCGTCAAGGGCACCGACTCAGGCTGTGTCACAACCGGCACCTCGTGCACTGTCACCGGACTCACGAACAACACTCGTTACGGATTCGCCATCTACACCACAAACGTTAACGGCAACGGCGCCCTGTCGACGTCCATCTATGCCACGCCGGAAGCACCCCCAGGACCTCCGACCAACATTGTGGCCACTCCACGGAACTTGTCGGCGACGGTGACGTGGACCGGTTCTCCGCCCGTCTCGACAACTCAAGGAACAGTCAGCTCCTATTTGGTCACTGCTGCTGATGCTACAAACAGTGCTCACGGTGGTCAGACCTGTAGCACCGCCACCACATCTTGCACTGTGGCCGGACTGACCAACGGGGACAGCTACACCTTCAGTGCTGTGGCAAGCGGCGTCGGCAACAGCCCGAGCTCGGCACCCTCATCGGCTGTCGTGCCCTCGACGATTCCTGACGCTCCGACCAATGTCGTGGCCGTTGCAGGGTACGGGTCGGCGACTGTGACGTGGACCGCCTCGAATTCCGGAGGATCGGCAATCCTCGGCTACACGGTGACTTCCAGCAATGGTCAGACCTGTACCTCTACCGCTCCAACGTGCATCGTCCTCGGGATGCCCAGCGGCCATCCGTACACCTTCACCGTGGTCGCCACTAACTCCAACGGCAACAGTGCTGCATCAGCAGCATCGGCAGCAGTCACCCCTACCACCTTGCCAGGGGCTCCCACTGGCGTGACCGCTACCTCTAATGCCAACAGCCAGTCCGTCGTTTCGTGGACTGCACCGACAGCTAACGGTGGCTCACCCATTACCGGCTACACGGTGACCTCCAGCGATGGCCAGACGTGTGCCACTGCGGCTACTTCGTGCACGATCACCGGGCTCACTAATGGCACCGCCTACACGTTCACGGTGACGGCCACCAACGCCAACGGCACGTCCCCGGTGGCCTCGGCGGGGGCCACTCCTTCGACCTATCCTGGCGCGCCCACCGGCGTGATGGCGACCCCAGGCAACCAGTCGGCAGTCGTGACCTGGACAGCTCCGGCATCCAACGGCGGCTCGATCATCACCGGCTACACGGTCACCTCCGATGTCGGCCAGACGTGCGCCGCCGCCAGCACCTCGTGCACGATGACCGGTCTGGGAATTGGCTCGAACCACGAGTTCTTCGTCCAAGCCCAGAACGCCTCCGGAATCGGTGCCCCCTCGGCGTGGAGCGCATGGATCATCACCAATACCGTGCCCGGGGCACCCACCAACCTGTCCGCCACCTCCAACGCCAACGGCCGGTCCGTCATTACCTGGACCGTCCCATCCAATGGTGGCTCGGCGATCACGGGCTACACGCTCACCTCCAGTGATGGCCAGACGTGTGCCACCACTACTACTTCGTGCACGATCACCAGCCTGGCCAATGGCACCGCCTACACGTTCACGGTGATAGCCACCAACGTCAACGGCAGCTCGTCCCCGGCCTCGGCGGGGGCGACCCCTTCGACCTATGCGGGCGCGCCCACCGGCGTGACGGCGACCCCAGGCAACCAGTCGGCCGTGGTGACCTGGACCGCTCCGGCATCCAATGGCGGCTCGACCATCACCGGCTACACGGTTACCCCCAGTGGCGGTCCGACCTGTTTCTCCACGGGCACCTCGTGC
>CAIVIS010000255.1 GCA_903906055.1 uncultured Acidimicrobiaceae bacterium
CCGATCGGGGGCGACGCCGAGGGCAATATCTTCGCAAACGGAGTGTAACCAATGGGCGCTCAGAGGGTTGGGCGAGCGGGTTGGGCGAGCGGGTTGGGCGAGCGGGTTGGGCGGCAGGGGCGTGCCGCCAGCCCGAAGTGAAGCCGCAGTCAATCAGGATTGAGAGCGCCTTGGATCAGGGCCACTGTGGCCTCGGGGTCTTCCACTTCGACGATCAGCCGCTTGTAGTGCTCGTGGTCGAGCTCGATCACGACTGCGTGGGCTGGATCGTGTACGTCCCAGAAGATCCGCTCACCGTCCTTGTGGAAGGTACCGGCGGCCAGCACGCCGGGGATGTGCACCCCCGGAGACCGCCACCCTTCCCAGATCGCCGGGCTCACCCCTGCCGTCGCACCCTCGACGTCCGCCAACGGGATGTCGAACCGGCTCTTGAAGGACCACAACTTGTCCAGTCCTTCTACGTTGACCGTCAGTGTGCTGCCATCGATCGTCACTTTTGCCATCCGTCCACCTCATCTGTGTGCTTCGGTCGTGGTTGCCGAGTGCAGGCATCAGGACCCAGACGGGTCCGCAATCCAGGATGCCAGGAACTCGTCGATGGCGATGGCAAGCGCTGGCGAATAGGGGAACTGCAGCAGGTCGGCGGGGTTCGTCAGTGTCATCGGGTCACAATCGCCTATGTCCCTCAGCTCATGGTGGGTATCCGCCAAGACCACCAGTTCGGCCGTACCGTCCGAGAAGGCTCCAGCCAGTGCAGCCACCCCCGACCCCGGCGGTCCTCCAGGGACCAGCGGTGTGTTGAAGTCCTTGGTGCCGGCGGTCACCAGGGTCGGAACCCGCACCGAGCCAGCCAGCGCCACGGGGTCCAACGCATCTTCGCTCTGGACCAGCCGATTCCACATCCGCCCATAGAGCACCGAGGCGATGGCCGCCTGCCACTGGGCGGTCACACCCGAGGCAGCCGGAAGCGGGATGGGTCCAGGTGCGCCGAACGGCGAGCCGGCATTTCTGATCTGATCGACACCAGCGGCGATCCACTTGCGGAGAGAGGCGATTTCGGACGACTCGATGCCCACGAGGGCCAGTTGGTCGTCCAGCTGGCGAGCCACGATGTCCAGGATGCGTCCGTACTGCGGCTCGAGCAGCATCAGCCCGGCTGGGGCGGGGGCCGACCCCGGATCGCTGGCGACAGCAAGCGAAACGAGGGCACCCTCGCTATGGCCGACCAGCAGGAGCCGCTCGGCGTCGATCCCCGGCTGTGCGGCCAAGAAGCCGAGTCCGTCGCGCACGGGCTGGACGAACACCTCGTCGAACGAGCGCTCCGTCAGCGAGTCCGGATCATCGGCATAGGGACCAAGGCCCGTGGCGCCCGAGGCCAGCTTGTCGTAGCGCAACGAGGCCACACCGTGGGCGGCCAGCTGGTCGGCGATCCACCGGTAGGCGTCGAGCGGGACCCCCTCATAGCCGGGCACCGCCGAATTTCCGTTGCGATCGGTGGGGCCGCTTCCGGGGACGATGATCGCTCCGGGTACGCCCGCAACTCCAGACGCGGGTGCGGGTGCGGGTGCGGGTGCCCGGAGACTGGCGTGGAAGGTGACCCCGGCGCTGGCGAACGTGACCTCACGATCGGGATCGATCACCTCAGACCTGATCCTGGCTGATCCTGGCTGATCCCGTCACGCTCAACTGCCGCCACCGACCGGGCTGGCCGCCAACAGTTGGTGGGCGGCTGCGCAGAGATAGGAGATCGTCTCCTCTGGGGCCAGCGCTCGCTCGATCAGGTAGTAGTCGAGGGTGGGGAACTGGAAGAGCACACCCAGTGCCAACAGCATCGCCGATCGTTGTGCGGACGCCATAGCGTCGAGTTCGAGAGCGAACTGCTGCTCGATCTGGTCCTCTTGGAGCGCGCGGACCATCTCCATCTGACCGCGGATGTACCTGCTCGCATGTGCATAGTTGGCGGCGGCCCGAGCTATCGGCCCGATCGACTCGTGGGCCCGGACCCGGACCTCGGCGAGGTCCCGAACCCGGTGGTTCCTGGTCCCGGTGCCAATGGCATGTATCCGGAACAGCGGCATCCCCCGTGCCACCTCACGAGTCACCGCGGCCTGCTGCAGTGCCCTGACGTCGCCGAAGTAGCGGTTGACCGAACGCTGGGAGATTCCGCTCCGGACGGCCACCTCGGCAGCCGTCGGGGCCATTCTGCCGTCGGCGAACAGTGCGACAGTGGCGTCTATCACGGCCTCGAGGTTGCGATCCCTACGGGCCGACCGGCCGTCAAGGGCGGCACCAGTAACTTCGGCTTCGGCTGCCCGGCCCGTCCCAGCCCGTATGTCGTCCTGCACGTCACCCTCCGTACGTCACTATGGCCAGATCTCCGAATGACCGGGTCTCCTGGCTAGATCGTAGGTTGGGCGCTGCATCATCTCCGGTCATCGCCTGCTAGTTCCAACGGTGGCACTCCCCCAGGCTCCCGCAGGGCCAGATCCGAGAGGCGGTCCTCTCGGGCCCTTCGATGGCTGTCAGCCGCTACACATGTGGCCTGTTGGAGTGCCGGCCGGACCTGGCCTGCAATTGCGAACGTCCCGGCCAAAGCGTGCACGCACACTCTGGCCGGGACGAACTCTGCGTGGGCCGAGAAGGATTCGAACCTTCGTAGGCAGAACCGGCAGATTTACAGTCTGCTCCCTTTGGCCGCTCGGGCACC
>CAIVIS010000256.1 GCA_903906055.1 uncultured Acidimicrobiaceae bacterium
CTGGCTTCAGACACCTCATCCCGGATGCGGGTGGTCGTGCTACATCGGTGCTCCCGACGGCCCGGCCATGTACGTAGTGAAGAACTCCTTGCTGGCGAATCCCTTCTGGACCCAGCACTCGATCGCTGGCACGCCACGGGGCTGGCTGATCTGGAACGATTCCATCTGGACTCTCTTCTACGAGTTCCTCTGCTACCTGCTAGTGCTGGCATTAGCCATGTTCGGAATGCTCAGGCGTCGCATCCTCGCACTCATTATCACCATGGTTTTGTGGATCGGCATGGCCATCATCACCGTTACGCCGAGCTTGTCGGCTCAGTTCTCCATTTTCCATTTCTGCAACCTCGAATCCCTGATCAGGTTCGCAACGCTCTTCCTAGCGGCATCGACGCTCTATCTGTTCCGGGAGCGCATACCGGATCGTTGGTGGATAGCCGTCGCGTGCGCAGTCGTCTATGCCGCATTCGTGCTCCTGCCGACTGGAGCGCGCATTCCTACCTACTCGTTCACCCCAGGCGACATCGGCATGCCCTTCCTGATCTATCCGGTGCTGTGGTTGGGCATCCACCTTCCATTTCGGACCATCGGCTCCAAGAACGACTACTCGTACGGGATCTACATCTACGGCTGGCCAGTTACTGAACTCATGATCTTGCATCACGCCAACCGACTCGGCCTTCCCCTGTACCTGACGTTGTGCATCGTGGCGACCATCCCGTTCGCTGTTGCCAGTTGGTGGCTCGTCGAGAAGCGCTCGTTGCGCCTGAAGAATCTGTTGCCCAGGACCCAGAGCCGAGCCGCGCCAATCAAGGTGTGATCAGCTCCACGTTGGCCCGTTCAATACTGGGCCGTTAGCCGGTAGGTCAGGACGAGGGAGTCTGCGCTCGCAGCAGCGCTTTGCAAAGCCCCATGTGCGTTGGCGGCAAGGCGCCCTCGGTCACGACGATCGCCGGCTGTGATGGGGCATCGGTCGGCGGCGTTACGGCCACGACCGCTGGTCCCGTACCCGCTAGGTAGCGGCGGATCATTGTCGATCCGTACCATTCCACCACGATCGACTTGAGGTATGGATCGGTGGTGACGGTGATCCGGTAGATGCCGTGGAGCACCTGTGGGAAAGCGAAACCGACAGAGCTCGGCCAGGCCACCGGTGTGGGGCTGGCATGCATCACCTCGACGAGGGCCTTGTTTCCCGGTGCGGGCCTCAGTAGGAGTGTGGCATCCCCGTAGGTGAGGAGTGTAACGGCAGGACCCTTCCAGTGGTCGATGTTGAAGTGCATGTCGATGACATGGGTCATGGCGCCTGACTCCTGTACGGGCGCCCATGTGGAGTGGGTGATCTGCTGACCAGGTGAGTTCACGTAAGAGTCGCCGGTGGAGCGGTACAGCCCATCGCACTGCCCGGCGATGAACAGGGTGCCAGCAGGGGCGTAGTAGGGGAGCCTCGTACCGGTGACGACCGTGTGGGCCAGCGCCCCCGGGGTGAGCGAATCCTGTTGAGTCACAAATCCTGCGAGCTGGGTCTTGGAGAACCACGTCGAAGGGGATGCGGTGATGGCCGAGTTGGCCAGCACGCCGAAGGCGGCCAATGCGGCAATGGCGCCGAACGTCCACTTCCTGACCTGGCTGGTCCGTCCATCCAGCCTGCGCCAGATATCGATCATGCCGACGGCTCCGGCGATGATGAGGAAGGGCATGAGATCGGACACGTAGCGGTAGGAGATGTAGCCCCAAACCAGTACGCCACCTGTGGCAATTGCCGACCCAACGAGCATGAGCCGGACGAAGCGGATGTCTCCGATCCCCTTCGGCCTGAAGGCTGTCACCAGGCCCCAGCAACTGAGCAGGAACAGCAGGGGTGAAGCGTCGGTGACGCTGGTTGTCGCATACGTCTGGTCGAGCACGACCGGCGTGATGGCGTGTGCCGGAGTCAGTGGCGCTCCGATGAAGGGGAATACCGAGGAGAAGCTCAGCGCGGTCGGATTGAGGTAGGCCCATGCGGTGCTCGGGATGAAGCCGAAGCTGAATGCCTTGCCTCCGTTTGCTGCCAAGAAGTGGCGTCGATGGGCGTTGATATGGGCCCACTCCTGCTCGGCCATGGGCAGACCGAACGGCATCCCGAACTTGGCGTAGGTGACCGCGCAGTTGGCTAGCAGGGGGACGACCCCTACCAGCACGAGCCAGAACGCCCAGCGCCGCTGGTCTTTTCCGCCCTTACCCAGAGCGAACCATCCCGCCAGCAGGAATGCGGTGATGACGCACGCATAGCCGGTAGGGCTCCGGTTCAAGTTGGCCGCCAGGATAAGCAGTCCGCTGGCCCAAGCTCCTCTGGCTGACGGATGAGCGGCCATCCCGAGAAGGGTGAACATGCTGGCGACGACCAAAGCGATGCTCCAGGCAAAGTCTTCGTCGTAGGTCGACGGGTTGGCGGCGATATAGAGCACTACCGATCCACCCAGGATGGCAGCCATCAGAGCGCCATACGAGGCAGCCTCGGCCCAGCCCAGGGATGCCGAACCCCGCACCAGTATGCGGATCCGCCAGATCAGCAGGGCGGTGAACAACGCGGTCAGGAACCATGCAGTCAGGAGTGACGGCGCGGTCAGCGCCCCGTCGTAGGCATGAGTGAAGGGAAGCACCGGCATCCTGATGATCGAAGGCCAGATGCCGAAGTAGGTGAAGGTCTTCCCACCGTGCAGGAACCCTTCGATACCCAGCGATCCGGTAGGAACGTTAAGTTGGCCGCTGAACATGGCCCGAGCCTGGAGTTCGTAGAAGTTGTTTGGTGCAACGCTGCGGAGCGCATTGATCTTCCCAGTCCACAGGTCCCATAGGACCCACAGATAGATGGGTGCCACGACCGCAGTACCAACGATGGTTGCGATGGTGAAGCGCCGTTTCGACTGCTGCTCGACCGTGGGTGCAGTCGAAGCGACGTCGCCTCCGCCTTCGGTGATCACGTCGGGTTCGACCGCTGGAGGGGCCTCTAGAGCATCGATCACTTGGTCGGGGGGCTCTTCCGCCGGATCCGGTCGGTGACGCTGAGCACCTTCTGCGCGAAGTCGTCGGACAGACCCAGGTGGCGCTTGGTCCAGTCATAGGCACGCAGGATCTGCTTGTCCGCCCAGATGGCAAACGATCGGGTCCGACTGTCGTCCGGTCGGGATCGGTACTCCGTGGACCGGATCAGCGGATCGTCTTCGACGCTGAAGTAGTAGAGCGCCATGGAGCGGCGAGCAGTTCCTTCTGGACAGGTCATCGGTTCAGGATGTCCGTGGAACGAGTCGGGGTCAGTGGAGAAGATCAGCACCCGGTTGGCGATGGGAGCGACGGTCTTCACGCAGGCAGTCATCTGGCGGTCCCACAACTCCAGGTCGCCGCCCCACTCAGAGTTCCAGTCCGGGTTCAGGTACAGCAATATGTTGGCCCGTCGCTGGAGTTTGCGGTTGTGGGGATGCACAGTGAAGTCGGCGTGCATGTTGAGGAATCCACCCGTGGTCGACTGGTGGAGTCCGCCACCTTCGAGGGACGGGTCGGCGATAAGCCCCTCGACTCCGATGAGCTCGCTTACGAAAGCGACGAATCGGTCGGAGTTGAGCACGGTCAGGATGTCCTGGAGCGTCGGTCCCCACGAGGTCGGGTCGGTGTTGGAGAACTTGCGCTCGTTGGCGTGCAGATAGTTGTTCCACTGCTCGGGGTCGAGCGGTGGGAACTCTTCGACGGCCGATCGGATGGCCGCAGGTTCGAGGAAGTCATCGAACAAGATGTGCGGGTACGGCTCGCCTGCGGCGTACGACGCGCGGAGTTCGTCGATGTTGTTCTCGAGCTTGGTGAAGTCCAGGATCGGTGTTGTCGTTGCCTCGACATCGGAGTCGGTGGTCATGTCATCCCTTGGCTCTCGGAACGGGTCGTGCAAAAACTCAACTCAGTTGTCTTACATCGGATGATCATCGTTCCCCCTTCCCCCGGACGGCACCGACCAAATGCTGCGGCGTCCTGAGATTGTACCTGGCAGTGGGGCCTTTTAGCACCCGGGCTTGCGGAATACTTTCTGGTATCGGCATCGTCGATGCTCGCCTGTAGCCCTACTCCTCGCTGGGAGTGGCAGGTTTAGATTCCATGCGGCAGAAGGGGCTGCGGCCGAGTCCAGGTCCGTCGCAATCGGCACTCACTCCACGGGTTCTGAGATACCCGCAAAGGCCGAATCTGGAACTGGAACGCGATCATCGACAGCCGGAGGCTTCCGATTCTTGGATGACAGCGGCGTCCACTTCTTCAACCGAAGTACCGGGCGCTCGATCAGCCACCAGCTGGCTACGGCCAGCGGGATGGTGGCGAGTACCCCGATCGTGGCGTAGGCGAGGTATCCCCACCGGGTCACGCCCCAGATGGCCAACAGGACCTGTACCGGGTAGGCGTAGATGTACATCCCGTACGAGTAGTCGTTCGTGGCCGCAAGCCGATGGAACGGCAGATGGATGCCGAGCCAGAGCACCGGATACGCGAGCGCAGGAGCCAAGAGGCCCGTGCTGGTCAGGGTGTCACCTGGTGCCGCCGCACCGATGGGCACCCAGAGCGAGCTCACGAAGATGATTGCTCCGGCCGCCGCCAGCCAGGGGCTGTCCGGCACCCGGTGCCGATAGCAGTAGAGGAGCGACCCGGTCAGAAACAGCGGGACCAGGACCAGCCAATCGGGTGCGTTCAACGAGTGGTTCCTGGTGAACTGGGCATTCAAGGTTGGCGAGGACGTGACAACGGCCGTCACTGACCAAGTAGCAATCGTGAGTCCGAGCAGAAGTGCACGCCGGCGGAGCACACCGAGGACTGCGAGTGCAGCGAGAAGCAGGTAGCAGCCAAACTCGTAGAACAGCGTCCAGAGCGAACCGTTCCAGAGTGTGCTGATGATCACCCGTTGTCCCATGTGCAAGAACCAGTTGTGGGTGACGAAGCCGATGGGACCATTCGGGGCGTGGATGTAGGTGGTGAGTGTCCCGTGTAGATGGAACTGATGGAGTTGGGCCTCCCATCCGAGTAGGCCGATCCCGAACGCCGTGACGACTAGGCAGACCCAAAATGCCGGAAAGATCCGGAGAGATCGCTGCCATAGGTAGCGGCCGGTCCCATTTCGTTCGGCACTTCCTGCGATGAGGAATCCACTGATGGCGAAGAAGCCGTAGACGGCGACGGTGCCTATCGTCGTCTTGGTGCCGATCCAGTCGCGGCCAAATCCCCCAAGGTCGATCGCGTGTGACGCGATGACCACTACGGCAAAGACAAGTCTGAGGATGTTCAGGCTGTTGGACTTCGGGTCGAATGATGTTCCGATCATCGGCCGTGCAGAGTCAACAGTCTCTGGGTCTACGCGACGACGCGCTGATGCCATGATGGGACGAGGCGTGGGTGACACGATGGTCGCCTTTCGAGAGGGTTTCCATGCTCGCGGGCGTCAGTTCTGAAAGTGCTATTGCCTAACTGCAGACGTACTATACGCGCAGTCGGTAAATTGGGGGCGGGTATCCGATGCACTGCTTCTTGGCGGTTGCGGCCATGTCGGGGTGCTGCTCGGCTTAACTTTTGGGAGATGCAGCCATCGACTCGAGATCCTGGAACTGAGCCGCATGGATAAACGGTTGGCCGCTGATGACCCAGCTCTCCTGCGAGCACATCCCGTAGGCCTTTAACGCTCATTCTGATCCTCCTGAAAACGTCCTGAGGGCCTCGGATCACACTCGGTTGGCGCCCGAGGAGACCATTGCGTAATGGCAGCGCCGATGCGTACGCTCTAGCAATGGAGAAGTGGCAGGAATCCGACGTTCTCGTCCTTGGCGGCTGCGGCCACGTCGGACTGCCACTGGGACTGGCTTTCGCCGACGCCGGGCTGACCGTCACACTGGGCGACATCAACCAATCAGCTGTTGATCGGGTCAACGCCGGTACGATGCCCCACGCCGAACCTGGTGCACCGGAAGTTCTCCGGCGCACCTTGGACAACGGCCGGCTGAGGGCGACCACCGATATCGCTGCGATCGGATCTGCTGAGCACTTGGTCATCGTGATTGGAACCCCGGTCGACGAGCACCTGAACCCCGACCCCCAAGCCGTGGTCGACGCCATCGAAGCCGTAGCCGACTACCTGGTCGACGGCCAAATATTGATCTTGCGCAGCACGGTATTCCCGGGGGTCACCCGGATGGTGGAGCGGCTAATCGAGCGCTTGGGGAAGTCAGTTGACGTCGCCTTCTGTCCAGAAAGGATCGCCGAAGGCAAGGCGATGGAGGAGCTCTACTCGCTTCCCCAGATAGTGGCAGCGCGGACTGATCAGGCGTTCGACCGTGCGGCCGAACTGTTCAAGATCCTGACCAAGACCATCGTCCGGGTCGAGCCCGAAGAGGCCGAGCTGGCCAAGCTGTTCACCAACTCCTACCGCTACATCAAGTTTGCCGCCGCTAACCAGCTGTTCATGATGGCGAACGACTACGGCGTCGATTACGAACGCATCCGATTGGCGGTGACCGAGGACTATCCCCGTGCCGCCGACCTGCCTGGTCCCGGGTTTGCCGCCGGTCCCTGCCTGCTGAAGGACACCATGCAGTTGGCGGCGTTCAACAACAACAACTTTGCATTGGGCCAGGCCAGCATGCAGATCAACGAGGGGCTACCGCTCTATCTGGTCTCGAAGATGGCGGCCCGCTACGACCTCGACTCCATGACCGTCGGCATTCTCGGAATGGCCTTCAAGGGTGAGTCGGACGACAACCGGTCCAGTCTCTCTTACAAGTTGAAGCGCGTACTGAAGGTGCGGGCGGACGAGGTCCTGACATCGGATCCCTACGTGGAGAGCGATGCCAACCTGGTCCCCCTCGAGGTCGTGCTGGACCAGGCGGACGTGATCGTCATCGGGGCACCCCACAAGCTCTACTCCACCCTGGAAATCACACAGCCCGTCGTGGACATCTGGAACATCCGAGGCAATGGGGTGGTCGTATGAAGCCCAGGGTATCGATCGTCATCCCGGCGTACAACGAGGGCCAGGGCATTGAAGAGGTGCTCGGGAGGTTGGCCGAGACCGTGCAACTTCCCTGCGAGATTTCCGTGGTAGTCGACGCCCCCGACGACTCCACTGTCTCTTACGTGGAGAAGTTCGCCGCAATCGACCCGCGCATCAGGTGCCTGGTCAACGATATTGGCCCGGGTCCGGCCCAGGCCATTCGCTACGGGATTGACCGTGCTTCGGCGGACGTAGTGATCGTCACCATGGCGGATGGGTGCGACGACCCCCAACAGATCGATCCTTTGACCCGGTTGGTCGAGCGCGGCGTGGTCGTAGCTGCTGCCTCTCGGTACTCCCACGGAGGCCAGCAGGTGGGCGGCCCGTTCCTGAAGACCACCCTGTCGAGGACGGCTGGCGTGTCTCTGGCCCTGCTGGCCCGAGTGGGCACGCGAGATGCCACCAACTCGTTCAAGGCCTACAATACGGACTTCGTTCGCCAAGTGGGCATTTCATCGCATACCGGGTTCGAAATCGGCATCGAACTGGTGGCGAAGGCCCGCCGGACCCGTCAGCCGGTGGCTGAACTGCCCACGATCTGGCTGGAGCGCCACCAAGGCGTGTCAAACTTCAAACTGGCCAGTTGGCTGCCGCACTACATGAGGTGGTATCGCTTCGCCTTCGGGCCGACTCTCTCATTGGACGAAGCCCGCCGCGCCGGCGAGGCACTTCAGAAAGGTCATTCATGACAACCGTGCTCGTTACCGGATCGGCTGGTTTCATCGGCGGGTACGTCGTCAAGGAACTTCTCGACAGGGGCCACGACGTGGTCGGTATCGACAACTACTCCAAGTACGGACCGGTCACCCGGTCGTACGACGATCACCCGCGCTATCGCTTCATCGAGGGAGATGCTCGAGACGTCGACCTCATGACCAGCGAGTTAATGGAGTGCGACCACTTCATCGCTGGTGCGGCACTGATCGGTGGCATCTCGTACTTCCACACGTACGCCTATGACCTCCTGGCCACCAACGAGCGGATCATGGCATCTTCGTGCGATGCCGCGATAGTCGCCCACCGGGACGGCCGCTTGCAGAAGGTCACCTACCTGAGTTCGTCAATGGTGTTCGAGTCGGCCGATAGTTGGCCGTCGTTCGAGGGGCAGCAGTACCAGATCCCGCCCCCGATTTCCTCCTACGGGTTCCAGAAACTGGCCGTGGAGTACTTCGCCCGGGCTGCCTTCGATCAGTACGGACTCCCGTACACGGTCATCCGGCCGTTCAACTGCGTGGGGATTGGTGAGCGCCGGGCCCTCGGTGACATCGAGATCTTGAGCGGCAACGTCAGCCTGGCCATGAGTCATGTCGTGCCCGACCTTGTCCAGAAGATCTTCAAGGGACAGGACCCGCTCCACATTCTGGGCGACGGAAGCCAAATCCGCCACTACACCTACGGTGGCGACCTGGCCCAAGGGATCGTCACTGCAATGGAGCACCCGGACGCGCTCAACGACGACTTCAACATCTCCACTGCAGAGTCCACCACTGTGCTCGAGCTCGCACAGGCCATCTGGACGCAGGTCAAGGGACTCGACATCCCGTTCAACTATGTGTCCGACACGCCGTTCGAGCACGACGTGCAGCGCCGGGTGCCGTCGGTCGACAAGGCCAAGCGGGTCTTGGGCTTCGAAGCCACCACCGACCTGGGCAAGATCCTTCAAGAAGTAGTCCCGTGGATCGAGAACGCAATCGCCGAAGGTTCCATCTGACCGACTACGGTGCCAGGTCGTCTGCTCGATCTCAACCCATGGCAACTCGGTAGAAGTTGATCTCCATCCGACCACGCCACGGAGAAGAGCCACCTTCAGACACGATGATGGTGTCGATGTCCGTGGGGGTGAACGCAGTGGCATACCCAAGCGTCGATGCTGGTCGCATGACATGCAGGTCGTGCTGGAGCGCGGTCAAGAACTGGAAGTACTGCCTCTGGCCGGCATGCCCGGTCACTGTGGCATACAACTGTGGTTGGCGAAAGGGCAGATCCTCCAGCTTCCAGAGCGCCGGGGTGGTGAGTGAGAACGTGGCCAGTATGGCCTCGCCGGGCATTGCGGGCGGGACGTGCACCATGTCGCCTTGGTGCGTCACCACGTGACTGATCAAGGTGGGAGGGCCACACCGGTTCGGCACGCGGCTGGTCAGCTGCCAAGTGGGCGATGCGAGGATCTGGGTGTAGCGACACTCCATGGTCAGTTGGGCCAGTGGAGGCGACCAAACGGCCGGTGGAGGCAGAAGCGTCGGAGCGGCCGGGCCAGCTTGTCGAAGGATCTGCTGCGGTGCAGAAGAGGACTGGAGGTAGGACGTGTCGAGCTGGTCGAGTTGGGTCGTGTAGGCCGCGTAGTCCTGGGGGACAGGGAGTGGACAGAAGGAGATCCCCGGGTAGGTCCAGGTCAAGTTCTGCTCGTTCGGGGACACGTCTACGCACCGGGATGCCATGGCAGTCAGCATCGACGGGGGAACCGCGTACTCGTAGGCCATCACCCCACGGAGGCTGGCTGCCATGGCTTGTCTCGTTGAAGGCACGGCAAGGTCGGCCGCCTCCGACGTGAACTGGTGCACTGCAGTCACGGGACCTGACCCGTCTAGCGGGGGGAAGGTGCCGGCGCCGATGATGACAGCAGCAGTGGTGACCGCCACCGCGCCGATCCCGGACCATCGGACCCGGATTACCCCGGTCAGGCAGACCGCCACCACCGGTGCCGAAGCCAGGAACACCAATTCGTGAGCACTATCGGGTCGGACGTAGGACTCCTTGCACAGAATTGTCACCACGGTCGCAGTCATCCCGAGCAGCCCGATGCGCACCGACCATCGGGTACCGCGACCGACCATGAGGGCCAGCGCTACGAGCACGGCCACATCGATCACAGTAAGAGTGAGAACCTTCCCGCTGACGGAGAACAACCCCATTGCCCCGCTGTAGCCGGTGACGATCGAAAGGGAGTTACTTACGAAGGGCGCGATGTTGGTGAATCCGTTGCCGGTTGCGAACCATCCCACAGCGCCCACCACGATGCCTCCGAGGAGAAGGTCCCGAACTGTGGCCAGTCGCGCATGCGCCGGGGCTGCCACAACCACGATCACCACGATGGCGATCAACCCAGCCGCGAGCCCAGGCAGGATCAGAACCATCAGCGATCCAAGGGCGCCTAGTCCGATTGCGGGTACGCGTCGGGCTTCGTCGGAGTGAATCACCATGGCCACCCCGATGGCCAAGCAGAACACGAGCAAGAACTGCGGACGGACGGGCAGCCAGATGTGGGAGACGTTGTCGTTCACCGCAGATGTCAGAACGGCTGCCGCTCCGATGACATAGGCGGCAGCAACGGCGCACCACAGTGGCATGAACGGTCGGAGTCCTCGCATCAGTGCGTAGAAGATGCCGACCGAGACCGACAGGATGA
>CAIVIS010000257.1 GCA_903906055.1 uncultured Acidimicrobiaceae bacterium
GTCAGTCACGCCAGCTAGCGCGGTGGCCTCCTGGGTGCCCTCGACTGCAACAAACCGATCTGAGGCCATAGGGGCTTGCAGCATCAGCCAGAACCCGACGCCGTTGCACTGGGCCAGGCCGTCGAAGTGCACCGGCTCGCCTAGGGCCACCTGGCAAGCGACTGGGAAGAGGTTGACGTCCGAGACCCGGCTGAGGACGAACGGAGGCCGTCCGCCCATGCGACCGTTCACCTCGATGATTCGAGGGCCATCGGGCGTCAGCTTGATCTCGGTGTGGGTGACCGAGTCGGTGATCCCAAGGGCGACGATGGCGTCGTCCACCAGAGACAACAGGCTCGGGACCTGCTCGGGAGGGCAGAGAGCCGGAATGAAGTTGCCGGTCTCGCGGAACGGCTCGGCCAGGGGGAACCTCCCGGTCATCGCCACATGGCTGACCGATCCGTGGCTCACCACGGTTTCCACCGAGAGGTAGCTGGCGTACCAGGACTCGTGTCCCGGCTCGTCCTCCAGGTACTCCTCGACCAGGAAGCCCGGCCCGCCATCAACGTCAAGCACGGCACGCAGCTCTTGGGCGGTGCGGACAAGGCAGATGTCTCGGCTGCCGCTGCCTCGGGCGGGCTTGACCACTGCGGGATAGGAGACCAAGCCGGCTAGTCGGGCCGCCTCGGCGTGGCCGAGCCCGGCCGGCGCGATCCAGAACGCGGGTCCAGGAATACCCGCGTTGTCGAGCACGGCACGCTGCAGCTGCTTGTTGACCAGCGACCGGGCCACATCGGGCGTGTGGTAGCGGAACCCGAGGCGCTCGGCGAGGAGCGCGGCATCCACGATGTGGTCGTCGACGAAGGACATCACGCCTGCCGTGTCCAGATCGGCGAGTTCCCCTGCCCAGTCGTCTACGTCTCGGCCCCAAGTGTCGACCACCGGACCGAGGCGCGGGAGCAGGCGGAGGATCTCATTGGCAAAGGCTGACGAGTCCACCACCCAGATGAGCTCGGCGTAGTCCTCGACCCGGCTCCGTACTTCCAGGGGGAAGTACGAGTTCGGATGGTGCATAACCGCTACCCGTGGAGACACCGGCTCGCCTCTCGTCCGATCGCCAGGTCCCCTGGATCCGCCGAGTAGTCGTGATCAAAGTGGGGCATGCAAGTGCAACTTTACCCTCGGTCAGATTGCTCAGGTCGGGGTCGTGGAGGGTCACCGGTGGCCTACTGGCTCTCGCCCGGGCAGATGCAGGCCGCAAACCCGGCCGACGACCTTCACCGGATGTGATCGCCTACATCGACCCCTCACTACCCGTGGAGTCATACCTGATTGACGAAGCAGGTCACGGCATTGATCGCCATCCAGCCCGGGGCACCTGTTGCCAACGCGTATGCAGGTGTCGGGTTTCCGGTGGCCACGAATGTGTAGCCGCAGGCTTGCCCGGTCGTGGCGATCAGTGTCGGGTTGTGTGCGGTGAAGACCGGAGCCTCGGGCACGTTGACCGTGAACGGACCCACCGCACTGCGCCTATGGCCACGGCTCCGACGAAGACCAAAGATCCGACGCTAACCAAGCCGGTATCAGCCAACAGCTGGAGATACTCGTTGCGGGCGAGATGGGCGAGGCCGATTCGGCTGTCGAGGCGACCACTCGCCGGACATCGTTAGGTTTTCCGATTGATATCAAAACTGCTTCTGATATCATTGGTCCATGAAGCAGTTGCTGTTGCGTGTTCCGGACGAA
>CAIVIS010000258.1 GCA_903906055.1 uncultured Acidimicrobiaceae bacterium
CGAAGACGGCTGCCTGTCCATACGCCCGGCCGATGGCGAGCGCCTCTGCTTCTGCGATCTGCGAGATGAGGATGCCCTCCTCGGCGTGACTGCTGGCAGGGTCTCGTCCGACCGCTGGCCACCATGGCAGGCCGAGCAACTCGAGTTCTCCCAGCAGTTGCACATGTCGAGCCTGGTTCTCCTCGGGCGTGAGCCGGACGCTGTCCGGGTTCCATGCCGTGATGACGAAGACCGGAGGCGTCAGGCCCTCGGGCCAGGCCCCGGCTGTTCCTGGCTCGGCCGGGACGATCCGGAACGGGGCACCGCCGGGCGGAGTCACGTCGACGACAGCGGCCCGATAGGAGTCCCAATCCTCTTCGGTGGCCACGGGCGTTCGCCCCCGTCCCTACCGGAAGGTGGCAGCGACCGGCAGGTGCTTGACGCCCCCGACGAAGGCGGCCTGGGCCCACTCCGGCTCCCCGGCCACTTCGATGGTGTCGACGGCAGCCAGCAGCTTGGGCAAGATGGTGCGTAGCTCTCGGCGGGCGAAGGTCGAGCCCAGGCAGAAGTGCTCGCCGCCGCCGAAGGCGATCATCCGGTTGGCGTTGGGCCGGGTCACATCGAAGGTCATCGAGTCGTCGAACATGCGCTCGTCCCGGTTGGCCGATGGATACGACAGCAGGAGCCGGTCACCTTCGGGGATCTCCACACCGGACAGGACGGCTGGCTGGGTCAGATACCGCAGGAAGTGGCGGACCGGTGAGGTCCACCGGATCATTTCGTCGACGGCGTTGTTGACCAGGTCGGGACGGCTCTGCAGCAGGGCCACCTGGGCCGGGTCGCGCAGGAGGGCCTCCAACCCACCGGACAGGGCAAACGAGGTGGTGTCATGGCCAGCGGTGGCGACGATCGTGTAGTACCAGAGCCGGGCGTTGTTGCCGAGCGGACAGCCGTCTACCTCTCCGTTGGCGATAACAGTGGCCAGGTCGTCGGTCGGGTGGGCCCGGCGGTCATCGGTCAACTCGGTGAAGTACTGGTCGAACTGGGCCAGGGTGTCGGTCAACAGCGCCATCGGGTCGCTCAGGTCACCGAGGTACTCGGGATCGGCGGCCCCGAAGATGCCCTGGGTCAGCTTCAACATGGTGGGCTCGTCCTCGACCGGAATCCCGAAGATCCCCATGATGACCCGCAGCGTGTAGGGGGTGGCGATGTCGCGTGCGAAGTCGCACGTCCCATCCATCTGGCGGAACTTGTCGACGAACTCATCGGCGATGGCCTCGATCGATTCCTGGCGTTTGGCCACGGCCCGAGGGCGGAACCAGTCGTTGGCCAGGCCCCGGTGGCCCGAGTGCTCCTCGCCGTCCATGTGGATCAGGGTCTCGCCCTCGATGCCGATCGACTTCAGGTACTCCATCTGGAGGTCGGGGGCCATGATGGAGTTGCGGGTGTTGAGGAAGTGCTCGTTGTCGCGCGAGACGGCAAAGACGTCCTCGTGGCGGGTGACGGCCCAGAACGGGGTATAGCCCTCCTCTTCGACACGCAGCACCGGGTCGTTGTCACGCAGGTCGGCCGCCACTGCGTGCCACTTGGGCTGATCGGCATACAGGGTGGGGTCGAGGAAGATGTTTCCGCGGAGATCCGGACTAGTCATGACTGCTCCCGACGTGGGTGGGCGGATGGTGGGCATCGGGGACCCGGCTGGATCCCGACGCCTTCGCTGCCGATGCTACCTACCCGAGGGCCCATGGGCATGGCGCACGGGGTTCTCAGTGATCGGCGGGGACCATTCCTCGTACGGACTGCTGCAGCTCATCGAGGGCGACGTGCAGGTGCTCGACCAGGATCCACGGATCGGGCACGCTGGTAGGGCACCCGATGAGCGACACGGCCAGGGAGTCCACGTAGCTCCAGGCCGTGATGTTCAACCCGATGCCCTCGAGGATGGGGCCGACCGAGTACAGCGCATCGAGCGCGACGGGACCGATGTGGATCGGCTCCCGGGGCCCGGCCACGTTGGACAGGATCACATTCAGCGGCGGATGCAGGACGTTGGCCACGTGGGACCGGCTCCACAGGCGGACGGTGGGCCGGTAGAGCTGTGGAGGCACCACGTCGGCCCGCTGCTCGAGGAGGTCGTTGCCCAGCAGACTGCGCACTGCTTTGGCGGCCACGACACCGTCATGGATCGCCCGCAGACGACTCACCGGGTCCGCCACATCGGTACCGATGGACACGTAGATGTTGTCCACCCGGTTGCCTGACAGCCGGGCTGTGCTGCTATCGGTGGACACCGGCACGCTGGCTACCAGCGGCCGCGTGGGCAACTCGCCACGACCGGCCAGGTAACTGCGCAGAGCCCCGGCGCACACGGCTAGGTAGACGTCGTTGAACGTGCTCCCCGTCGCACTGCGGATCGCTTGGATGGTCCCCATCGAAAGGTTGGTCATGGCGAAGGTACGCGCTGAGGTGAGCGACACGTTGAACGAGGTCTTCGGGATGTGATGGAGGGGCAGCGGCGGCATCGGCTCCAAGGTCCGCCGTTTCCGTTCCGACGCACGGGCGCTGCGGATCGAGGATCGCACCAGATGAGGGAGGCCTTCGATGCGGGGTATCTGCTCGCGCAGGGCCCGGGCCACGAGTTGGCGCCGTCCAGGTATCGGCTCGGGCGCCCACGGATCAGACCCGGGAGCCGGGTGCGGCGCCACCGTTGCCGCCTCGACTACATGGTTCAACAGGGCCACCGCCGCCGATCCGTCGGCCACTGCATGGTGGAGTTTCACCACCACGGCGATCCGGTCGCCACTGAGCCCTTCGACGACCTCGATGGCCCATAGGGGTCGGTCGAGCGGAAGTGGAGTGGCTGCGTAGGTGGCGATGGCATCGGCCAGTGCTCGATCATCCCCCGGCGGGTCGAGTACGACCCGGCTGAGGTGGCGGGTGAGGTCGAAGTCCGGATCCTCTACCCACACCGGATGGCCCAGACCGAGTGGGACCGGAACCGAGCGGCGGCGGAACGGTGGGAGCCGAATCAGCAACTGGCCCAAGACGACTGCGAGGGTGTCGAAGGAGAAGCCTCCGGCGATGCCGGACACGTCGCACACGGCCACCTTGATGGTGTGCATATGGGCAGTGGGGGTCTCCGAGTACAGGAACTTGGCGTCTAGGCCGGACATCGTCTCCACGGTTCAGGTCTCCGTCCCTGTAGTTGCGAGCGTGCCGGGCAGATCGAGTCCGCCAGCCTCCGCCAGCGAGGCCTCGATGAACTCGGTCACCTGGCCGGACCACAGGTAGCCGACATGGTTGCCGGAGTACCACGACACCTCGGGGCCGCCCCAGTGCTCGGCCAGGCGACGGGCCTGGTCAGGGGTGGCCAGCCGGTCGCCGTAGCCAGCGAAGATGTAGCGGCGCTCGGTAGCCACCTGGGGTTCGAAGCAGAGCGGCGACACCACCCGGTACACGGTCTCGGCCGTGCCACCCATGATCCGGTGGTCGATGGAGCGCACCCGGATGTGCCGAGGGCTGTGGCCGTGGAACAGCCCGGGAAAGTCCACCACCGGAATACCCGCCACCACGCCGTCGAGCCCGGGCTCGATGCCAGCGAGCAGAGCGACCGTGTAGGCCCCCAGGGACACGCCGAGCAGGCTGATCGAGGTGGCCCCCTGGGCACGGACCCACGTGATGAGGCGCCGGATGTCCCACACGGCTTGCGTGAGGCCGTGCACGGCGTTCATCAGTTCGAAGGAGAGGAAGGGCTCGCCGCTGATGGGGGTCACCCGGCGGGGCCCATGCAGCGGCAGGGCCGGAAGGACCACGTTCATCTGGAGGTCCCGGTGGAGCCGGATGGCGTGAAGACCGGGAAAGTCCATGAACGGGTAGCCCATGCAGAACCCGTGCACGCCGATCACCCACGGTCGACTGGGATCGGCGTGACGGAGCACGGCGGCGGTGGCCACCGAGTTGGCGCCAAACCCCATCCACCGCTCCGAACCGGGCTCGCCCTCATGAGGGGCGAACCCGCTCTCCCACGAGATCCGCTCGTAGTTCTGTCCGAGCGCCCAACCTTTGCCGGTGGTCAGATCGGACTGTTCGAGCATCGGTGGGGTGCGGTGATAGGTGCGGGGATCGGCCACCCACCCTTCGCGGGTGTAGCGCTCTTCGGCCTCGGCCAATTCGGCGGCCACCCGGCCGTACTCGCCGGGCAGGGGAAACCGGTTGGGGGCCATGGCGACGGCTAGTAACGCCTCGTCGATGGCCACCTGGGCGGCCAGGCCGACCGACAGGCGGGGAGCGGGGAGCGACTCGGACACCTCGCCGTGCCACAGCGCACTACCCATGAAGTGCATGGTGCGGGGGACGGCCCGCCCTGCTCGCACCAATGCCCGACGGTTGAGGAACCCGCCCACGGCCATGGCTGGAGCGCACATCTGCTCGAGCGCGCTCCGCCCCGATGGGGATCCCTGCCCGGTGACGTCGGGCCCGACGTCTGATGCGGCCTCCCCCATGGGACTCCTTCCCCAGACAACGCGGCCGACCGACGATGTCGACAGGTCCACTACCTGGAATACTTAAGGTCGGCGTCCGGTGTCGTTAGGGCCGGAAGTCACTTTGCCCTGCGGGAGGGATGTGGATGGAGTTCAATCTGGCCGATCTGTTCGAGCTGGTAGCCGACGAAGTCGGCGATGCCGAGGCGATGACGTCGCCCGATCGCCGGCTGACCTACGCAGAGCTCGACCATCGAGCCGACCGGCTGGCCCACCACCTTGGCGATGTGGGGGTGGGCCCAGGCGACCGTGTCGGGGTGCAGTTGGCCAACGGGACCGAGTACATCGAGACCATGGTGGCCTGCTTCAAGATCCGGGCGGTACCGGTCAATGTCAACTACCGCTACGTCACCCGCGAGCTCAAGTACCTCTACGCCGACGCCGGTCTGGTCGCCCTGATCTTCCACCGACGGTTCGGCCCGGCCGTCATCCCCGCGCTAGGGGCCATGGCCGACCAGCGCACCATCTTGGAGGTGGTCGACGGGTCGCCCCCTACGGGTGCGGCCGACGAATACGAGTCGGTGCTGGCGTCATCGCCGGAGTCCAGGGACTACCCGGTCCGATCGGCCGACGATCACTACTGCGTCTACACCGGGGGCACCACAGGGATGCCCAAGGGAGTGCTGTGGCGCCACGAGGACATCTTCTTCGCAGCCATGGGCGGGGGAGACCCATTCGCATCGGGTAACCACATCACTCGGCCCGAAGAGCTGTCCGAGCGGGTGCTGCGCCCGGGGGTGACCGCGGTGGCCATCCCGCCGTTCATGCACGCCGCTGGACACTGGCTCGCCTTCTCCACCCTCTTCGGCGGAGGGAAGCTGGTCACCACCCATGCAGGCGGGTTCGACCCGGTCGAAGTGTGGGGCCTGGTGGAGTCCGAACGGGCCAACGCCGTGGTCGTGGTGGGAGATGCCATGGCCCGGCCGCTCCTCGACGTCTTGGCCGTCGACCCCGACCGATGGGACCTGTCGTCGCTGATGGCGGTGGGCTCGGGCGGTGCGGTGCTGTCGCCGTCGACCAAGGCGCAGCTGGCCGAGCTCCTGCCTGGTCGGATGGTGGCCGATCGGTTCGGCTCCTCGGAGACGGGCCAGGTCGGTGGTGAGCCCCCGGTCGATGATCCCTTCGGGCCACCCCGACTACGGGTCGACGACCGCACCGACGTCCTCGATGACGACCTGGTGCCGGCGGTGCCGGGTTCGGACACGGTCGGCCACCTGGCCAGGGGTGGTCGGGTGCCGCTCGGCTACCTGGGTGACCCCGTGGCTACGGCGGCCACATTCGTAGAGAAGGACGGGCGGCGGTGGGCGCTGCCGGGCGACCTGGCGACGGTGGCTGTCGACGGCACCATCACCGTGCTGGGTCGGGGATCGCTGTGCATCAACACCGGAGGAGAGAAGGTCTATCCGGATGAGGTCGAGGCAGCCCTCAAAGGCCACCCATCGGTGGCTGACGCCATAGTGGTCGGGGTGGCCGACGAGCGCTTCGGCCAGCGGGTGGTCGCCTTGATTCAGCCCCGGCCCGGAAGTGCCGTCGACCCTGACGCGTTGCGGGCTCACGGACACACGCTGTTGACCGGGTACAAGGTGCCCAAGGAGTTCATCTTCGTTGACGAGGTGGTGCGCTCGCCCAGTGGCAAGCCCGACTACCCGCACGCCCGGGCCGTGGCCGAGGCTGGTGGCGCGGCGCACCGATCAGATGAGGGAGGCTGACTGTCATGCAGCGTATGGCCGGCATGGACGCCGCCTTCCTCTACTTAGAGACACCGTCGATGCACATGCACGTCATCGGGGTCATGGTCCTCGACCCCGGGGACGCTCCCGGAGGGTTCACCCTGGATCGGCTGACCCGGCTGCTGACGGAGCGGATCCACCTGATTCCATCGCTGCGCCGCCGGATGCTGCCCGCCCCGGCCGGGATCGATCACCCGCTGTGGATCGAAGATCCGGACTTCGATGTGCGTCAGCATGTGCGGCGGGCCCCGTGGCCCCAGCCGATGGCGTGGTCCGACCTCGAGGAGTTCGCGGGCATGGTGGCCGGCCGGCCGCTGGATCGATCGCGTCCGCTGTGGGAGATGTGGCTGGCCGATCTGGAGGACGGATCCGGGGTGGCCCTGGTCACCAAGCTCCACCACTCACTGATGGACGGCGGTGCCGGGGCCGATCTGATGGCATCGATCTTCGACCTGGAGCCCGACGGCGACGGGGTGGCACCACCGGACGCCGAATGGGTGCCCGATGTCGTCCCTACTACCCGCCACCAGGTCACCGGGTCGGTGACCTCGCTGGTGGCCCGCCAGCGCCATGTGCCCGCGGCGTTGGCTCACTCGGTGTCCGGGGTGGCCAGCACAGCCTGGACCTGGATGTCACTGCGGTTGGCCGGTATCGGGCTACCGCTGGCCGCCCCGGCGACACCGTTCAACGGGTCGTTGTCTCCACGCCGGTCGGTGAGTCTGACCCGGGTCGACCTCGACGTAGTCCTGGGCATCCGCAAGGCGTTCGGGACGACGGTCAACGATGTGGTGCTGGCCGCGTCGGCAACCGCGCTGCGGTCCTACCTCTTGGATCGCAATGCACTGCCCCATCGCGATCTACTGGCTGCCGTGCCGGTGAGTGCCCACCGGCCCAATGGCGGCCGGGATGCCTCGCAGAAGGATCTGGGCAACAAGAAACGTGCCAACAAGGATCTGGTCAACCAGGTGTCGGCCATGATGGTTCCGCTACCGGTGCGATCCGACGACCCGGTCGAGCGCCTCATGGCCGTGCATGCCAACTCGACCAGTTCCAAGGCGCTGCAGAGCGCGTTCGGGCCGGAGTCACTGGCCGAAATGACGGGCTTTACGCTCCCACCGGTGATGACGGCGGCCGCCCGCTTCTACTCCGGGCTCGGCCTGGCCCGGTTCCATCCGCCGCTGATGAACCTGATCATCTCCAATGTGCCCGGTCCGCCCATCGACCTCTATCTGGCTGGGGCCCGGGTCACCGGGATCTTCCCCATGGGTCCGTTGATGGAGGGATCGGGTGTCAACCTGACCGTCCTGTCCGAGGCCAGACACCTCAACATCGGCATCATGGCCTGCCCCGATCTGTTCGAAGATGTCGACGAACTGGGGCGCGGCTTCGTCGAGGCGATCGATGAGTTGGCCGAGTTGGCTGGCCTGGTTACGACGACCGAGCCGACCGAGTCGACCGAGCCGACCGAGCCGACCGAGCCGACCGAGTCGGCTGCACGGGCCGTGCAGGCGGACAGCGCAACCTAGGTTCGGCAGCAAGGATGTAACACCCCTCTGCCAGGGTGACCCGATGACCGGTGCCACCGAGTACGACATTCTGGGACTCGACCCCTCGGCCGACAAGGCCGAGGTCCGGGCCGCCTACCGGCGTCTCTCGGTTCGAGTGCATCCGGACGCCGGGGGGACCAGTGCCCTGTTCCACCAGGTCCACACCGCCTATGAGACGTTGTCGGATCCGTTGCGCCGAGCCGCCTACGACCACTACCTCGGACTCACCGGGCCGCCCTTCGACGGCATGGCCTCCACTGGACCCACTTCGGACCCGTACGCCTACAACCCCACCGCCGACCCATATGCCACCGGTTGGCCGCCGCCCGAGCACCACACCGAGGCATGGCCGCCAACACCCGGCCCATCGCCATCGTGGCCGGCCCGGCATCCGTCATTCATAGTGGCAGCCTTAGGAGCGTCACTGACCTACGTGGGATTCCTGACTCACAACGTCTCAGCCGTGGCCGGTGTGGTGGTCCTGGTGGTGGGCCTCATCGGGATGCTCGGCAGCGGTCGTGCCCGTGCCCATGAGGCTGCGCTCGGGTCGGCACCCGGGGCCGGGGCCGCCCATCGGTTCAGCCGCGACCTCACCTTCGCCATACCCATGGTGGTGAAGTTCGCATTCGTAGCCGTGGCAGCACTGCTCTTGCGCTCCGAGTTCCGACGGGCCACTGGCGGCCGGGGACGCTGAGCCCGTTCAGGAGTCGCTAGGTCAACTCCCGGCGAGCTGCCCAGTTGCCCGGTTCCGGCGTCCTTAGACAGTGACGAAGGCGCCGTGGAACCCGTAGGGGACCCGCACCGGGAGGTGTACCTCGGCCACCGGGCCCTTGGACACGTGCAGAGCGTCCAGGACCACCAGATTGGACCGCTGGGTGGAGCCGTCGTAGACGAAGGCCATCACCCAGCCCTCACCCTCGCCCGGGCCATCAGGCACGAACAGCCACTCACCTCCGAACCGACCAGGTCCGGGTACCCACCGATCGAGCCGGCCAGTAGCCATGTCGATGTGCTGGCAGCCGGCAAAGGCGATCTGTCCCGGCCGCGAGTTGAGCTCGGCCAGCCAGGCATGGCGCCACGGACGGCCGCGGTGGCGGGGGTCGGTGGTCGGGAGGTCGGCAGGCGGCACGTCGAGGACGTGGTCGCTGAATGTCAGGTCCTTACCGGCGGTATGGATGGTCCACCGATGCCGAGTCGAGGAGCTGGCCAACTTCGGTGGGCCGAAGGCTGAATCCAGGCGGCACACGTCGAGGACGATGTCGCCTCCCTTTCGGGTGGCATTGATGGTGTGGTACACGTAGCACGGGTCGATCTCCACCCACCGGAGTTCGCTGGTGGGACCACCGAGCGGCATCACCCCGATCCGGGCTCCCGCCGTCGGGTCCCATCGGTAGGGGACGGCCCCAGATGCTGGGTCCGACACCATCTTTATGGCACCGTTCATGTCGAACAGCACCGGCAGGTCCATGAAGATCACATCGGATTCGGTGATGGCGAAGTCGTGCATCATCACCGACTTGGGCAGGGTCACGGGCTGGTTGGAGATCAAGGTGCCGTGCGCGTCATGCACCCGGTACTCGAGGAACGGCTGGGTGAACCCGTAGCCGAAGGAGTGCATGTGGCCGGTCACCGGGTCGATCTTCGGGTGAGCGGTCATGTTGTTGTTGGTCCCCGCATCCGCCAGTGATGGTCCGACCGTGGACAGGTCGGTCGGATCCAGCACGTAGGGCGCTCCGACCTCGCCGAGGGATAGCGCCCGGCCAGCGAAGTTCACCACCGACACGTTGGACAAGGTGGCGGTGCCACCCGGGGCACCGGTGGCCCCGAGCCCACCCCCGTGTTCGTAGAACCCGGTGCGGATCCAACGGTTTCGGTACCAGGTGGCCTTCCCTGCCTCGAGCTGCACGCCGTGGACCATGCCGTCACCCAAGAACCAGTGAGGGGAGATCCCCTGCAACGGGTTGGAGCCGTTGCGGACGTAGAGACCGGTGAGCGCCTTCGGCAACGTTCCGGTCACGGTGAGATCGGTGGCGGTCGTTTCGGTATGTACCGGGCCGAAATTGCCCTCGAGCCACCAGGGAGCGCGTGGGTCGTCAGCGGGAGCGGTAGTGGAAGGCGACGAGGTCGCCTCGGTGGCAGTCGACGAGCCGCAGGCGGCCAGGATGGCGCCACCGGTAGCCCCTATGGCTCCGAGCGCGAGCCCACCGAGCGCCCCTTGGCGCAGCAGGTCCCTCCGGCTGATCGGTCGTGCGTCCCCCATACGCAGAAGTCTGGCATGGACGAGGTGCCGGTTGCCGGTCGTGCCACCCGCGGTCGATCCGATCGGTACCCGCCCGGCTACTCCGGCTACTGAGGTTCGTGCACTCCTACGAGCGTCGGCGGGGCTCCGAGTGGTCCCAGTCACCCAGCAGGGTCCGCAGAGCGGTCAGCAAGATGAGTGGCTGATCGAGCATGGCATGGTGGCCGGCTTCAGGGATCTCGATCACCGGGGTCACTCGGCCGAGCGTCTCATACATGAACCGGCCGATGTCGGGGGTGACGAGGCCGTGCTCGGACCGCAACAGGGCGAACCGGCACTGCACCCGAGACAGGTAGGGAAGCGCCACGCTGCGCATGCCTCCGCCGAACTGGGCGAAGACGTCACGGTCGAACTTCCACTGCACCCCTCCCTCGGTGGGGCGGATCGACTGATGGGCGACATGGTGCATCACGTAGTCGAGATAGTGGTCTTGGGCTGGCACGGTCCGGAAGTGGGCGAAGGCCTCGGCCTCGGTCGGATAGATGCGGGGCTGCCCGAATGCCTCCTTCAGCCGGTAGGAGGCGATCTCGGGATCGGGCTCGGTGACCGGGGAGTCGCACACGATGGCCCCGCTGACCCGGTCGCCGTGTCGGGCCGCGGTTCCGATGGTGACGAAGCCACCCATGGAGTGGCCGATGATCACGGGTGGTCCGGCGATGTCTGCGGCCTCGGCCACCGCCATGACCTCGTCGGTCCACTGCTCGAGCGAGTACGACGACCGGTGCCCGCTGTCGCCGTGTCCAGACAGGTCGATGCAGACCACTCGGTACTCGTCGCTGAAGGTGGCAGCCACGTGGGTCCACCAGTGGGCATGGGCGCCACCACCGTGCACGAAGACCAGCCCGCGTGAGCCCGGGGCCCCGAAGGTAAGGGCGTGGATGGTGCACCCATCGACCTCAACCTCGAGGTCGCCCTGGGGGACGGCCAGGGCGCGTAGGAACCACGACGGCGCATCGGCGAGGGGGCGGTAGGACATCTGGGACTCCTTGGTGGCGTCGGTCTCATGCTGCTGAGAGGGGGTCGGCCGGGCCGGTGGCGTACCACCGGGCGACAAAGGCGAGGTCCGGTCATTCTGCCAGGACGGGGTCGCACGTCAGCCCACGGGTCGCTCCGACCTGAAGGCAAGACAGAGACGGCGGCACAGCACCGGTGGTAGAGAGGGGGCGTGATCACAACTGAACGCCACGGGCCAGTAGCCCTCGTCATCCTCGACCGCCCGAAGGCACGCAATGCCCTGACCGGTGCCATGATCGCCTCGCTGGCCGACGAGTTGGCCATCGCCGATGCTGACCCAGGGGTGGCTGCCATCGTGCTGACCGGACGGGACCCGGCCTTCTGCGCCGGGCTCGACCTGACCGACTTGGCCCGGACCTACGAAGAGGTGGCTGCCGCACCCCGTGGGGGAGACAGCGCTGGTGGTACTGCACCTGTCCGACGTGGGCTTCTGGCGGAGTCGTCGACACCACGCATCGGGGCCGTCAATGGCCCTGCAGTGACCGGGGGACTCGAGTTGGCGCTCGGGTGCGACTTCCTGATCGCCTCGGAGCGGGCCAGCTTCGCCGACACCCACGCCCGGGTCGGTGTGTTGCCGGCAGGAGGGATGACCATCCGGCTGCCCCAGCTCATCGGCGTCAACCGGGCCAGGCAGATGTCGTTGACGGGGAACTTCGTAGATGCCGCCACTGCGTGTTCGTGGGGTCTGGTCAACGAGGTGGTTCCCCACGACCAGTTGCTCCCCCGTGCCCTAGCGCTGGCGGGTGCCATCGCCGAGTCGGATCCGGCCACCGTGACCGAGTTGCTGGCCATGTACCAAGCCCTTGCCCACCGGGGCGACGAGGAGTCCTACCGGGACGAGGCCCGCTGGTCGGGTCGATGGATGGCGGACCGGTTCGATCCGGCAGCCTTCCAGGCCAAGCGCGACGGGATCATCGAGCGGGGCTCGTCCCAGCAGTAGGTGCGGGGCTCGTCCCAGCAGTAGGTGCGGCTGGGTCCTACTCCGGTCCGATGCCGGCACCCTTCAGCATCCGGCGCAGGTCCACGACCATCTGGATGTCGATGTCGGTACCCTTGGGCTCCGGCAACGTCTCGGTTTCAGGACCGAGCGTGACCCGGTACCGACCCTCGTGGGTCTCCTCCACCTCGGCCACTGCCCGAAGCAGCGACAGCACGTCGTGCCACTGGATGTTGTGGCTGGTCGGATGAGTGAAGATCTTCTCCACCGTCTTGCGGTGATGTGCGTCGAGCTTGATTCCGTCGGTCACGCCGGGCCTCCATAGTTTCCATCGACATGGTCGTGTCGATGCGCCAAAGCACCATGGTAGGAGATCAGGAACAGAGGACGGACGTGGCGCTCACCGCCTCGCCCGGCTGCGCGAGCATAGGGACCATGACCGACAACACCACACCTGACGCCGCCGCAGCAGACAAAGCCGACAACCCCAACAAGGCGAGGGTCGAGGAGTTCTGGGCCACCCTGTACGCCCGTGACTGGGACGGCATTGCTTCGTTCTTCACCGAGGAGAGCGAGTACACCGATGTCCCATCGCCAGCCGACGACATCGCCCGTGGGCCCGCCCAAGTGGTGGCCCGTCTGCGTCTCGGTCTCGAGAAGATCTCGAGCTACGAGCACGACCTCCGATTGATGGTGGCCGATGGTGACACCGTGGTCACCGAGCATGCCGAGACGTGGCACTGGCACACCGGTGAGCAGGTCACCCTGCCGTTCGTCTCCGTCCAAGAGTTGTCGGGTGGATCCATCATCCGTTGGTGGGACTACTGGGACCTTTCCACTCTGATGAACGCCGCACCGGCGTGGTGGATCGAGCACATCGCTTCCGGCTACCTCTGAGCATTCAGCCGACCTCTGGGTGCTGGCCCTCAGGCGCCAGCGTGGGAAACCGGCTCAGCCAGACTCAGACTGTGGTGGCCAGGATCTCGGCGACGAGCTCGATGGTGGTGTCCGGATGGAGCAGGGCGAGGCGGCCCACCGGCTCGCCCTCCCAGGTGGTCGGCATCACGAAGCCGATCTGGTCGGCCAGCAGTCGGTCCGACCATGCCTCGTAGTCGGACCGGTCCCATCCCGTGCGCCGGAACAGGACCACCGACAGCTCGGGACGACGGATCAGTTCGAGTTGCGCGGTGGCGTCCACCAGGTCCGCCACCTGCTGCGTGACGGCCAGGACGGTCTCGATGGCGTCGCGGTAGGCATCGGTGCCGTTGACGGCCAGCGAAAACCACAGCGGCATGCCCCGGGCCCGGCGGGTCAGATGGTAGGCGTAATCGCTCGGATTCCACTCCTCGGGCGCACCGGTGTGCATGACCTCTAAGTAGGAGGCGTCCTGAGAGTGGACGGCCTTGGCCAGCCGCGGATCCCGGTAGATGAGTGCCGCACAGTCGAACGGGGCGAACAGCCACTTGTGGGGATCGACGACGAACGAGTCGACCCGCTCGATGCCGTCGAAGCGGTGGCGGACCGAGGGAGCGAACAGGGCGGCCGCTCCGTAGGCCCCGTCCACGTGGAACCACAGATTGCGCTCCTCGGCCACGTCGGCCACACCAATCAGATCGTCGATGATTCCGGCATTGGTGGTGCCGCTGGTGGCCACGACGGCGATGACATCATCACCTCGAGGGTCGGTGGCCAGTGTGGCCCGAAGTCCCCGCCCCGTCAGTCGGTGGTCCTCGCACGGAACGAGCAGCGCCTCGATGCCGAGCACGTGCAAGGCCTTGCCCACCGAGGAGTGCGCCTCCTCGCTGATGGCGACCACCGGGTGCTCCGGCGCTCGGTCACCCATCCGGTAGGCGGCAGTATCGCGGCCCACCATCAGGCCCGACAGGTTCCCAGCCGACCCGCCGGCCACGAAGCAGCCACCGGCGCCCTCGGGCAGGCCGGCCAGGTCGGACAGGACACGCAGCGCCTGGTTCTCGGCAGCCACCGGTCCGGCCGCCTCGATCCAGGAGGTTCCGTGGAGGGACGAGCACGCCACCACCATGTCGAACAGCAGTGCGGCCTTGGTCGGGGCCGCAGGTATGAACGCCAGGAACTTGGGGCTGTCGACCGACACCACCGCGGCGGCCAGCGTCTTGTCGAACAGATCCATGACCACGGCCGGATCGACCCCGCCGGCGGTCATCAGCCCCTCGAGGCTGGCGGCCAGCGACTGACTGCCGGAACCTCCGTAGTCGAGCGGCACGGGATCGAGAGACAGGCGCCACCGGCAGTAGTCGAAGACCAGGTCGGTGAGCCTCTCGTCGTAGACGAACATCGGATTGCGCATGGTGGTCGGTTCCGGTGGGGTTGTGGTCACTGGATCACTGGATCACTGGATCATGCCGTCCGGCGGTGCACCGAGACGGCGTACTCCGAGTCGGGGGTGAACTCGCCTTGGTCCCACGACGACCACCGGTCCTCCAGAACCAGGCCGGCCATCGAGCAGTGCTGGTCGTAGGTCTCGATGGTGTAGCCGCGACCGAGTTGGAACCCGGCCACCAGGCGCCCACCCGCCGCGAGGTGCCGGGCGCACCCGGCCAACAGTGCGTCTTGGGTCCCCTCTGGGGTGAACAGCGGCACGTTGCCAGCCATGGCCACCAAGTCGAAGGTCCGACCCAGGTCGGCATCGGCGGCATCGACGACCATGAACTCGACGTCGGGGGCGAGCGTGCGGGCGGTGGTGATCATCGAGCGGTCACGATCGATGCCGACCACCAAGACACCCCGTCGCTGGAGTTCAGCGGCCACCCGACCGGTGCCGCATCCAACGTCGAGCACCGACTCCGGGCAAAGCCCCATGATCAGGTCAACTTCGCCGTGCACCTCTGCGCCGGTGGCAGCCAGATCATCGAACCGCTTCTGGTAGGCGGCCCCGTCCCACTCGGTGTGCCCGGGCGGCTGTTCGGCTGGAGGGATCCCGTCAGCCACGGTCAGTCCCCACTCGTCGAGGCCAAGGCGGCGAGCCGCTCCAGCGAGCCAGGGTCGAGCAGCAGACACACGTCGTGGACGGCAAGATCGCCGCCGGTGACCGAACGGAGCGCCTTGCCGCCGGGACTGCGATCCGGAGGGAGATCGGTCGTGAGCAGCACCAGCGGACCAAGATCGCCCCGGTCCGGGTCGGATCGACGGGCCTGATGCACGACGGCGGCGATGCCGAGCGTGCGCCACACCACATCGACCCGCTTCAGGCCGGGTCGAGTGGCTGAGTAGGCACCGTTCAAGATGAACAGCCAGACGCCGCCCTGGGCATCCCTGGCCCGGTAATCGACACCGACACCCAGATCGGTGAAGCCCACCCCGGTCTCGATGTCGGTGAAGCCAGCAGCAGCCAAGGCCTGCTCGGCGATGTCGCGTGCCTTGTAGCCGTGAGCCACGGCGTGCGCCTCGGTCACCGTGGCCGAACCGGGCGGCGGCATGCGCCCCGGAGTGACGGTCACCCGTCGGTGAGCTACGTCCGAACTGCGTTCACGGGCGATGCGGCCTTCGGCCAGGGCCACATAGGCGGGGTCGGTGTCGAAGCCGATGTAGTGCCGATCGGTGCGCACCGCAGCCACCCCAGTCGATCCCGATCCCATGAAGGGATCGAGGACCAGGTCGCCCCGGTAGGTGTAGAGCTCGATGAGCCGGCGGGGGAGTTCGACGGGAAACGGAGCCGGGTGGCCGACCCGGGTGGCCGATTCAGCGGGTAAGTCCCACACGTCGGTGGTGGCGTCGACGAACTCGTCCATCGTGATGGTGCCGTCGCTCGGCAGTCCCGCTCGAGCCCGCTCCTCGGCCGTGATGGCACGGTCGAAGCGGCCCTTGGACGCCACGATGATCCGCTCCGACACATCCCGCAGCACCGGGTTCCCCGGACGCTGATAGGTGCCCCAGGCGCAGGAGCCGCCTGCCGCCTGGCTCTTGCGCCAGACGATCTCGCCCCGCAGTAGGTAGCCGAGGCTTTCCAGGATGTCGATGACGTCCCGGGCCAGGGAGCGGTACGGCTTGCGGCCGAGGTTGGCCACGTTGACGGCGATCCGGCCACCCGGCTCGAGCTTGTCGAAGCACTGGGCGAAGACGTCGTGCAACATGCCCAGGTAGTCGGCGAAGTCGGCCGGCACGTGACCGACTCCCATGGCTTGCTCGTACTCCTTGCCGGCGAAATACGGGGGCGAGGTCACCACCAGCGCCACCGAGTTGTCGGCCACCTCTCCACAGGCATCCATGGCCCGGGCGTCGCCGACCCAGATGGCATCTACTGCCGCTGGCGGGTTGACGGTCTCGGCATCGGACAGCCGGGGTGGGGTGAACCGAGCGTAGAACGACGAGGAGTCGTGGCCTTCGCGCCGGCCTACGCCGAATGCAGAGGTGGTGGTAGCTCGGCGGCGTGCGGCCGGAGCAGCGGACTCGTCCACGGAGACGGTGTCGGGGCGTGCTCCCATCGATCGGAGGCTATCGGCGCGCCTCGCGCCTCTCTGGGATGGGAGGGCGCACTAGGGCTGTACTGGCCGGTCAGCGGACAGACATCAGCGGACAGACAGATGCGCAGTGATCGACTCACCGACGACGACACAGGACGACAGGGACCGGCAAGCCGCTCCGGAAAGCGGTAGGGCCACAGTGGCGACCTTGGCCTTTCGCCATCCGACCGACCGTGTCGTGGGGGTACCAGACATCGTGGATGTACCGGTGGCGAGCACGATGCCCTCTTGGGCCGTAGCGGCCACGGTCGTGCCGACGGCGATGCACGGACCGGCATCGCACGACACCGCATGTAGGTCGGCACTGCCATCGGTGACCGGCGCCGACACCCAGGTGACACCCCCGTCCGACGTGGTCAGCACCACACCCTTTCCGGTCCGGGCCGCCACCACTGCGGTGGCCGTCGTACCGACGGCAGTGCAGGTCACCGTGCCAGACGGGGACGTCCCCGAGGCCGGAGCGGTGGCGCAGGTGATGTCCTGGAGCGGTCCGAGTCCCGTGGGCACGGTCTGCAGGGCCCAGGTGGTTCCGCCGTCAGCGGTGGCCACCACCACACCGCTCACGTGACCGGTGTCGACCGGACTGGTGCCCGAGGCCCAGCAGTGGGATGCATCGGAGCACGACAGGCCGGTGCCGGCCGATACCGTCGCTGGCAGCGGTCCAACCGTCACCCAGGGAGCGCCAACGGCGGGAGATGAAAGTGCGGTGACCCGGCTCGAGACGTTGGCCAAGGCCGTGCACCGGCCGCCG
>CAIVIS010000259.1 GCA_903906055.1 uncultured Acidimicrobiaceae bacterium
CAGCCCGAGGGCGAAAGTGGCCAGGGAGACTGTCCACTCGTGGGTGACGTCCTCGGACGCATCCACCGAAGAGGGAGAGAGCGAGTACTCGCGCTGTTCGACCAAGACCTCTTCGGCCCGGATCAACCATTCGTCCAGTGATGCGATTGCCTTTGATGTCATCGTCGCCTCTCTCTCGTCGTTCTGGCGCTGCTGGCGTGCCCGGCCTTGTTGCCCTTCCTGGCCTTGCTGTCGTTACGGCAGCCGGGTGGGCCGAACCGTCAGTTGACGGAGCGCCATCGGGCCAGAGCCCTTCGATCACTCCGCAACGTTCTGGCGACCCCTTTGGCGCCCATTTGGGTGGTCCACTGCTCATCGTAGGAAACCGATGTGACATCCCTTTGGGACAGAGAGGGACAGAGAGGGACAGAGAGGGACAGAGAGGTACGGAAGGGTCGGGTTCAGGTCGGCCAACCGGCAGGGCAGATGACCCAGATGGACTGCCCCTGTGTCGCCGACGAAGAATCAGGAGGCGGGTGTGGCCAGGGGTGTCACATTGAACCGGCGGCGCACTTCATCGAGCGGAAGGTGGACCAGGGCTAGATGGTCGATCTGGGTGACGTCGGAGGTACATGCGCCACCCCGAACGAACGCCTCGGCCAACAGGTCGGCCGCACCAGGCAGGCGCAGCGCTCCCTGGCTACCGTGCCCCGGGTAGATCTCACCGCCGTAGGGGACGAACTGAGAAGAGGTCCCGTGCTTCATGAGGCCCACTTCATGGATCAAGACGTTGGCCATGAAAGCCATCCAGTTGGCATCGTCGTCGCGCACGGCAACCTTGAACGCACCGAATGCGATCTCGCCCGGTCCCGTCGGCTCGTAGCCAGCGATCACATGGCCCATGTCGTGGCTGACGTAGTACGCAGGTTGAGGGGACTGCACTGTCGGCAGACGCAATCGGTTGCGGCGGTAGAACTCGAGGAAGGCGTGCCCGAGGGAGCCCTCGGGGCATTCGGCCAACTCGTCCACCCGTGCTACCAACGCCTCGGCTTCGGCCTGCGCTCCACCGTCGCCACGGCGGACAGACGGCTCGCTCAACTGGGGAATGTAGTCGTCGTAGAAGCGTACGAAGTCGGCGGTCACCTCTTCGGCCTGCTCCGTCTGGAGCTCGGCCAGGACCGTGAGCTCGGGGCCACCGATCCCGAGCGCGTCGGAGTACTGAGCTACCGCCTCGGACTGTGCCTCCGATACGGGGTGGCAGCAGGCGGCGAGCACGATGGCCAGCTGCACGAACCGACGGCGGTCGTGCCCCTCGACCAACTGCTCACTCAGCTCGGCGGCCGTCATGGGCCGGGTGCGAGCCACCTCGTCGTCGGTCATCCCCCACAGGTGTCGTCCAAGGGCACCGAGGACGGCCTGCTGCGCCTCGGTCGGTCCGCCTCCGGTGCTGATCAGTGCGAGCAGGCCGGCTACGAATGCTGATCGTCGTACGCCGAACACACCCTTGACCATACGTTGCGCCCGGCTCGAATCGGACTCGGCGCCGTCCGTCGGTGTCGTCCGTCGGTGTCGTCGGTCGAGCCTTAGGCCGAGCCTTGGGTCGAGCCTTAGGCCGAGCCTTGGGCCGAGATCTCATCTCGCTTGGTGTGGATTCGACCACGGAGTGCGGTGATCGGGACTCGATCGACCGAATCAGTTGACGGGGAGCGCTGGTCATCGGGAGACTGGGTTGGCAAGCATCCCGCCGTAGGGAAGCACCAAGAGCCTGGAGGAAAGTGCGGATGTTCAAGTCCAAGATGGCGCGCATGGTGACGGGGGCCGTGATGGCGACCGCGGCAATCGTGATCTCCTCGGTGGCTCCCCGGGCCGATGCCGCTCCGTCCCGGCGCACACACCTGTCGTTCTCCACGGTCCTCACTTCCCAAGAGCGGCACTTGACGACGGTGGGCGCCAACCTTGACCACACCTTCGGCTCGAACTTTCTGACCGGCATGACGACGGTCGCCGGCCAGTCAGGCACACTCCAGTTCGTAGCAACGGTCAACTACGCCTCCGGTAGCGGCCCGTGGACCGGCCTGATCACCGTGACCACCCCTATCGGCACTTTCGGTATCACCTCCCAGGGACAGGCAGCGTTGTCCGCTACCACCACCAACACGACGTTCAGTGGGACGGCGCGGGTGATAGGCGGAACTGGGGCCTATGTCACCATGGAGGGTGGGGGCACGGTCAGCGGCTTTCGCGAGACATCATTGGGAGGCACGGTGAACTGGCAGTGGAATCTGAGCGTCGCCGGCCTGAGCCCCTGACCACACCGGTCAGACGTAGGCGTTGAGGACAGCGGCCACGTCGTCGAGCTTCTCCAGGCCGACCCCGGCCGCACCGACGTTCCGGTTCGCCACGCGACCGGATCGGTCGAGGGAGTCCAACTGCGTCACGATGGTGGCCAGTGAGCGCTCCATCGACCGATAGGTGGCGTCTCCATCGGGGGCGCAGTTGGTTGTACTCCACTCCACGATGTTGGCGGCTAGCTGGTTCAGATCATCAAGGATGCGCTCGGCATCGCCAGCGTGCAGCCGGTGGTGACTGCCCGGCTCGTGGGAGGCGATGGCCAGTGTGACCGCCGCGGCCGACTGGGTATCGGCCAGTGCTGCATAGAGCGCCGACGCGTCACTGTGCCCTGCCCCTGCCCCTGCTACCGCCCCCGCCCCCGCCCCTGCGCCGCTGTCGGATCCGGGTGGGTGCTCGACGGAGGAGACGGCAGCGGCCAGAGCCGCCATCAGCGAACGGAGCGCGTCGCACACTGACGTCCGCTGGCGCAGCGGCCACAGCAGCGACATCGGGACCACGATGGCCCCCCCGATGAGGGTAGCGACCAGCCGATCGAGTGAGGTTGCCTCCACCGGGTCGCCAGAGAGAGAGAACACCAAGAGGATGAAGGTGGTGAAGCCGACCATAGCGATGGCGTAGTTCGGGACCAGGAATCCGACGACGACCACCACGGCCAAGCCGATCAGGGGCACGGTGTCCCACGCGTAGAGGGGGATAGCCCAGGCCACGACGATCACCACCACGATGCCGAGCATGGTGCCAGCCACCCGGGCGATGACCCTGATGGTGGTGTCGCCGGCACCCGGCTTGGAGATCCAAGCCACGGTCACGGCGATCCAATACGAGTGGGGGAAGTGGGCGAAGTAGCCGATGGTGACGGCTGCCGCTATGCACATGGACAGGCGGACTGCGTGGCGGAAAAATGGATCGGACCAGACCAGGTGGGTCCGGATGTCGAGCCGGGGCGGACGCCGCCACCGAGGGAGCCGCACGCCGCTTCCGGGTCCGAGGGGCCAGGGTCCGACGACCGTTTCGACCAGGTGTCGCAGCGGAACGGTGGCTGCGGTCACCAGTCCGACGCCTTGCGGTGCCAACTCGACCATGCAGCGGGCGTAGGCCGCCTCGAGGGCGACCATGGCCCGGATCAGACTGCGTCGCCGGATGCGCCACACCAG
>CAIVIS010000260.1 GCA_903906055.1 uncultured Acidimicrobiaceae bacterium
TCGTCGTAGCGGACGCCCTGGAGCAGCTCACCGTCGGTGATCCCGGTGGCGGCAAAGAAGCAGTTGTCGCCTCGCACCAGGTCGTCGGTGGTGAGCACGGCATCGAGGTCGTAGCCGAGGTCGAGGGCGGCGGTGCGCTCGGTCTCGTTGCGGGGATAGAGGCGGCCCTGGATCTCCCCACCCATCGACTTGAGGGCAGCCGCGGCGATCACGCCTTCGGGCGTGCCACCTATGCCGACGAGGATGTCGACGCCGGTGTCCGGCCAAGAGGTGGCGATGGCGCCGGCTACGTCCCCGTCGGTAATCAATCGGATCCGGGCGCCGGTGGCGCGGACCTCGGCGATGAGTTCAGCGTGGCGGGGGCGGTCGAGTATCACCACGGTGAGGTCGCGGACCGAAGTGCCCTTGGCCTTGGCCACGGCGTCCAGGTTGTCGACGATGGGCCGGGTGATGTCGATGGCGCCGACAGCACGGGGCCCGACGGCCAACTTCTCCATGTAGACGCAGGGTCCTGGGTCGAACATGGTGCCCTCTTCGGACACGGCGATGACGGCCAGGGCCCCACCCCGCCCGAGGGCAGTGGAGGTGGTGCCGTCGATGGGGTCGACGGCGATGTCGGCCTTGGGCGGGGTGCCGTCGCCGATGCGCTCGCCGTTGAAGAGCATGGGGGCTTCGTCCTTCTCCCCCTCGCCGATCACCACGACGCCGTCCATGGCGATGGAGGAGAGCACGATGCGCATGGCGTTGACGGCAGCACCGTCGGCACCGTTCTTGTCGCCTCTACCCATCCATCGGGATGCGGCCAAGGCGGAGGCCTCGGTCACCCGGACCAGTTCCATGGCCAGGTTGCGATCAGGGGCCTGCGGGATGGCGTTCACGAGAGCAGACGTTAGTGGCTGGCGCCCCAGGAAAGTCGCAGGAGTAGCGCAGGCCCTCACCAGAGGAGATTTTCCCTATGCTGGGGAGATGTCAGATGTGCCCGCATCAGCGGGGTTCGATGCGTGGCGCGCGGACCTTGCAGCCGCGACCCTGCGCGACGTGGACTTCGAGACGATGTCGGGCATTCCCCTAGAGCCGGCCTACGGACCGGCTGGCGAGGTGGCCGATGGCAGCCCAGGGGCGGACTGGCCCGGCCAGTTCCCCTACACCCGGGGGCCCTACGCCTCCATGTACCGCTCGAAGCTGTGGACCATGCGGATGTTCGCCGGCTTCGGCACGGCCGAGGACACCAACCTCCGGTTCCGCGACCTGCTGGCCGCCGGAGGGGACGGCCTGTCGGTGGCCTACGACCTGCCCACCCTGATGGGCCGGGACTCCGACGACCCCATGTGCGAAGGGGAGGTCGGCAAGTGCGGTGTAGCCGTCGACACCTTGGCTGATACCGAGGATCTCTTTGATGGGATCGACCTCGGTAAGACGACCACGTCGATGACGATCAACTCGCCGGCCCCGATGTGCTTCGCCATGTACGTGGCCGCCGCCGAGGCGGCGGGCACCGAGCGCAGGCTGCTCGGTGGCACCCTCCAGAACGACATGCTCAAGGAGTACCAGGCCCAGAAGGAGTACATCTTCCCGCCTCGGCAGTCCATGCGGCTGGTCACCGATGTGATCCGCTACTGCGCCGCCGAGATGCCCCGCTTCCACCCGGTGTCGGTCTCCGGCTATCACATCCGCGAAGCCGGATCCACGGCTGCCCACGAGCTGGCATTCACCCTGGCCAACGGGTTCGCCTATGTGGAAGCAGCCCAGGCTGCCGGTCTGGCTGTTGACGCCTTCGCCCCTCGCCTGTCGTTCTTCTTCAACGCCCACATCGATTTCTTCGAAGAGATTGCCAAGTACCGGGCCGCCCGTCGGATCTGGGCCCGTTGGCTCCGGGACCGCTACGGGGCCACGGACCCTCGGTCGATGACGCTCCGGTTCCACACCCAGACAGCCGGAGTGTCGCTGACGGCCCAGCAGCCCGAGCTCAACATCGTCCGCACCGCCATCGAAGCCCTGGCCGGAGTGCTGGGCGGCACCCAGAGCCTGCACACCAACTCGATGGACGAGGTCCTAGCCCTGCCGACCGAAAAGGCGGCTCGCATCGCATTGCGCACCCAGCAGGTCATCGCTTCGGAGACCGGAGTGGCCAACGTGGCCGACCCATTGGGCGGTTCGTGGTTCGTCGAATCACTGACCGACGAACTCGAGGCCCAGGCCGAGGCCGTCTTCGCCCACCTCGACGCCCTGGGGTCGGGCTCGATGCTCGACGGGGTCGTGGCTGGCATCGAGTCGAACTGGTTCCAAGGCGAGATCGCCGATGCCGCCTACCGGTTCCAGCGCCAGGTGTCGTCGGATCGCATGGTGATCGTCGGGGTCAACGGCTTCACCGGGGGCAACGAGGACAGCCTGCTGCCTACCTTGGCCATCGGTCCCGAGGTCGAGCAGGCGCAGCGCAAGCGCCTGTCCGAGGTCAAGTTGGCCCGCTCCGATACGGCGGTGGCCGAGGCCTTGGCCCGCCTGGCCGCCGATGCCGACCATGCGGAGCGGAATCTGATGCCCGCCATCTTCGAGGCGGTGCGGGCCTATGCCACGGTGGGCGAGATGATCAACACGCTGGCCGGGGTGTTCGGCCGGTGGTCGGAGATCGCCGTCATCTGAGCGGTGGCCCCAGGTCGCCGTGCATCAACCGGGTCCGCCTCCACCACGGGCCATACTGGACGGGTGGATCGCTTCATCGTCAGCCCCAGCGGACCGCTCTCGGGGACCGTCCGGGCCGGTGGGGCCAAGAACTCGGTGCTGAAGTTGATGGCCGCCTGTTTGTTGGCCGAGGGACGTCACGTCCTGACCAATGTGCCCCGCATCTCGGACGTCGACATCATGGCCGAGGTGCTCGAGGCGATGGGGGCCGTCGTCACCCGAGGCGAGCGCCCTGACGAGCTGGTGGTGCACACCCCGGCTGACATCACCCCAGAGGCGCCCTACGAGCTGGTGGAGAAGATGCGGGCCTCGGTGGTGGTGCTCGGGCCGCTGCTGGCCCGGTGTGGGTGGGCCAAGGTGTCGATGCCCGGGGGTGACGACTTCGGCCCTCGGCCCATCGATATGCACCTGCGGGCCCTCGAATCACTGGGTGTGGAGTTCACCTCGTCGCACGGGAACGTGGAAGGCCGAGTGGAGTCCACCGTGGCCGGGTCCCCCCGGCTGGTGGGCAACCGGGTAGTGCTGGAGTACCCGAGCCACACCGGGACCGACAACGTACTCATGGCCGCCGTGCTGGCCAAGGGCACCACGGTGATCGAGAACGCCGCCCGCGAACCCGAAGTGCGCGACCTGGCCGACTTCCTGAACGCCATGGGGGCGAGGATCACCGGGGCTGGCACGTCGCGCATCGAGGTAGAAGGGGTGGACCGGCTCGAGCCAGCCACCCATGCCGTCATCCCCGACCGGTTGGTGGTGGCGACGTTCTTGGTGGCGGCCGGCCTGACCGGGGGCGACGTGATCGTCGAGGATGGCCGGCCCGAGCACATGGACATGCTGCTGCGGAAACTGACGGCCACCGGCATGGAGGTCACCTTCGAGCCCGAGGGCCTGCGGGCTTCGGCCGCCGGCGTCGGGGGGCTGCAGTCGACCGATGTGGCCACCCTGCCGTTCCCGGGATTCGCCACTGACTACAAGCCGTTGTTCGTCACCTTGTTGACCGTCACCGAGGGCGTGGGCATCGTGAGCGAAAACCTGTTCTTCGGGCGCTTCCGCTACGTCGAAGAGCTGCGCCGGATGGGTGCCGACATCCGCACCGAGGGCCACCATGCCGTAGTGCGGGGGGTGCGGCGCTTGTCGGGGGCGAAGGTTCGGGCTTTCGATGTACGCGCTGGGGCCGCACTGGTCCTGGCCGGTCTGGTGGCCGACGGCGAGACGGTGATCAGCGATGCCCACCATGTCGATCGCGGCTACGAGGACCTCGACGGCAAGCTGGTGTCGCTCGGGGCCAGCGTGGTCCGGGCCTGACGGGCTCCCCCGACCCCGGATACGCTCTTTCCTCCATGGCCGTCCACCGCAACGCAGATCCAGCCTCCCTGTTCGATGCCGCCCGCACCGGCGACCGAGTCGCCCTGCCCCGGCTGCTGTCGCTGGTGGAACGAGGAGGCGACGGCGCCCGGGGAGTAGCCGAGATCGCCTACCGCTCAGCCGGTGAGGCCTACAGCATCGGGATCACCGGGGCTCCGGGTGCGGGCAAGTCGACGCTCACTGATCAGCTGATCACCCGGGCCCGCACGCGTGGACTGAGTGGAAGCGACCAGGTGGCCGTGCTGGCCGTCGACCCGTCCTCGCCCTTTTCGGGTGGGGCCATCTTGGGGGATCGGGTCCGGATGCAGAACCACGCCCTCGACGACAAGGTCTTCATCCGCTCGATGGCCACCCGTGGCCACCTCGGCGGTCTGGCTGTGGCCGTGCCAGACGCCGTGCGGGTCCTGTCTGCCGTCGGCGTTCCCGTGGTCCTGGTGGAGACCGTCGGTGTCGGCCAGCAAGAGGTGGCTGTGGCTGCAGCCACCGACACCACCATCGTGGTGGTGAATCCGGGGTGGGGCGATGCCATCCAGGCCAACAAGGCCGGCCTCCTGGAGATCGCCGACCTGTTCGTCATCAACAAGGCGGACCGCCCCGGTGCACGCGAGACCAGGCGCGACCTCGAGCTCATGTTGGAGTTGACCCAACTCGGCGATTGGCGTCCCATGATCATCGACACGGTGGCGTCCTCGGGTGACGGGGTCGACGAGCTGTGGACCGCCATCAGCGATCATCGGGACCACCTCATCGCCAACGGAAACCTGGAGCGCTTCCGGCGGGAGCGGCTGGCTCGCGAGTTCCACCAGATTCTGCTGGCCAGGGTGGAGCAGCAGCTCGACGCACTGCTGGCCGCCGACCGGTTCGCACCTTTGGTGGCCGACATGTCGAACGGGACGCTCGACCCCTATGAAGCGGCCGACCAACTGTTGGCCGGTCTCTTCCCTGACGTCTGACCGCCCGTCTTGGAGGCGGCACGGTGACGGAGCCGTCGAGCCTGTCGGATAGCGTGCGTTGGTGACCGTCGTCCCGACCACGCCGACCGGCCCGCTGCCCCCCGCCGCCGAAGATCCGCTGTGGTTCCAGCGGGCCGTCTTCTACGAGGTGTTGATCCGTGGGTTCTTCGACGGCAACAACGACGGGGTGGGGGACATCCCCGGGCTCATCTCCAAGCTCGACTATCTGCAGTGGCTCGGTGTCGACTGCCTGTGGCTGCTGCCGTTCTATCCGTCTCCGATGCGCGACGGCGGCTACGACATCAGCGACTATTACTCGGTGCACCCGGATTCGGGCACGGTGGACGACCTGCGCAGGCTCATGGCCGAGGCGCACGCCCGCGGCATCCGGGTCATCGCCGACCTGGTCATCAACCACACCTCGGACCAGCATCCGTGGTTCATCGAGTCGCGCTCGAGTCGGGACAACCCCAAGGCCGACTGGTACGTGTGGAACGACGACGA
>CAIVIS010000261.1 GCA_903906055.1 uncultured Acidimicrobiaceae bacterium
GCCAGCCCCTGGAGGATCCCGGTATGCCAGGCGATCCCGGCGATACCTCCCCCACCCAGCACCAGTGCCCGGGTCAACGGTCAGCCCCAGACGCTTGGGGGATGCTGCCCACTGTCAGAACGCTCGTCAGCACCACGATGCACTCAACCCCCGGCCACCAAGTCGACCAACAGTTGCTCGTTGCCGGGGAGCACCACCATCGAATAGAGGCACCGCTCGGTCAGCCAGTGGCGGTTGCGCCGGTGGATCTCATGGTCACCGTCATATCGGTTGAGCACGACCACTGTCGACACGCCATCAGCGCCGTCCGTCGATCCAGCCAGAGCGTCCATGCACAGCCGGATGCTGTTGATGGTCCCGAGCCCCGCGTCGGCCACCAGGATCACCAGATCAGGCCGGAGCACGTGCACGAAGTCGCACACGTCACCATCGTCGGCCTGGGGGGAGCGCACCCCGCCGGCCATCTCGACCAGGCCTACGTCAGCACCGGCATCGGGCCACTGCAACTCGCCCACCAGGTCGGCCACCGTGAACGACGGAAGCCCCAGGGCCGCAGCGGCGATGGGCGGCGCCATGGCCCGGTGATACGAACGCGAGGGACGACAGATCACATCGGGATGCTCCCCCGATGCCACCCCCAGCACCTCGGCATCGGTGGCCCCGCCGAGCGCATCACCACGACCGTCGACGTCGAACGACTGCGCCGGCTTGCGAGCGGCCACGGTAAGGCCGCCGGTCCGCAGTTTGGCCAGGAGCCGGGCCGCCACCCAGGTCTTGCCCACCTCGGTCCCGGTCCCGCACACCAGCACTACTCGGTCAGGACGCACTGTCTGCCCCTGTTGACTGGTCTGCGGCTAGTCCCGCCAGGCCAGCCAGGCCGGCCAGGCCAGCCAGGCCAGCCACCAGACGATCGACCTGTTGGTCGCTGTGGGTGGCCGACAGCGTGATCCGCAGCCTCGACGTACCCGGTGCCACCGTGGGGGGCCGGATGGCCGGCACCCACAGCCCTTGCTGCAATAGGGCCGACGAGGCAGCTACTGCTGCGTCTTCGGCCCCGATCACCAAAGGCAAGATCGGAGACGGATGGTCGGCCAGTCCGATGGCTCCGGCCAGGCGAGCCACCAGCCCGGACAGCCGAGTTCGCAGTTCGTCGCCCTCGGTCGAACGGACCACGCCGATGGCAGCCAATGCGGCAGCTGCGTCGGCCGGGGTAGGGGCAGTGGTGAATATGTAAGGACGGGCCCGGTTGACCAGGAGATCGATGAACCTCTTGGGCCCGGCCACGAACCCACCTAGCGAGCCGAGCGTCTTTGACAGTGTCCCTACCTGGAGCACGTCGGCTCCTCCTCCGGCCCCTGTCCCGCCAGCGAGGTCGGGGCCGAGCACGGCGTGGGCCTCGTCGAGCACCAGCAGAGCCCCATGCCGGGCCGCTACCGCTGCCAGGCCCTCGAGGTCGACCGCATCACCGTCCATGGAGAACACAGTGTCCGACACCACGATCGAGCGCCTGCCCGTCGAGGCCTCGGCGCCCAACGCGGCATCGAGCGCCTCCAAGTCTGCGTGGGGGTAGATGCGGATGTCGGCCCGGGCCAGTCGGCACCCGTCGATGATGGAGGCATGGTTCAGCTCGTCGGAGTGCACAGCCACTCCGCCGGCCGCGAACACCGACAAGACAGAGAGATTGGCGGCAAACCCGGTGGGGAAGACGATTGCAGCATCAGTGCCTTTCCACTCGGCCAGGGCCGCCTCGAGTTCGTGGTGCACCGGCCGGGATCCTGTCACCAGCCGTGAGGCGCCAGATCCTGCTCCCCATTGATCGAGCGCGGCGTGGGCAGCAGCCACCACGGCTGGATGGGTGGCCAGGCCGAGGTAGTCGTTGGAGGCGAACGAGACCACCGGCTGGGAGTCTGCTCGGCTCGGGTCAGGAGTGAGTAGACCGTCGTGGCCTCGAGCGTCGAACTGCCGGGGCGCTCGCCACCGACCAGCCGCTGCCACCTCGTCGCAGGCCGCATCGACCCACGCCGACCACGCTGTCGACGATGCCGTCGACCTGGCAATCGACGAGGCTTCGGTCACCGGGTGTCCTCGGCCCACACCACGGCGATGGACTCGGCCAGCACGTCGACGACCCGGTCGAGTTCGGCGGCCGTGCTGGTCAGCGGGGGCATAAGCACTACGACATCACCGAGGGGCCGCAGCAGCACGCCCCGGGCGACCGCTCCGGCACACACCCGCCTCCCCCACCGCACGCCGCCCTCGGGCGGTGCCAGATCCACACCGACCATCAGGCCTTGCTGTCGCACCTCGGCCACCCCGTCGAGTCCGGCGATGGAGCTGGCGAGACGAGTGCCCAGGTGCTCGGCCACCGTGTTCACGTGATCGAGGACGTTCCACTCGTCCAACAGCTGCAGGTGACGGTGGGCCACGGCACAGGCCAGGCCGTTCCCCCCATAGGAGTGCCCGTGGTAGAAGGTGGCCGTCCCGAGGTCCTCGCCCAGGAACCCTTCGTAGACCTGTCGGGACGCCACCGTGGCCGACAGCGGGAGGTACCCACCGCTGATCCCCTTGCCCAGGCACATGATGTCGGGCCGGAAGTCGGGGCCGGCCCACTCGGAGGCGAACAGCTTCCCGGTGCGCCCGAAGCCGGTGGCCACCTCGTCGCAGATCAGCAGCACGCCGTGTTCCCGACATGCTCGGCCCACCCTGGCCAGATCGTCCGGGTCAGCGACCAAGATGCCCGAGGCCCCCTGGACCAGCGGCTCGATGATCATGGCCGCCAATGTGTCGCCGTGAGTGGCGATGGCGGCCACCGCCTGGTCGGCCCAGCCAGGTGTGGCATATCCGGGGGTGCGGACCACTGGGAACCGCAGCGGATCGAACACGCTGGTGCCGAATCCGCCGTCACCGACCGA
>CAIVIS010000262.1 GCA_903906055.1 uncultured Acidimicrobiaceae bacterium
ACGATGAAACCGGCACGCCACACTGAGTAGTTGAGGATGAGGTCGATGTTCTGCGAGGACCCGAAGAGCCCGCCGCCGCCCTTGTGGAACAGGTACACCAGACCGGTGGACTGCATCAACGCCAGGGCCACCGTCAGGTACCGGGTGGTCTGGGTGAGTTTCTTCTGACCGACCGCACCCTGGTCCCGCCACTGCTCGAGCTTGGGGATCACCGTGGCCAGGAGCTGGATGATGATGCTCGAGGTGATGTACGGCATGATGCCGAGTCCGAACACGGCCATGCGGGTGAGCGCACCGCCACTGAACAGGTTCAGGAATCCGAGGACCCCCGAGGACTTCGACGCCGCCGTGAGCTGGGCCACCTTCGAGAAGTTGATGAAGGGGACCGGCACGTTCGCCCCGAACTGATACAGGGCGATGACGGTCAGCGTGAATAGGACCTTCTTACGAAGGTCAGGAATCCTGAAGATATTGGCCAAGCTTGAAAGCATGGGACTCCTCGGCGCCGCGTTCGGAAGATGCTAGCGGTTGGTGAGGGCGTTGCCCTTAGCGGGCGGACGTCCGTTACCAAACGGGAGCGGAACGATCGATATCGATCCCCCCGCTGCCGTGATGGCGGCCTCGGCCGACTTGGAGAAGGCGTGTGCCTCGACCCGCAAGGCACGTGGCACCTCGCCGCCGCCGAGCACCTTCACCAGGTCACCTTTGTGGGCCAGCCCGCACGCCACCAGAGCGGCGATATCGGCGCTGTCACCATCGACGATGCCCAGGGCACCGACGTTCACCGGGGTGTACTCCACCCGGAACGGGTTTGTGAAACCCCGGAGTTTGGGAATGCGCTGGAGAAGGGGCAACTGGCCACCCTCGAATCCCATCGGAATGGTGTCGCGTGCGCCTTGACCCTTGGTGCCTCGGCCAGCGGTCTTGCCGCCTTTGCCGCCGATGCCACGGCCGACGCGCTTGCGTGCGCGGTTCGACCCTGCTGGGGGGCGGAGCTCATGAACCTTCATGGTCAGCCTTTCCTGTCTTCTGCACTGGCGGACGTCACGTCGACCAGGTGGGGCACACGTGCGATCATCCCACGGATTTCCGGACGGTCGGGAAGCACGTTCGTGCGTCCGATGCCGCGGAGCCCGAGGGCACGCAGTGTGCCACGGTGCTTGGGCTTGGTACCGATGGCGGAGCGGACCTGAGTGACTCGGATCCAGCCCGTGGTCGACAGCGGCGTATCAGTAGTCGATGCCATCTCAGCTCACCTCCGTGAAGACGTCAGCCTCGCGGCGACGCTCGCGGTAGGCCCGCAGCATGGCAGCCGGAGCCACCTCTTCGACCGGCTTGCCCCGGAGGGCTGCGATCTCGTCGGGACGCTTCAGCCCCTTGAGGCCGGCGATGGTGGCATGGGCCACGTTGATTCCGTTGGAGGAACCGAGCGACTTGGCCAGGATGTCGCGGATGCCAGCCATCTCCAAGATGGCCCGCGCCGCCCCTCCAGCGATGACGCCGGTTCCCGGGGCAGCCGGCTTGAGCATGACCCGTCCGGCCCCGCTCTCTCCCACAATCGGATGCGTGATGGTCGATCCGGCCAGTGGGACGTCGAACATGTTCTTGCGAGCCTCTTCGATACCCTTCTGCACGGCCAGACCGGCTTCCTTGGCCTTGCCGTAGCCGAGGCCGACCCGTCCGTTGCCGTCACCGACGACCATGAGTGCGGCGAAGGAGAACCGACGACCACCCTTGACCACCTTCGACACCCGGTTGACCCGGATGGTGCGCTCCTCGAACTGCAGCTCGTTGTTGTTCACAGCCATATCAGAACTCCAGTCCTTCAGCGCGGGCGGCATCGGCCAGTGCGGCCACCCGCCCGTGGTAGGCGAACCCGCCGCGGTCGAAGACCACAGTGGTGATACCGACGTCCTTGCCGCGGGTCGCCACGAGGGTCCCCACGGCCTTGGCCGCCTCGATGTTGCCGCCACTGGAGCTCCGCATGGAAGCCTCCACCGTCGACGCCGATGCCAGGGTGCGCCCGGCGAGGTCGTCGATGAGCTGGGCCGTGATGTGCTTGTTGGAGCGGAACACGGCCAGGCGAGGACGCTCGGCCGTGCCCTCCACCCGCTTGCGCACCCGACGGTGACGGCGGCGGCGGAGTTCGAGCTTGTGATCAGTGCGGGCCATTACTTGGCTGCCTTCCCGGCCTTGCGCACGACCCGCTCACCCACGTAGCGAATGCCCTTGCCCTTATAGGGCTCCGGCTTGCGCAGCTTGCGGATGTCTGCGGCGACCTGGCCGACCTTTTCCTTGTCAATTCCCTTGATGATGATCTTGGTGGGCGTCGGCACATCGAAGGTGACGCCAGCGGGGGCGCTGACGAACACCGGGTGCGAGAACCCGAGGGCGAGCTCCAACTCGGAGGGACCCTTGGGGATGGCCCGGTAACCGACGCCGACGATCTCGAGCTCCTTGGAGAAGCCCTCGGTCACGCCGGTGACCATGTTGGCTACCAACGAACGGGTCAGACCGTGCAACGCACGGTTCTGGCGCTGGTCGTCTGGACGTGCCACCGTCAGCACATCGCCGTCCTGGCTGATGCTGATAGCGGCCGGAACCTGGCGGGCCAACTCGCCCTGGGGTCCCTTGACCGTGATGCGGTGCTCGTCGTCGACGGCGATCGTGACCCCTGAGGGCACGGTGATGGGTGAACGTCCGATTCGGGACATCAGCGAGTACCTCCACTAAAACTGCTGTGCGCGGCACGGATCACGATGTGGCTACCAGACATAGCAGAGCACCTCGCCGCCCATGCGCTTCTTGCGGGCCTCGCGATCGGTCATCAGGCCCTTGGAAGTGGAGACCACTGCCACACCGAGCCCACCGAGCACGCGCGGGATCTTGTCTGCCCGGGCGTAGATACGCAGCCCTGGCTTGGACACCCGCTTGATCCCGGAGATGGTCCGGGCACGGTCAGGTGCGTACTTCATGGTGATCTGGAGCGTCCGTCCGGGCTTGCCCGGCGTATCGCTCACTTCGAACCCACCGATGTAGCCCTCCTGTACGAGGATGGCAGCCAGGGACTCCTTGAGCTTGGAGCCAGGCATCGACACGGTGTCGAAGTGGGCGGTGTTGGCGTTCCGGATGCGGGTGAGCATGTCGGCAATCGGGTCGGTCATCGTCATCGTTCGTCTCCCCTCACCAACTGGCCTTCGTCACGCCGGGGATCTCCCCAGCATGGACCATCACCCGCAGGCAGATCCGGCACAGGCCGAACTTGCGGTACACCGACTTCGGGCGGCCGCAGCGGCGGCACCGGGTGTAGCCGCGCACCTTGAATTTCGGCGTGCGCTGTTGCTTCTCGATCAAAGCCTTCTTCGCCATGGGGTTACTGGTTCTCCTTGCGGAACGGGAAACCGAAGGCGGCGAGCAGTGCCCGGCCCTCATCGTCGGTTCGTGCGGTGGTGGCGATGGTGATGTCCATGCCCCGGGTGGTGTCGATGCGGTCGTAGTCGAGCTCGGGGAAGATCAACTGCTCGGTCACACCGAACGTGTAGTTGCCGTGTCCGTCGAATGACCGGGGCGACAGCCCGCGGAAGTCACGGATACGGGGGATGGCCATGGAGACCAGACGGTCGAAGAACTCCCATGCCCGGTCGCCCCGCAAGGTCACCTTGGCGCCGATCTCTTGCCCCTCGCGGAGCTTAAACGAGGCGATCGACTTCTTGGCCTTGGTGACGATGGGCTTCTGGCCGGCGATGCTCTCGAGGTCGCGCATGGCGCCCTCGATCAGCGACTTCTGCTGAGTCGCTCGACCCACACCCATGTTGATCACGATCTTGGTGAGACGTGGGACCTCCATGATGTTGCCGAGACCCAGAGTCTGCTGGAGCTCCGCACGCACCGTCTCGTCGTAGCGCTTCTTCAGACGCGGCCGCTCGGCCGCCGAGGTGGACGCCATCAGAGGTCCATCCCACACTTGCGGCAGACACGCAGCTTGCGTCCCTGCTCGTCCATGCGCATACCGATGCGGGTGGGCCCGCACGAGTTGCACACGATGGCCACCGAGGAGACGGCCACCGGCATGAACTTGTCGATGACGCCTCCCTGCATGGTCGCTCGGGTGGGCTTGGCGTGACGCTTGGCCACGTGTACACCCTCCACGATGACCCGGCCTTCGGACGGGATGGCGCGGACCACGTGGGCCTGCTTCCCCTTGTCCTTGCCTGAGATCACCTGCACCTTGTCACCCTTCTTGATTCGCATCTACAGCACCTCCGGCGCCAGCGAGATGATCCGCATGAAGCGCTTGTCGCGCAGCTCTCGTCCGACGGGGCCGAAGATCCGGGTCCCACGGGGCTGCTGCTGGTCGTTGATGAGCACTGCGGCATTTTCGTCGAAGCGGATGTAGCTACCGTCTGGACGGCGGCGCTCCTTCTTCGTACGGACGACGACGCACTTGACGACGTCACCCTTCTTGACCGCAGCACCGGGGATGGCGTCCTTGACCGTGGCCACGAAGATGTCGCCGATCGAGGCGTACCGGCGGCGCGAGCCACCGAGCACCTTGATGCAAAGCACCTCTTTGGCACCGGAGTTGTCGGCCACCCGGAGTCGTGATTCCTGCTGGATCATCGTGCACGCTCCAGCACTTCAGAGAGCCGCCAGCGCTTGAGCTTCGACAGGGGGCGTGTCTCGATGACACGCACCCGGTCACCCACCTTGGCGCTGTTGTCGGCGTCATGGACATAGAGCTTCTTGGTCCGCTGGACGGTCTTGCCGTAGCGGGGGTGGCGCACCCGTTCGACGACGGCTACGACCACGGTCGCGTCCATGGCGTCGGAAACCACGAGGCCCTCTCGGACCTTGCGGGCGTTGGCCCGTTCTTCGGTCGTGCCCTCGGCACGCTGCTCGTCGGCCATCAGTGACCCTCCTCTGCGTCCTCGGCAGCGTCGTCTACGTCTGCGGGCTCGACGGCGGGCGCCTCAGCGGCGACACGCTCCTCGTCCTCGGCACGGGCTGCCGCCCGACGCTCCGATGCAGTGCTCTTGTC
>CAIVIS010000263.1 GCA_903906055.1 uncultured Acidimicrobiaceae bacterium
CCTCGGCGGCCTCACTCCTCGCCAGGCCCTCGACGACCCGACCCGCCGCGAGGACCTTCTGGCTCTGCTGTCCGAGTTCGATCGGAGGGGTGCTGGCCAACCTGCCGGAACCACATTCGACGTAGACCGCATCCGGGGCCTGCTCGGGCTCGAATAGCCAGCACCACCCCGCCGATCATTTGTCGCACCCATCGGGCAGACTGCCCCCATGTCGGGATTTGATCTGGAGCGGTACGTAGAGGCACAAGACGAAGACAGCACCTTCGACCGAGCCATGGCGGAGCTCGACAACGGCGCCAAGCGGTCCCACTGGATGTGGTTCGTCTTCCCTCAGATCGCTGGACTCGGCACGTCCTATACGGCTCGGCACTTCGCCCTCACTTCGGTGGAAGAAGCGGCCGCTTACCTGCTCCACCCCGTGCTGGCCGACCGCCTCTACGACGCCACCCACCGGGTACTGGCCATCGGCGGATCGTCCGCTGTCGATATCTTCGGCGATATCGATGCCGACAAGCTGTGCTCGTCGATGACGGTCTTCCTGCGGGCCGACCCGGATGAGCCGCTGTTCGGCGACGTGCTCGACCGGTACTTCGACGGAGTACCCGATGGCATGACCGACCGGCTCATCGCCGACAGCCGGCGCCAGCGCAGTGCCATGTTCCTCACGCGCCCCGCCTGATCCTCGCCAGCAACTAGGCCGAACCCTCATCGGTCCCACTCAGAAGCACGCCATGGGTGGATGCCTCCACCTACAGTGTGCCGGTGACCTTTCTCCAGAGGCTGGCGGGGACCGTCACCTCCACCGACTGGGTATCGGTCTCGGTAACCCGCGCTGTCCGGGTGGCCGTGGTGGTCACCGTCGCTCTCTCCTTGACCGTCGACTTCGGCACCGGCAGCCAGTACGCGAGCGTGGCGCTGGGCGCGCTGTTCGCCGCCTTCGCCGACCCGGGCGGCTCCTACCGCCACCGGGCTTCTTCGCTCCTGGTCGGGTCGGTGGCGATGATCTGCGCGGTCCTGATAGGCGGACTGATCTCGGACAACGTCGCCCTCCACCTAGCGGTGGCGGTGGCGTGGGCCTTCGGGGCCGGACTGCTCTGTTTCACTGGTCCCCGAGGGGCGATGATCGGCGTGCTGTCCCTGGTGCTCGTGTCGGCGTACAGCGGCGAGCCGGTCCTGCATCGGGCCGGCTTGGCCCTCAACTCAGCCGATGTGGGCGCCTTCACCTTCGGAATCGCCCTGATGGCATTCACCATCACGGTCCCCTGGCTGCTGAGGAGGGCCACGGGAGCACGTAGCCAGCTTGCGGTGTTCTTCCGAGGCTTGGCCCGCTCGGTCCGCGCTGGTCGGATGGACATGTGGTCGAGCATCCACGCCGACCACCTCCGCAGTGCGGTGGTCGAGATCGGTTGCGACGAGCACACCGGGTCGGCAGCCCAGTTCTTTACCGGCATCACCAACGACAGCGCTGAACTGCGCGTCGCCCTTCTCGGACTCGCCGCCTACCGGGGTCCCGAGTCAACCAGCGCGAACAATGGCTCGGCTTTCGATGCCTACTTGGATGCCCTGGCCTTGGTCACCCGGGACATCGGTCACACCCTGGTGTGGCGCGTCCGGCGACGCAGTCTGATCCGGGCCATGGTCGCCCTCGAGGCGGCCTACGCCCTTTGCATGGTCGAGTTGGCACCGCAAGGCGTCGGACTGGTGACCGCAGCCACCGTTCCGCTGCGACACCTGGTCGAAACGGTCGTAGGACCGTGGCCTCTCGGGCCCGGAAGCGGCGTACGGCTCCCTCGATGGCGGCGTCCGCCCCGGCTCGACATCCGGACGCACCTGGTCTGGTCCGATCCATTCTTCCGCCACGCCATCCGCCTGTCCATGTGCATAGCGGCAGCCGTCACCATCGGCTACTTCGCCCACTTCCCACACTCGTATTGGATCGCCGTGACCGTGGCTTGGATCTCCAAGCCGGGTGCCGGCGACACCACCATCAGGGTCATCGCCCGGGTGGCTGGCACCATGCTC
>CAIVIS010000264.1 GCA_903906055.1 uncultured Acidimicrobiaceae bacterium
CGATACGCCGTGCCGTGCGCCACACCTACGGGGAACGGTCGCTCGATGATCGGCTGCGGGCCCTCGACGACAGTGCTGGTGCTTGGGCAGACCGACCCATGGCGGTGCTGAGTACGTGGACTCGATACGCGGGATCTCGGCCGACGACTCGAGGGGCTCGGCCTCGATTGAGAGTCGTCGACACCAGCATCGCCGTCGATCACCTTCGGGGTCATCCCAGTGCCGTGGCGCTGCTCCACGACCAGTTTCTTGCTGGCGAACCCCTGGCAGCCAGCGAAGTCGTTCGCTTCGAACTCCTGTCCGGAGACGTGATGGCGAACTGTCTGCCACGGAGCGACTCTTCCTTGCGTTCGATTGGTTGCCGGTGACCGAATCGGTGGCCAGGCTGGCTGGCGACCTGGCGACCTGGCGCGAACGTATCGGCGCTCCCACCAAGAGATAGTCGCGGCTGACTACCTCATTGCAGCCACCGCCCTGATCCTCGATGCCGAACTGCTGACCCTGAACGTGCGACACTTCCCGATGCTGGCCGGGCTGCAGGCCCCTTACCGACTGCCTGCTCCGCCGGCCTCGAGTGGCTCTGACCTCTACGGTCGACGTGCGCGCCAGATTGCTGACGGACTCAAGAGGCAGCCCGCTGAGCGGAGGTTGGCGGCTCCCCTGCCGACACCCTCTTGGCCGGTCGACCACTGGTCCTGGTCGACTTGTCGCGAGGCCCAGGGAGGCCAGAGGCGAACGCCCGCGCTGCCTCGAGGTCCATGTCGTTGGGCTTGCCTTTGTTCAGCCCGCCCACCAACTGCATCGGCCCGAGGTTGTCGAACCCACGACAGGAGAACGTGCCGACAACCCGGTAGCCCTTGGAGCGCAGCAGACGGGTCATGACACGCACGGCAGGTCGCCATAGAAGTTCGGGGCTTCCGCTAGTGGCGAACAGGAAGACTGGCGTGCCCTCTGCCGTGGGCAGTGCACGTGCGAATCGCCAGAGCCGAGCGTGGAACATCATCGCGTAGATGCCCGATCCGATCCCTACCAAGTCGAACTCGGGCACGGTATTGGGAGCCACGTCTTCGGGCTCCACGACCTCAGCGCCCAATACATCGGCGATGGCCTCGGCCACCCGCTTCGTGTTGCCCTGGGAAATCGAAACACAGACAACGAGCGCACGCATCGGCGCCTCCTGACGATCGGCCTCGTTTCAGGCTCGCACCAATCGGAACGACCGAACAGGGCCGAAGGCCCCGGATCGACCGCACTTGGCGCAGCAGGTCCATCTGTCATCCCAGCACGGCGGGCACTACCAACGGCTAGACCGGATGGGGCGCCCTCTGGTCGATCAGCGCAACTCAGCGCTCCACTTGCCGGTGCCGGGCCAACGCAACGTGATGGTGCTCGCTCACCGTCCGTGGCTCCGGCTCAAGGTCGATCGAACCTCCTGGATGAACCGGCTGGGACCCATCGTCTGAGTGGACCCCTCTCGGCGGCGGCCGGTCTCGAACTCGGAGATCAGCCCTCGCTGCAACTCCCCCACCGTGCATCCGTTGGACTCAGCCGTCGCCAACACCTCTTGGGCGAGGAGCGCTACCGCGCACTGCCACAGCACCGTGACTGGATCGGCATGCCATGCCGGCGGCAGGTCGTCCACCCGACCGGACAACTGGGCTTCCGGGGTGTGGGCCAGCAGACTCACCCATGCCCACTCCGGTATGGCCATGCCCTGGAGCAGTAGCGACTGTACGTAGGTGCCAGTCAGGAACTGCTCAGCCTCCTCGACCAGGCATCTGCCCTCGTGCTTCGTCACCCAACGTGCCGACATCCATCCGCTCATCACTGTCACCTCGTCGCCTTGATGCTGCTCATCCGCCTAGATGCTGCTTGTACCCGTCAGCCAGGGACACCGTGCGGCTGACTCCCCAACTCCCCAGCGCATCCCCGCGCTGCAATCTCAATACCCATTGTCGGCAATAGAGGCGCGTCGCCACTAGAGCCGATCGTCCCATTTGCTGCCCGCACCCCTGTTGCACCCCGACCGGAAACCCTCCACCGACGGGCCTGGCTGCTACCTCACTCGGTGGCGGCCAACCAGGCACAAAGAACCGCGCCGTACTCCTCGGGCAGATCCTCCTGGAGGAAGTGTCCGCCCCCTTCGAGGATCACGTGAGGCTGCCCGGCAGCCCCAGGGATCCAATCGACAAGGGCCTGGTAGCCGTCGGGGGCGACGATGTCCTGATCCGAGTAGATCGTCAAGAACGGTCGATCGAAACCAGTGAGGACCTCGAGGGCGACAAAGTTCCCAGGAAGCATCGGGTTGTCCGGCCTGGTCGGCAGCAGCTGCGTGAATGCCCTGCTCCCGATGGTGAGCGACGGATCGGGATACGGGGCCCGATAGGCGGCCATGAGCGCATCCGACGGCGTAGTCACCATGCATCCGGGCAGCATGGCCCACGGCTCCCACTCCGCTACCTCGGCGGCGAACTTCTGAAAGTCGGCATAGGGCCCACGAGCCTCGATTGCCTCGGGAAGCGGGCGGGCCGGATCCCGCACCGGAAATCCAGAGTTGGAGCACACCACCCGGGCCACCCGATCGGGGGCCAAGGCCACCAGCCGCAGACCCACGATCACCCCCCAGTCGTGGAGGACGAAAGTGATGTCTTCGAGTCCGAGTTCGTCGATCAGCGCCGACTGCATCCACTCCACGTGCCTGGCCACCGAGTAGTCATCCATCTCACTGGGCTTGTCCGACATGCCCATCCCCACCAGGTCGACCGCTATGGCCCGGTAACCGGCATCAGCCACCGCCTGGATCTGGTGCCGCCAGATGTACGACCACGACGGATTCCCGTGGAGGAACACCACCGGTCGGCCCGTGGCCGGGCCGGCCTCGACCACATGGACACGCAACGATCCGCCATCACCGTCTGGAATCGTCACATAGCGCCGCTCGAAGTCGAAGTCAGCCAACCCGTCGGCTGATCCGTCAGGCGTGGAGAGGATCTTCATATCTGCCTCGTTCTGGTCGTGCTGGTCGTTCTGGTCGTGCTGCTGGTACTCATGCCCACATGGTGAGCTGATGCCCGGAGGCCGGGTCCACGTCACCTGCGACCAAGGAGTGCCAGGCCGCCTCGACGGCGTCCACTCCACGCCCTGCAGTGATGGTGAGCCACCCATCCGTCCATGCCACAAACCCATCCCACGCCGCATCGCGTCGGGTGTCGTAGGTGTCCTGTCCCCAGTCCTGCACCCGCTTGGACACCTGGAAGGGCGCCATGAACATTTCGGGGGCGGCACCCGCCGACGGCTGCGGTGCCACCAGGCCACTCGGGTCGTCCACGTGCGACATCCCGGCCACCATCGAATAGACCAGGCCGTCGCCGTAGCGGGCGTGGACCTCCTCGCGCAAGGGCTGCATGCCACCGAAGTCGACATAGACAGCCCGCTCCCCCGCCGCCTCACCCACCTGTTCGTACGAGAGCACCTGGTCGTAGAGTCCGAGACCGGATACGAAGTCGACCCGCTCGGCCGACGTCAGCCCCACCAGGCGTCGCCCTCCTCGCTGGGCCATGCAGTACGCGGTGGCGATGGCCGTCTTGGACGACGAGGTGGAGATCACCACGGTGTCAGCCCCGAACCCGTCGTTGTCCTCGACGAAGTCGTCGATGAGGAAGCCGGTGACGAACAGCGGCCCGAGCAGGCTGCGCTGGGCCTCGCGGGCCCGCTCCTCAGCCGATGCCCCGGTGACGTCCTGGTAGTAGTTCCACACCGAACTCATGACCTCGCGACGGTGTGCAGACGCATCGAAGAATCCGCGTTGGCTCACCCGGGCTGGCTCCACAGTCAGATGGGTCGACATTGGCAAGTAGCCGAAGACTCGAGTGCCCTCGGCCAAGTCCGAGTGCCGGGATGCGATCACGTCGGCGAATCCGAAGACGGTGATCCGTCCCCAGCCGGCTTCGGTTGCCGGGAAGAGCTTCCAGTAGCCCAGTAGTTCCCCAGTGATGCCGAAGCTGACGTTGTTCATGCTCAGAGCGAAGGTGTCGACCCGCAGTAGCGCCTGTCCATCGACCGGATCGGCGACGGGGTTGTCGATTCGCCTCGTAGTGCCGAGCTGATCACGTCGTACTTCGATGTCCATGCCGGATCCTTCCTTGCTGAGCGGGTGGTCGCTCGCCACGATCCTAAGCCACGGTGGATCACTCTTGACAGTTGTACTGCCACTAACTGGACGGCCCAACTTCGCCCTGCACGTTCCTGTGGCAGATCGTGCCACCACCGGCCGGCCTCCACCGCAGTCGTGTGACTTTCGACCCTGTGCTCACCAATGACAGACATGCATGATGACGGTGCAGCGAAGGTCAACTGCTGCACCGGAGGCGGTTCCGGCAAGCGGACAAGGGAGTGTTCCATGGCGGGTGTGGAGTTCGAAGTGCGTGGACGGTCAGGGGGCCACCCCTCGGGGATGCCGTCACTGAGGGCAGTGTCAGACCCGAGCCCTCAGTTCGACCGACTAGTGCCACTTCTGCGCGAGTTGGTGACGGCAAAGCTCGTCGTGCAGACGGTGGACGGGAAGTTCGAGTTGAGCGATGCCGTACAGACACGGCTGCACGCCTTGCCCGCAGATCGACCCCCGCCATCAGCGCAGGTCTACGTCGGTCGTCGGTGCGAACTGTGCGGGGTGATCAAGGTGACCCGCATGGTCGATGGATTGCGCACCTGTACGACCTGTCATGAACGGGCCTGCGAGCCCTATGCGGAGCCGGCCACGCAGGTGTCCGATCCTCGCAGAATGCTCCATCCATCCTTCCGCTGGCACCGTGGCGTGGGCTGACCTGCTCCTCATGGGGGTATTTGTGCCCTGTCCGGATCGACTGCGCCGCCGGAGAATGCACGCATGTGGATAGACGAGCGCGGCTCTGAAGTGTTGGCCATATCCGAGTGTCGGCGGCTGCTCGCACTCGGGGCCAAGGAGCACCACCACGGCCATCTCGGCATACCCAAGACCGGCGCTCCCTTGGTACTGCCGGTCGATTACGCAGTCGACGGTACGGCAATCGTCATCCAACTCGGTGCTGGCCTCTTCGACCATGTAAACGGCCAGTTGGTGGCCTTCCAGGTGGACAGCGCTTCACATGGGGTCGGCTGCGACTCGGACGCCGGAGACGCCGGGTGCCGGTGGAGCGTCCTCGTGCGGGGCCTGGCCAGCGAGCTCGATGGTCAGGTGACGCCTGGTCACCTCCCCGCACCTCGGGTGGCGGACCCGGGCCATCGCCTGGTGCACATCCGCAGCGATGTCGTCACCGGTCGGCGCCTACGGGCAGATGGAGACGGTGCACCCGGCACCCTTCCGTGATGGTCCGTGCCGATAGTCCGACCAGAGCCGAGACGCTGGAGGTAGTGCCCCTGCCCGGCCTACTCGGGACGGCACTGCCGTTCGACCCGGCCTGGTGCCTGGTCGCCGACAGCGATGACGACCGGAGCCGGGTGGCCGAGAGTCTGCTCTGCTTGGCCAACGGAACGATCGGATCACGCGGCGTCCTCGAAGGAGATGCGGTCGATCAGGTGGCCCCGGTGATGGCAGCCGGGATCTACGAGTCAGCCCCGGTGGTCGGCGAGCATCCCATGCCGGTGCCGTCGTGGCTCGACCTGCCGCTCTCCCCCGCCATTCCCACCGGGAGAAGGGTGCTCGATCTGCGCGACGGACTGCTGACCCGCGAGGTGGACGAAGGAGGTGTCGTCCTCCGCTCATGTCGGTTCGTCTGTCTGGATCAGCCAGGCGCCGGTGTGGTCACCGTCGAAGTGACGCCAGGTGTCTTGGCCGGGATCTCACCGGTCGACCAACCGGCCTTCGACCTGGTTGCCCGCCTGTCGGCTTTGGGGGGCGGTGTGACTCTCGCCACCTCCACCGCTGTCCGATCAGCGGATGGAACGCCGGGAGGCACAGCCTGCATCGAGCGGTTTGCCGCCTACGCCGTATCCGCCACCACCGCTCCGACCGACGAGGAGGTCACCGGAGCGATCGCCCAGATGCGCCATGTCGGCGCACCGGGACTTCTGGCTCGCCAGAGAACCCTCTGGATGCGCCGGTGGGATGACGCTGACATCGAAATCGTCGGTGACATCGATGCGACCCGGGCGCTCCGGCTCAGCCTCTTCCATCTGACCGGTGCGGCCCTGCGGCGTGGGGAATCAGCTATCTCGGCCCGAGGGCTTACCGGTCCGGCCTATGCCGGCCACGTCTTCTGGGACTGCGAGATCTTCGTCCTCCCGGTCTTGGCTGCCACCGACGGGGCCTCCGCTCGTGCGGCCCTGGCCTATCGGATCCATCGGCTCGACCCTGCTCGCACCCGTGCGGCGTCTGAAGGGAGATCCGGCGCGCGGTTCCCTTGGGAGTCGGCCCGCACCGGCGATGATGTCACCCCTACGACGGGCACCACCCAGGACGGCGAGACGGTGCCGATCCGCACTGGTGCGCTCGAGGAGCACGTGACCGCCGGCGTGGCCTGGGCGGCATGGCGCTACGCCTCCTGGCACGGCGGGTGGCCGTTCTTGGAGGGACCCGGTCGCCCGCTGGTGATCGAGACAGCTCGTTACTGGGCCAGCCGCATCCGCATCGACGACCAAGGCCGATCCCACATCGACCACGTCACCGGCCCAGACGAATACCACGAGGACGTCGACGACGACACATTCACCAATCTGATGGCCCGCTGGAACCTGCGCCAGGCCGCCGTGTTGTCGGAACGGACCGGGGGTGATCCCGAGGAGGCCGACTGCTGGCGATCGGGCGCCGACTCGCTCGTCGACAACTACTCCCCCGCCACCGGGCGCTACGAGCAGTTCGCTGGCTACGACCAACTCGAGCCCTTGCTGGCCACCGACATCGGCACGCCTCCGCTGGCTGCCGACCTGATCATCGGACGCGAGCGGCTGGGACGATCTCAGATCATCAAGCAGGCCGACGTCTTGATGGCCCATCTCCTCATCCCCGACGACATGGCGCCGGGTTCACTGGCCCCCAACCTCGACCACTATCTGCCTCGCACGGCCCACGGGAGTTCTCTGTCCCCTGCGGTGCATGCCGCCTTGTTGGCCCGCGCCGGGCGGCCCGACGAAGCACTAGACCTCTTCGCCCTGGCTGCGGCCATCGACATCGACGATCTGACCGGCACTACAGCTGGCGGCCTCCACCTGGCCAACCTCGGTGGCCTATGGCAGGCCGTCGTCCACGGATTCATCGGTCTCTCGGTGACCTCACCCGACGATCGGGCACTGATCCTTGCCCCGGTACTGCCCGAATCATGGAAGGAGATCCGGGTCCGGGTCCGCTGGCGAGGCCGTCGCATTCGCCTGGCGTGCCGGGCCGACCGGGTCCATGTGTCCTGTGACCGGCCGGTGACCGTCGAGGTGCACGGCATGCCCGCCCAGATCGAGCCTCCTGGACGGTGGGTGGGATGATCGCCAGATATGGACCGGACGGCGGTCCTACCGGTCCTACCGGTCCTACCGGTCCTACCGGTCCCCCCGCTCCCCCCGGTCCCCCCGGTCCTACCGGTCCTACCGGTCCTACCGGTCCGAGGCTCCATGTCATCGGGCCCACCGGCGATGCCATCGATGCATGGCATGCCGTGATCTCCTCGGCGGTCGAGTTGTGCGGAGTCGACGCGTTCGAGGCTCCTGTTGCGATATCCGGCGCCGGGAAAGGCCAGTGGATACTGGATGTCGCCTCGTCCACCTTGGATCCAGTGCTCGTGCTTCCCACCGGGGCTGCCCCATCGATCACCTCCGATGCTTCCGCCGACCTGGTCCTCACCATGTTGGTGCCCACCGACTTGACCTTCGGGGAGTTCGGCGTCCTGCGTACCTGGATCGAGCGAGCCCAGTCACTCGGTATCGACGTCCGTCAGATCCACGTCCTGACCAAAGCATCTCGTCCTGTGATCTGGGAAGGTGCGGGACACAACGCCGAGGCGTGGCGGTCCGAAATCGACCGCCGCCGCCAGGTGCGCAACGCGGTGCTGGCGGTGTGCAGCGGCGATCCAGCCGCCCAGATCCTGGAGGGAGCCCGCACCGTCGACCTGGTGCTGCTCTGCTGGTCCGGCAAGTCCGACCGCGGCCACCCCCATGTGCTGCGCACCGTCCTCGAGCGGGCGCAGCGGCCGCTGCTGCTCGTGCGACGTGCACCGGTCACTCCGACAACATTGTCTGCTGGTCCAGCTGGCGGATTCAGAACCGACCAGGTGCCGGGATGAACCCCGTCATTGCGAACTCCACTCTGGGCACCGCCTGGCGCGATGGGGGCGCCAACTGGCGGGCATGCCTCTTCGACCTCGATGGGGTGCTGACCAAGACCGCGGACCTCCATGCAGCCGCGTGGAAGTCAACCTTCGACCCGTTGCTGGCATCCCATGGGTCCCTCGACCCGTTCGACCCCATCGAGGAGTACCTCCGCTACGTCGATGGCAAGCCGAGAGCAGACGGCGTCCGGGACTTCCTGGCCTCTCGGGGCATCGTCCTATCGGAGGGACTGGTGCAAGACCCCCCAGGACTCCGATCAGTGGCGGGCCTGGGTGCGGCCAAGGACGCACTCTTTCGTGCCTCCCTGGCTCACGGCGTGACCTGCATCGACGGGGCCGTCGAGTGCGTCTTGGCCCTGCGTTCCCATGGCGTGCGCTGTGCTGTGGTGTCCGCCAGCGAAAACACCCATGCCGTCCTGCGGGCGGCCGGGATCACCGATCTGTTCGATGTCTGTGTGGATGGAGTGGTACTGCGCGAGCGGGGGCTCAGCGGGAAGCCGGCTCCGGACAGTTTCATCGAGGCGGCCCGGATGCTGGGCGTAGCTCCTGGCGAGTGCGTCGTCGTCGAAGATGCCCGTGCGGGGGTAGAGGCAGGTCGTGCCGGGGGATTTGCCATGGTCGTCGGGGTGGACCGCACCGGACACGGAGCAGCGCTCCTCGACGCTGGGGCCGATCTTGTCGTACGCGATCTCTGGGAACTAACGGCCCTATGGGAGGCCGCCGGGGCCTGGCTCGACTCGGGTGGTCCCATTGATCGGTTGTGACCAATGGCCCTGCCTCAGCCATCACCCCCGGTCCATCATCGACACAGGCGGAAGGATGGAAATGAATCCAGCGGGCGGCACTACCCACATGAGCGACGTGACCCGAGATGGGGCAGCGCACCAGGTGAACCAGCACTCCGAGAACGCGCAGCGCTGGCACCAGTTTTGCCAATTGTGAGGTCA
>CAIVIS010000265.1 GCA_903906055.1 uncultured Acidimicrobiaceae bacterium
GGTCCGGGGTTGGACGGCGGCACCGGTGCGCTTGCTTGCGCATCACCGGTCGCTGGCCTCGGGTAGGCGGGGAAGTCGGTAGCCACACTCTGCCGCGGGGCAGATCCAGCGGCTGAGCTGAGGGGCATCTGCCCTGGTGTGCCATAGGCCCCGACCGTGCCACGGCGGACCTCGGACCGGTGGGCGATGACGAAGAGGATGATGGCGACCAGCAGGCTCAGGAACCAGATCAGCGCCCAGACCAGTGAGGGGAGGCCCCATGGGGTTCGACCCAGGTTCCGCCGGTCGGCTTCGGACAAGAAGTACCCCAGCACGGCTTGGGCGATGGCGAACACGACGAACAGTGCCAGCTGGGACCCGCTCAGATTGACCACATACGCAGGTTAGGCCCTGCGTGCCTCCTCGGTGGTACGGCCGGGGATCCGGGGACGGACCAGTGGCGAAGTGCGGACCGACGGTACGGCCGCCACTGTGGGGACCCGCGCTTTCCTGACGTGCCGGGAACCGCCATGATGGTTGGGTGAGCACGAACCGCAGTCAGCCGAATCCATCGACCACCACCTCTCGCCGTGGCCGTGGCCGACCCCCGCTCGTCTTGATCGCCCTCGGTGCCCTGGCCATCGGACTGGCCGCCTGTGGAGGCTCATCGTCCTCGTCGTCCACCACCACCCAGGCGCCACCGACGACTTCTGGCGGGACTGGGACCACCTCGACGACAGGATCGTCGACGTCGACGACCACCAGCATCACCACTTGCCACTCCAGTGGGTTGACGGCCACCCTCGGATCCCCCAATGGATCGGCCGGTGCCAGTCACTACGAGATCACCTTCCGCAACACCGGATCTGCTGCCTGCACGCTCTTCGGCTACCCCGGGGTGTCGTTCCTCGATGCCAAGGGCAGCCAGATCGGATCCTCTGCCCAGCGCCAGGCCACCGGGCAGCCAGCCACCATTACCCTCGCTGGTGGAGGAAACGCTTTCTCCTCCCTGGCCGTCACCGATCCCGGCATCCCGCCGTGCTCGAGTTCCACCGCCGCAGCAAAGGTCCGCATCTACCCCCCCGGGGACACCCAGTCCCTCCTGGTGACCGCACCGACGGGGATGCTCGTCTGCTCCTCGCAGAATACCGCTGGCTACTTGTCATCCATCGTGACCTCGGTCAGCGCCGCATCGTTCTGATCCACCAAGCCACGGTGGAGACAGCCACAGATCCCGCCGGCTGACCACCTGGCGCACGGAGTCCACCACCTAGCGAAGTGAATCGAGGAACCCATGCCCAACCGTGACCACGCCCCGATCGGCGCCCCGTGCTGGGCCGACCTGTGGACCTCGGACGTCGACGCCAGCCGGCGCTTCTACGGCGAACTGTTCGGATGGGAGGCAATGGAGCCAAGCCCCGAGTTCGGTGGCTACTTCATGTTCCACCGCGATGGCGTGCCCGTGGCTGGGGGCATGGGCGATATGGGCGACATGCCAGCCGACAACACCTGGAAGGTCTACCTGGCCAGCGATGATGCCGACCGGACCGCCCAGGCGGCCGCCGACCACGCCGGACAGGTCATGATGCCGGTGGTGCCGATCGCTGACTTGGGCCGCCAGACGGTGCTGGTCGATGCCGTGGGTGCCACCGTCGGCGTGTGGCAGGCCGTGACGTTCCCGGGGTTCACCGTGCTGGACGAACCAGGTGCACCGGGCTGGTTCGAACTGCGCACCCACTCGCTCTCCGAGGCGATCGCGTTCTACCGCCCGGTCTTCGGCTGGCACACCGAGGTGGTCTCCGACAGCAACGAGTTCCGCTACACCACGATGGTCGACCCGGCGGAGGGGACACCGATAGCCGGCGTGTTCGAGGCCCCGTGGATCCCCAAGGATGTGCCCTCGGAGTGGACCATCTACTGGGGTGTGGCCGACGCCGACGTAGCCGTGGCCGAAGTCGTCCGGCTGGGTGGGTCCGTGGTGGACCAACCCCAGGACACCCCGTACGGGCGGATGGCCACTGTCACCGATCCGAGCGGTGCCGAGTTCCGCCTGCGGATGCCCCCGGCGCCGTAGCGCACCTGACCGTTCACCTACTCCTCGAGGCCCCCATGAACGTCATCTCCACCTTCGCCAACCAACTGCCCGTGAAGGTCCGTTTCGGGCAAGGCATCTCCGCCACCTTGCCCGACGTACTGGGCGAACTCTGCGCCACCCAGATCTTCCTCATGGTCGATGAGGGGATCGAGCAGCACAACCCAGCGGTGCGCGCGCTTCTGGACGATCTCACTGGGCGCGACGGGCTCACCGTCACCCGCTTCGACAAGCCGGCGGCCGAACCGACTATCGCCATGGTGGATGCCGCCACCACCGCTCTGTTCGCATCGGGAGCCACTGCGCTGGTGGCCATCGGCGGCGGCTCGGTCATCGACACGGCCAAGGCCGCCCGACTGTGCGCACAACTGCGGTGCACGTTCGCCGAGTTCCTGGCCGACTCCCCCGGGTTCCCGGTTCCCGAGGTGGCCCTGGTCGCCATCCCTACCAGCGCAGGCACCGGTTCCGAGGTATCAGGCGGATCGGTCGTGTCGGATCCGGAGGCAGGTCGAAAGAACGGGATCGCCAACGCCAACATGCGTGCTCAGTACGCCCTGGTGGATCCCCTACTCACCCATTCGATGCCGCCGACCATGACGGCCAACACCGGTATCGACGCGCTTGCTCAGGCCATAGCCGCCGTGGTGGCCAAGGTGCGTACCCCGATCGGCGATGGCATCGCCTTGGAAGCGGTACGGATGATGACGCCCGCCTTGGTGGCCGCCTACCGGGACGGCTCCGACGAAGCCGCTCGGTCGGCCATGTCGTGCGGCTCGATGATGGCGGGGCTGGCCATGAACATCTCGGACTGCGCGGCAGAGCACTCGCTCGGCCAGGCCCTCGGCGGTATCCGCCATGTCCCTCACGGTCTCACCATCGGCCTGGTCCTGGCCGAAACACTCGAGCGCGAGCGTGCCCATGTGCCTGAGTGGCTCGAGCGGGTAGCCGACGCTATGGGCGAGCCCGACGACGGGTCGGCTGACGGGAGCCGGGCCGTGCGAGCGGTGCGGCGGATTCTGGCTGAACTCGACTTTCCTGTGCTGTCGAGCCTCGACCTGGCCGAGGACGACCTCGACGGTCTGGCCGACCTCGCGCTGGCCGACTACTTCATCACCATGTCCCCCGTTCCGTGGTCGAAGGACGAGGTGATCGCCGCCTTCGCCTCGGCATTGGCGCTCCAGACCCGTTCCATCTGAGCGACCGAGCCAACCGAGTCTGAGTCAGTCCGTCTCGGTCGCGCTCAGGCATTGTTCGCTCAGCCGATGAAGGCTCGCAGGATGGCCAACACGCCACTGACCAACAGCACGATGTCCACCAGATGGATGAAGTGATTGTTGTGGAGTTTGCCCGAGACGGTGTTCCCCACTACCCAGCCCATCAATCCCAACGGCAGGGTGAGGACGAAGGCGGCCACCGCTGGCCGGTGCACCGCTCCTGACGCCACCAGGATCACCAGCCCCACCACGTTCGAGATGGTGAACACGGCCGACAGCGTCGACCGGAAAGCGTCGGTAGCCAGCCCGCGGGCCCGCAAGTAGACGACCAGCGGCGGCCCGTTGGTGGCCAACGCCGTGTTGAGCACGCCGCTGAGCGCCCCGACGGCATAGGTGGCCGATGGGCGGACCACCAGATCAGCCCGCCGCTTGGTGGCGGGGTGGAGCATCCACAGGGCAGCCGTGCAGGTGGCCACTCCTAGTGCGATGCGGAGCACGCCGGCCGATGCCGTGATCAAGATCAGCGCACCCAGCGGCATAGCCACCACCGCTCCCGCACTCAGGCGCCACGTCTCGGGTCGGTCGATGTGGTCGTGGTGGCGGGCTGCAATCAGCAGGCTCGACACGGTGCCGTGCAAGAAGACGATCACCACGGCTGCTTGGGGCGGGATCACCAGTGCCATCAGCGGCACCGCCAGCAGGGCGAATCCGAATCCGGCGGTGGCCTGGACGAACCCGGCCACCAGCGTGATGGCCCCCAGCACCAAGAGAATCCAGACCTCGATGCCCCACACGGTCGCCGTCACGATGTGCTCTTCTGGGTAGCCACAAGAGACCTACAGGAAGTAGAGCCGCTGCAGCGGCACGTCATCGGTTGCCTCGAAGTGCATCCGCTCCCCGTCCAAGGTCACCTGGGCCGACACCGGGTCTACTTCGACACTGCCCAGGCGCCCGTTGCGCAC
>CAIVIS010000266.1 GCA_903906055.1 uncultured Acidimicrobiaceae bacterium
CTGGTCACGGATCATCTTCTCCACCAACTGTCGGATCTCGTCAGGCATGTCTGCCGGATCGTCGCTGCTGGACCAGCTCCTCTTCGGCCCACTCGACGAGCCAGACGAGCCAGACGGGCCATCCGGGCCGGACAACTTGGCCGATTTCGCCTGCTTGGCCAGCTCCTCCAAGGGTGTCTGCACGCTGTCGATCACCTCGAAGGCCACGCCACCGATGTGGGTGAGGCGTTCCTGCACATCCTCAGCCCGCTGGACGGAGTTGGTCTCTACGACCAGGTTCTGCCCCTCGCGCGTCAGCAGGGCGCGCACGAAGGACTCGCCGTCTGGATCGAGAAGGTCGCGCCACACCTCGCCTTCAGCCGGCCCGAACAGCTCGTCGAGTGCCGCAGGCAGCTTGTCCCAACCCATCAACATCGGACGCAACGTAAGAGAGCACATCACCAGGTCATCACCCTCCCGGTTCTGCATGGTGGGCGGCCGGCAGATGGACGCCAGCCACCAGGTCATGTCTTCGGTCGTGTAGCCATCGTCGAGCATGCGCAGCACCGAGTCACGCTGGAACATGGTGACCGGCATGACGGCACCGATGATCTGGTATTCCGATCCCACCGGAGCGATCCTGGTCAGGACATAGCCGTGGGGGGCCAGTTCGAGCGTGGCCGTGCGTTCGGTGACCAGCAACTCGACACCGCTACGGGTGTCGCGCACGGTCATCGAGGCCCCCGGGTCTACGTCGACAACTTCGTACAGCTCGAGTCGGATCCCCTGCCACTGCTGGAGCAGAAGCAGTTCGTCGGCAGGCAGCAGATAGCCCCGTTGATCGATGAATTCCTGGACCATGTCCGGGTCAGAGGCGATCAGATCGAGCAGCATAGGGATCATGGACTGGGGCAGGTCCACTCCCATCTGCTCGAATATTGCAGCCTGGGCCTCGACGCCGGCGGAGTGGAAGGGACGCAGGGCGAACCGCTCCATTTTGTTGCAGAGCCAACCGGAACGACGTTCGATCGGCACGGTCGCCCCGTTGATGCAGCACTGCTTGAACCGCTTTCCCGACCCGCACGGGCACGGGTCGTTGCGACCGACCTTGGCCGTGCTACCCGTGCCCCCTTTGCCCCCTTTGGACCGCTCGACCTGCTCGGCCAGGTAGTCGTACTCGTGGACACCGGGGCCAGCCCCGGCCTGCATCAGCAGCGAGCACGCCCGGGCTGCGTCTCCTCGGTCGGCCGCATACCAGGCGTACTCCTCGAGCGCCGCTCCGTAGTCGGGCTCGACCAGGACGGCATTGCTCAGGTGGGCCTCGGCGGCCCGGGCGTCGCCGTCGCGCTCGGCGCAGATGGCCAACAGGTAGTGAGCTGGGGCCTGGAGCGATTCGGGCTGGTCGAGGAGCTCGTTGGCGAAGGCGGTGAGTCCCGGACTCCTGCGACCCCATCCCCGCAGCACGTAGGAGGCGAAGGCCTGGCTGACCGGCTCATGGAGAAGAGCCCGCGAGACGGCTCGCTTGGTGGGCTGGTCGGGCACGGCACCCTCCAACGACTCCTGCCACGCCGACCGCACGACGTCGAAGGCCTGGCGGCAACACGTCTCGAACTCCCAACGCTCGGCTATCTGCTGTGCCAAATCATCTTGGTACCGCTGGCCCGGTGTAATCCACTCGGTGCTGCGCAGTCCGAACCAGGCGCCGCGGCGTTCGAACCCGAGCTCGTCGAGCAGGACGGCAATGGGGCGGACCGGGGTCCGAAAGAGGTGGGGGTGGACGATCAGCAGTTCCATGAACATGGACAGGGGCTCGAACCCGATACCCGGATCGGTGCACTCGGCCAACGCCACGCGCAACGCGTCCAGCTCGGCGGTGTCGTCGGACAACTCGGAGACAGGTGCAACCACCAGGTTGCCGCCGGAGCGCCGGAAGACGGCCAGACCGGGGCCGGGCAGCGCATCGAGCCAGCCTGGTGGGCCGGCGTACGAGCCTTCCGGGTGGGCCGCTGGATCCTTGCGAGGAAAGACCAGACCGCACGTGCCCCCGCTGAGGAGCGGCAGGGCTTGGTCCATACCCATGCCGTTGCCGATGATGTCGAGGTCGGGGGTGGCTTCCACCATGCCCCGCTCGAGCTCGTCGGCGCTGACCAGGTGGGTAAAGGTGATGCCGTCGAGCAGCTGAGCGGTGGAGGCAACCAAGTTGTCGCTGTCCCACAAGGCATCGGTCATGGAGAAGATCTCGTAGACCTCATCGAACAGGGCTTCCTCGTCGAGGCCGGCCAGGTGGCTGAGCAGGCCACGTTCGTAGAGCCCGTCGATCACCACATCGAAGGTGAGGAGGCCGTCCGCCAGGATCTCGAGAGCAGCGGCGATGATCAGATCTTCCTCGGGGTAGTCGTTCGCTTCCATGGATCCCGACGGTACCGGACGTCTGTGGTGCTGGCTAGCGGATCGAGAGAGGTCAGTGATTGCCGCCAGCAGCGCAGCGGGGGTCGAAGCGGCCGGACGGGACAGCTTGTGGTTCGCCGACACCCAGAACCTGGCCACCGACGTCTTCGTGTCGCTTGGCATCGCTGCCACGGCTACCTCGCGGATAGCCCTGGCCACCGGGGTGACGAACCCCGTGAACCTCCACCCTGCGGTGGCCGGCCCGTCTGCGTACTGCGCGAGCCGGCTGGCCGAGCTGGTAGATCTGGGTCTGGATCGGATGGTGGTGGTGCCCGGGTCACGCGACGCCGATCCGAGCGAGCTGCTGGCCAGTGTGGGCCGGTTGGCCGCCGAGGTGCTTCCCCAGCTGCGGTAGGTGCGGGTTCGGACCCGCCACTCGCTCGATCCACCGACGAGCGGATGGTGTCCATATGACGAGGACCAGGAGCTCAGGCACCGCATGGATGCGCTGCCAGACCGACTCGTGATGGGTCCACGTTGCAGCCGGCCACAGCGGCCTGGCTCACCCGCTGGTCTGGAGCCAGCCGGCCCGATCGGTCAGATCGAGCACGCGGTCGAGGTCATAGAGCGAAGCGCCGTGCTTGGTAGCCAGCGCGTGGGCCGGGGGTGTGAACGGGTTGAGCGACACCACCACCAACCGGTACCCGGGGTAGTCCCCCTGGAGGTCGAGGGTCCCCTGGATCACATCGACATCGACCACGGAGCCCGACCGGAACGGCACGCACCGGGCCAGGACCGGCTCGAGTCCAGGGTCGAGCATGGTCAGCACCGGCGGCGTGTCGTCGTGGCGGGGCACCACGGTGGCATTGGGGTACCCGAGGGCGCCGAACAGATCGTGGACTGCAGCGATGAACTCGAACTCGCCCAAGGCGGTGTAGCGACGCGAGGCGATCTGCCGCTTCTGGGCCATGGGCAGGTCGGTCGGTGGTGGTCGGAGCGGGGACGGTGGTGGTCGGAGCGGGGGCGGTGTTGGTGGTGTTGGTGGTCGAGCGGCAACAGTGGCAACTGGGCCAGCCGGGCCAGCCGGGCTGATCGACGCATGCACCTGAGCCTTGGCCACCGCCGCCTGCCGGTGACCCACGACGGCCCGGATGATGGCGACGATCAGTGCCACGACGGCCACCAGGAGGTAGGCCATGCCGATGATCATCCAGACGACCAGGATCATGGGAAAGAAGAAGATCCACACCCACCGCGGTAGCAGCAAAAACACCAGCAGGCGCTTCATCAGCGTTCGCGCGTCTCCGACGTCCCTGGCACTACTTCACCCTGGTGGCCCAGCGCACGAAGCGCTCGATCTGGGTCAGCGACGGTGCGGCCTGGTGGCGCTCGGGCGGCCGACCGTCGGCGTTGACCGGGTTGAGACGGGCCACATCGTTGAACGAGCCACGCATCCGGTTCCACGACCGACTCCGGTCGGCCCCCCGGCCGTCCAGCTTCTCCATCATCTCGGTCGACTCCGAATACTCGAGGGCCTGGTTGACCCGGGTTCCGTCCACGATGCCCAGCCGGAATGCAGCCTCGGGATCGAGCTCACCAGGCACCCCGGGCTGGGACAGCTCCGGGTGGAGGACGGCCGAATACAGGGCCTCGGC
>CAIVIS010000267.1 GCA_903906055.1 uncultured Acidimicrobiaceae bacterium
CAGACCCAGGGTGCGCAGCCCGGGCCGCCGCAGGCGGGCCGCCAGCGACCGGGCCACCTCGGTCACCTCGACGTGGGCTGGATCGACGTGGGCTGGATCGTCGTGGGCTGGATCGTCGTGGGCTGGATCGTCGTCACTATCCGTTCCTGGGCCACCTGCATCGGGGCCGGCGATCCACACGTTGTAAGCGATCAGCACGCGCCTCGCGCCGACCGCCGACGCGCCAGCCGTCGGATGCGGTGCAGCCGGGCCAGTGTCGGGGGAGAGGGTGGAGAACGCGTGCCGACGGATGTCGGGGAGGCTGCGCTCGGGGCCGTAGAGGAAACATGGGATGCCCAGTTCGCTACCGGCCCATGAGGCGAAGGAGTCTCGGGCGACGATGATCGCCTCCCACGGGGCGACTGACGCGTCGGCCTGATCCAACTGGACGAACGGGACCACGTCGACGGCACCGAGTCGAGGGTGGATGCCCCGGTGTTCCGTCAGGTCGATCGCACCCACGGCGGCTGCGGCCACACGACGGGCAGCAGAACTGACCTCGTGCAACGGGCCACCGAGGGTGAGGACCGATCGGTGGTGCTCGGCATCAGAGTGGACATCGAGCAGACATGCGCCACCGGCTGCAGCCACCGCAGCGATGACCTCTGGGTCGCGCCCCTCGCTGATGTTGATGACGCACTCGGCCAACCCATCGCCACCGAGCGCGTCACCTCGGGCCACTGGCGAGTCAGACCCCAGCGCCGACGGCGCTCAGGCCGACCCGGCGACGTCGCAGGATCCGGCGACGCTCGCGCTCACTTTTACCGCCCCAGACACCGTGATCGACGCGCTCGGTAAGCGCGTACTCGAGACAGGCATCGGCGACCGGGCACTCGGCGCAGATGCGCTGGGCTGCCTGCACGCCCACACCGTCACTGGGGAAGAAGATCGCCGGGGAGAGCTCCTTGCACTTACCGACTTCCATCCAATCCGTTTCCATGGATCCTCCATGATCCTCGTGGTCGCCTCCAACCCCTTCGATCACACTTGCGACCTCGAGAGCCCTGGCTTCCGTTGCTCTTCCAGTGTCGCGCCATCACTCGGGAAACGGTACGGAAAGCGGGCGTTCTGCAGGATTACTCACCCGATTCTTATCTGCTACCTGGGCCTTCTTATGTTGGCCTCCGCCATTGGGTGCGAATCGGGTGCCCGAGGAACTCTTGACGCCCGATCAGAACCCGGAAACCGGACCATACGAGGCCGTGGCCCGAGGTGCATCCGCCCAGCGGTAGGATCGCAGGACTGCCGTCCCAGGAGGAACCACTGCTATGACCCCGGTCACCGATGATCCGACCCTCCCCGAGGAGGATGCTGAGCCGCAACCGCCGGTCGGCCACGTCCGGGTTGTCTACCTCGGCCCGGTCGCGCCCCATTGGGAGGTGCGCTCCGACTTCGGTGATCCCGCCCTGATCGAGGAGTTCCGCCGCCGCACCGACGCTCGCCTGGTTCTGCTGCCGCCTCACGACCCGCAGTACCGCCGCAACCGCGAGCGCGTCGTCCGTGACGCCGAGCGCGAAAACATCTTGATCGAGTGGGACCTCGGCCTGCCCGAGGACGAGCCGGCACCGGTGGCCGCTTCACCGGTGGACGATGTAACTGCCGCCGAGCCGGCGGCGGACGCTACCGCCTGAGTCGGACGCCCCGTCGCTAGTTGCCCCGTTACTCGTTGCCCCGTCGCTAGTTGACGGGGCCATCCGGTGTGGGGAGGTCGATCCGCTCGAGCCAAAGGCCGGGCGCATCGACCTCGGCCGGAGTGGGAAGGTTCTGTGCTGGGCTCCACAGGCGCCCCAGGCTCTCCTCCCCGGCCCGCTCGACCACGCCGGCCACAAAGGCTCGGCCCCGATCGACCTGCGCCTGGTCCAAGTCGAGGCCGAACAGGGCCCCGGCTGCTTCTTCACCCTTGCCTCGTTCGGTCCGCCGCCGGTACCAGGCCTCGGCCAACTGGGTGTGTGAGCCCACCAGCTTGGCTCCGACCCCGGTGGCGATGTGGTCGGCATAGGCGTCGACCACCACGGCCAGCGATGTGAGTTGATCCGAGGTGCGGCGGGACTCGGGGGTCAACAGGTCCCCCAAGAGGGACTCGGGATCGCCGAACATCCCTTGCAACGACTCGAGATCCATCCCCATCCCCGGCATGGCTCCTGGGTCGCCCCCGGTCAGACCACGCATCTTGGCTGCCAGGTCTTGTTGCGCGGCGGCCTGTGACTCAGCCAGGGCCATCACGAGCTCTTCGAAGCGGGCCCGCACTGCAGGCCGGGTCAGCACCGAGTTCGATGCGAGCTCACGGGCGCACACCCACAGCAGTGCCTCTTCTTCAGGAAGGCTCCAGTCGGTGGCGAACTCGGTGATGTTGCCGGTCACCAGGAGCAGCTCATCTGCTGGTGCCCACGGGAGCGCCAACGGATACTGCCCGAGTGTCCGTTGGGCCAGGTGGCCGACCACGGATCCGACCTGGAGTCCAAAGAACATGGGACCGATGGCGCTGGCCCACTGGCCGAGCATGGCGGCCATGCCTCCGCTGGCGTCGTCGCCAGCGTCGTCGAGCGCGAAGAGTTCGTTGCCACCGGTCGCACTACCGGGCGCAGCACTGGTGGTGTCGGGGGTCGGCGGCTTGGCCATCTCGGTCAGGACCGGGCGCCACGACTCAAGCGCACGGATCGTCCAATCGCCGCGGCCTACCGGCACGCAGGTGAGCCGCCGCCCATCAGGGGTCACCGGCATTCCGGTGGCTTCGATCACGTTGAGTTCGGCCACCCGCGACAACTGCTCGACCTGGATCCGCTGGAGCGGCTCCACATTGGACTCGGCCACACCCCCGGTTGCCACGTTCAGGGCGAAGGCCCGGGTCATCTCCCACGAGTCGGGGCCGTTCGACCCCAGCATGTTCATCAGGTCCCCGAGCAAGGATTGGAACGGATTGCCCGGATCGCCGGGCTCTGGCGGTGCCATGCACCCATGGTACGGCCCCGGCACCCTTCGACGTACGTCGCCGAACCTAGCCCTGGCCGAGCACGACCGTGGTGCGCATCTTGGTGCCGTCACGGACGACAGTCACCACGAGCTCGGTACCAGGAGGGTCTGCATAGAGCTCGGTGGCCAGCTCGGCCACCGAGCGCACCACATGTCCGGCCACGGCGACGATCCGGTCACCCTGGACGAGCCCAGCTCGGGCGGCCGCTCCCTCGCTGGCCACTGATTGGACCAGGGCTCCAGCCCCCGGTGCGTTGGGTGTCGGAGCTGTGGGATCTGCACCGTCGACTACCCCTGCCTCGAGCGACCCGTGGTCGACCGAGCCCCGGGAGATGATCTGGCTGACGACGCCACGGACCAGATCGGCGGGAAGAAAGTCAGCCATGCGGGATGCACCGGAGCCATCCACGGCATCCAGGATGCCGGCGATGGCGCCAGAGCGGTTGATGAGCGGGCTGCCGAGCCCAGATGCGGCCAGCGGCGCGGCCACCGCCGTTTGGACGAACCCGATCCCCTTCCACGTGCCAGCTACCGCACCGGTGGAGCGGACGACACCGGCGTAGATGCGGGTGAGGGGCACCGCTCGCGAGGAGCCGCCGGCCTCGGAGGACATGGCCACCGCCAGGGAGCCGACCGCTGGGACGTCCGAGGAGAAGTCGGCGGCAGGGAGGTCGTCGTCAATATGTAAGACAGCGATCCCGGTCGCCGCGTCGTGGCCCATCACCGTGGCTTGGCGGCGTGAGCCATCTGGCTCCAACACCATGATCCGGTGCGCCCCGGCGATGGCGGATCGAAGAGCCACGATGAATCCGCCCGCCTCCACAACGACACCGGTCCCGACCGATCTGCCCGACGGCTTCGTCACGAGCAGCGCCACGATGGAGCGACGCGCAGCCCCAACCATCTGGTCGATGTGGGCGGTGCCAGCCGCCGCGTCCAGTCCGACTTCGGTGGTCGGCACCTTGATGAAGGCCATCCGCGCCCCTGGCGCCGCGCCGCCTTCATTCGTCGAGGCCACGACGATGCCGGTGGCGGCCAACGCCAGCATGACGAAGGCCGCTAGTCCGCCGATCACCCAGCGGAAATTATCGGTGCCGGGGGGCGCTACCGGGGGACGTTCCCCGGCTCTGGTCGAGCCCGATCCGCCGGCCGCCCGCTCAGAGGGGTGGAGCCACAGCCGGTCATCGGGTGGCACCCAGCCCCGCATCGGGCCTTCATCACCCCGAGGGTCGTCGGGATGCGCGGCGAAACTGTCCTCGTCCTCACCCGTCACCCGTCGAACGATACCGACCCGGAGTCCGCAATGGAGGGCGCCTCGCAAGAGCGGCCCGAGACAGGCTTCACCGCACCGCACGGCCGACGTCCAGAGGTTCCTTGGTCCGCCCTACGATGGGGGCGTGGCCCGGGACCTCGCTATCGACCTCGGGACCTCCAACACCCAGGTGTTCGCCAAGGGGAGGGGGGTCATCTTGGAAGAGCCGACGGTGATCGCGCTCAACACCCGCACCCACGAGGTCCTAGCCGTGGGCGACGAGGCTCTCGAGCAGATCGGCCGGACACCCGGATACATCGTGGCCGTCCGCCCGTTGCGCGAGGGTGCCATCACTGACTTCGACATCACCGAGCGGACCATCCGGCTGCTACTGCGGCGGGCCGGGCTCACCAAGATCAACCGCCCGCGTGTCTTGTTGTGCGTGCCCTCCGCCATCACCTCGGTCGAGCGCCGTGCCGTCAAAGAAGCGGCCCGGCGTGCCGGTGCCTCGGCCGCCCATCTCATCGAGCAGCCCATGGCAGCCGCTATCGGTGCCGGCCTCGAGGTCCACGAACCGGTCGGCAGCATGGTGGTCGATGTCGGTGGCGGCACCACCGAGACAGCGGTCATCTCGCTGGGTGGGATCGTGGCCTATCGGGCCGTCCGGTGCGGGGGCTTCGATATGGACTCCGCCATCCAGGAGTACGTGCGCCAGAAGCACGGGATGGCCATCAGTGAGCGGACCGCCGAGGAGCTGAAGGTGGCCATCGGGTCGGCACTTCCCGACGAAGGGGAGTTCCATGCCGAGGCCCGTGGCCGTGGGGTCACCACCGGTGAACCCCGGACCGTCGTCCTCACTTCCGACGAGATCCGCTACGCCTTGAGCGACCAGGTCGCACTGGTGGTGGAGACCGTGCTGGGCTGTCTGTCCGATGCCCCACCTGAACTGGCCCAGGACATCATCTACGAAGGGATCCACTTGCTCGGTGGGGGAGCGAGGCTGCGCGGCCTGGCTCAACGGCTGGCCGAAGCCACCGATGTTCCGGTGCACCTGGTGGCGGACCCGTTGCGATGTGTCGTCGAGGGTGCGGGCCTGTGCCTGGACTCGTTCGACAGCCTCCGGCCGATCTTCGCCGCCGCAGATTCGTAGGTTCGGCTGGCATCAGGGCGCTAGCCAGCCCCGCGTCGGTGGCGATCTGGCCAGACGACCTTGGCTCAGTCGATAGCCAGCAGGTCCTCTGCCACCTGGCGGACCTGCCAGTCGCGGTCCTCGAGACAACGGTGCAGTGCCGCGTCGACTTCGGGTCCGTCGAAGGCGGCGAGTGCGACAGCAGCCCGTCTCCGGATGGCCGGTTTGTCGTCGAGGGCGTCCAGGACGGCGGGCAGTCCGGAGTCATCACCGATGGCCCCGAGCGCGGCGACGGCGGCTTCGCGGCACAGCGGGTCGTCATGTCCGGAACCCGCAGCGGACACGCGGGCCAGCGCGGGCACCGCACCACGCTCCTCACGCTCACCCATGGCCCAGGCGGTCATCTCCACCACCGAGGGATCGGGGTCATCGAGGTGGCCCAGTAGATCGACCGCTCTTCGCGTGGCCGCCAGTTCGGCAGCCCGCCGGCGGACGGGCGCAGCGGGGTCGTCCAGGGCTGATCGCAGGTCGCGATCCTCGAGCGACCCGAGTCGATCGAGAGCCCCGAGCGCGGTGGACCGGACAGCGGGTTCGGGGTCGACCAGACCTGCTCTGGCCCGAGCGGTGTCACCGACATGTCCAGCCGTGGCCACCGCTCGGCGGCGGTCGGTGACGGTTTCCTTCTCGGGTTCCGTGGCAGGCTGCACAGCACCACTATGACCGACGACGAGCAGCCAACCATCCCGACCGCACCCGGGGACGGGGATCCCCAGGTATTCGAGCCGGTTCCCACCGCTGCGCCGCCCATGGCACCGCCCCCGCTCCTCGTGCCTGAGGCGGCTTGGCAGCCGTCCGAAGACGGGATCCCCCCGGCCCCGCTGCCCGCCGGGCCCGCTGGCCCGGACACAGCCGACCCGAAGCGTCCGGGGCCGGCCCATGCCCACCGCTTTCGGATCTGGATCTGGTCGGTGGTGGGTGTCTTGCTGCTCGGGCTGCTGGTCGCATCGAGGATCAATCTCGACTACTACGCCATCCAGCCGGGATCGGCCACCTCGGTGCAGCAGTTCATCACCGTCCCCCCGGCCAAAGCCCACCGGGTGGCCCATCCGCTCCTCTTGACCGACGTCCGTGAGGCCCGGGTCACCGCACTTTCGTATCTCTTCTTCAAAATGCAGTCGGACACTGTGCTCTATCCGGTCCATGCCGTCACCGGGGGCACCGCCACCTCGGAACTCGACGACCAGGGTGCCCTTCAGATGTCCCAGGCTGAGACGGCAGCCAAGACGGCAGCCCTGCGACACCTGGGCTATCCGGTGCCGGGTACCCCGGTCGGTGCCGTCATCAGCGGGACCTTCGTCGGGACTCCGGCCTACGGCGTGTTGAACGTGGGCGATGTCGTGACCGCCCTCGACGGCGTGGCGACCCTTACGGCGCGTTCTCTGACGGAGGCGTTGGCCCCTCACCACACCGGTCAGACCGTGACGTTCTCCGTGCGCAAGAAGGGGACCGGTCCGGCGGGACCGGTAGCGCTCACCTTGAAGCGGACCAAGGTAGATGTGGGAGGGCAGAGCGTCTACCTCACTGTCGGGATCGAGCCCGAAGACCAGGTCGACTACGTCTATCCGTTTCCGGTCTCGATCGACGTGAAGGACATCGGCGGGCCTTCGGCCGGGCTGGCCATGACGCTCGGACTCATCGATACCCTCACCAGCGGATCGCTGACCGGCGGGCACACTGTGGCCGCCACCGGCACCATGGATGCCTCCGGTGCTGTCGGCGACGTGGGCGGCGTGGCCCAAAAGACAGTCGCCGTGGAGAAGTCCGGCGCCTCCGTCTTCCTGGTACCGCCTCAGGAGTACAAGGCAGCCATGTCGAAGGTCCGGCCGGGCCTGAAGGTCTATGCGGTCTCCACGCTGGACCAGGCGTTGCGGGTGCTCGGTGCCGCGGGTGGGCACGTGCCGACCACGACGCTGGCTGCTGCCTCCAGTGCTTCCGCAGGATGAGCCGATTGAGCGACGTGCAGTCGTAGGCTCTGGCCCATGCCCGAGGAACACCGCTTGACCATCACTTCTTCTTCTCACCTCGCCCCCGACGATGTGGCTCGGCACACGTTTGGATCGGTCCGTCGCGGCTTCGACCCGACCGAGGTACGTGCCTACCTCGAGTCGATCGCCGAAGGGCTCCGTGCCCGGGCCGAGCGTGAGCGCGAGCTGCTAGCCGCATTGGCTGATGCCGAACAGCGGGCGGCCAATCCGGTCATCGACGACACCATGCTGACCACCGCAGTGGGTAAGGAGACGGCTCGAGTCCTGCAAAGCGCGCATGACGCCGGATCCGAGATGCTGGCCAATGCCGAGGCCGAGGCGCAGCGCTTGGTGTCCGAGGCCACCGAGACGTCAGGACAGATGCTGGCCGAGGCCGCCGAAGTGTCCGAGGCAGCCCAGACCCGGGCGGATGCGCTGTTGGCCGAACGGACCGCCGAGGCCGAGGCCGCGTCGACGACGTTGAAGGAACGCACGGAGCAGCAGGTCTCTGCTGCCCTCGACAAGGTGCGGGCCGACGCCGAGGAGATGACCGAGCGAGCCCGGACCGAGGGTCGGGTCATGGTGGAGGAAGCGCAACTTCTGCGGGCCCGGGTGCTGGCCGACCTGTCTCGACGTCGCAAGGTGCTGCACGCGCAGATCGAGCAGCTGCGGGCTGGACGCGAGCGCCTGGCCGAGACGGTGAACGAGGTGCGCCAGTCGGTAGAGACGATTGCTGAGGATCTGTTCCGGGCCGAGGACGAGGCACGGCTGGCCGCCGAGGTCGCCGGACGTGAGGTGTCCAACCGCGGCGAAGAGGGCACCCTCGAAGAGATGGCCGCCCTACTGCTGGCCGAAGAGGCCGAAGTAGAGGCCGAAGTAGAGGCCGAAGTAGAGGCCGAAGAAGAAGCCGAAGAAGAAGCCGAAGTGCCCGACGGAGGGTCTGCAGCAGAGGGATCCGGGGACGATAGGGCGGAGGCCCAGGCCGTTCCCGAAGCCGGGGCTGACGACGAGGTTGTTGCGGCCGCACCGCCGGTCGAGCAAGTCGACGCACTGTTCGCCAAATTGCGAGCGGCTCAAGGGGACGACGAGTCTGATCCGAGCGACGCGAGCGAGGCGGGTTCGGATTCCGAGGCTGAGGCGCAGGACACGCAGGACACGCAGGCCCCGCAGGACACAGACGAAGCCAGCGACGCTGATGACGACGCTGACGATGGACCACCGGAGACACGCAACCCGCTGGTCGTGCAGCGCGACGAGCTCATGGCCCCCTTCGTTACCGGGGTGGCTCGTCGGATGAAGCGCATCCTTCAGGACAACCAGAACGACTTGTTGGACCAGCTCCGGGCCAAGGGGACCTCGTGGTCACCGGCGCTGCTGCCGGACGAGAAAGAGCACCTCGACTCAGTGACGACCGCGGCCCTCCCTCTGCTCGAGGAGGCCGCCGAAGCCGGAGCCTCGTTCGTGGGCAAGCCCACTGGCAAGCCCATGGCCAAGTCGAAGAGCCGCCCCTCCGGCGACGCCCTGATAGCCATCGCCCACGACCTGGCTGAGTCGGTGGTGGGTCCGCTGCGCAAGCGTCTCTTGGCTGGGGACGGCCTCGAGTCAGCCGAGGAGTCGGTCGTCACCGAACATGTCGGCTCGGCCTTCCGCGAGTGGAAGGGCGAGCGGATCGAGCGGCTGGCTGGGGATCACGTCGTGGCCGCCTTTTCGCTCGGGTCCCTGGCCGTGGCTGGCGCCGGGGGAACGAGTCTCGAGTGGGTAGCCGTCGCCCTCCCCGACGAGACCCCTTGCCCCGACTGTGAGGACAACGGGCTCAACGGTGCGCAGCCAGCGGGCGAAGAGTTTCCGACCGGACATCTGCATCCTCCTGCCCACCCCGGGTGTCGATGCTTACTCGCACCCGCCACGCCCTAGGCTGCATCCGTGCGCTCTCCCAGTGATCTGCCCGCGGCAACCAAGCCAGCGAGTCATCGCCGCCACCGGTGGGTCATCGCCGCTGCGGTGCTCTTGGTCGTCGTCTTCGCCTCGTTGCACACGTTCGCCACCTTCTATACCGACGCACTGTGGTTCTCCTCGGTATCCCTCCACTCGGTCTGGACGAAGCTCTTCGAGTTGAAGGCCGGCCTGATGCTGGTGTTCAGCGCCATCTTCGCCGTCATGCTCCTGGTCAGTCTGCTGGTGGCCGAGCGTCTGGCTCCCAAGGGCCCGTCCATGGACGCGGAAGACGAGTTCGTCAAGCGGTACCGCGAGGTGACCAGCCCCTACGCCAGATGGCTGCGAGCCGGTGTGGTCGTGGTGTTGTCGCTGATCGTCGGATCGCAAGCCATGGGGCAGTGGCAGAACTGGCTGCTTTATCGCAACAGCACGCCCTTCCACGCCACCGATCCCGAGTTCCATCGCAACATCGCCTACTTCGTGTTCACCCTTCCGTTCCAGCAGTTCCTCATCCACTGGACGTTGGTCGCCTTGGTGATGGTGCTGCTCGTCACCACGCTGAGCCACTACCTGAACGGCGGCATTCGCATGCAGGGCTCGCGCCCGAGAGTGCGCCCAGCGGTCAAGGCGCACCTATCGGTCATCCTCGGACTGGTCGCGCTGACCAAGGCCGTGGGCTACTACCTGGCCCGCTTCAATCTCGACCTGTCGTCCAACGGTTACGTGCAGGGTGCCGGCTACACGGACGTGCACGCCCGGCTCCCCGCCCTCGAACTGCTCATCCTGGTGTCGCTGGCCGCTGCCGCGCTGCTGATCTACAACATCCGTCGCCAGGGCTGGGCACTGCCCATCCTGGGGGTCGGGCTGTGGTTCTTGGTGGCCCTGACCGCGGGCACGATCTACCCGGCCGCCGTCCAGGCCCTCAAAGTGAACCCGGCGCAGAACACGTTGGAGCGCCCGTACATCCAGCGCAACATCGAGGCCACCCGGGCTGCCATGGGGATCACCCACGTGACCAGCACCCCCTATGAAGCCTCCGCCAACCTGTCGGCGGCCCAGCTTTCGGCCAACAACGACACCCTGGCCAACGTGCGGCTGTGGGACCCGCTGCAGACGCAGCCCACCTACAACAAGCTGCAGGACATCCGGTCGTACTACCAGTTCAACAACCTGGCCGTTGATCGCTACCCGGTCGACGGGGTGGAGACCCCCACTGTGGTGGGCGTGCGCGAGGTCAACGACCAAGACCTGCCGTCATCATCGTGGGTCAACACCACACTGCAGTACACCCACGGCTACGGGATGGTGGTGTCCCCGTCCAACGTGGCCACCAGCAACGGTGACCCCCAGTTCGCGGTGGGCGGTGTGCCCCCGGTCTCCACCAACGGCCTGCCGAACGTCACCCAGCCTTCGATCTACTTCGGGCTCAACAACGCTGGCTACGTAGTGGCCAACACCAAGCAGCCCGAGATCGACTACCAGCTCACCAACGGCACCAACATCGAGACCCATTATAAGGGCGACGGAGGAGTGCAGCTCTCTTCGTTCTTCAACCAGGTCATGTTCGCCGTCCGGTTCAACGACATCAACCTCTTGATCTCCAGTCAGATCGACAACAACTCGAGGCTCATGTATGACCGGGGCGTGCAGGCCCGGGTGGCCAAGGCTGCTCCGTTCCTCAAGCTCGACGCCGACCCGTACCCGGTGCTGCTGAACGGACATGTGGACTGGGTCCAAGACGCATACACGACTTCTGCCAACTATCCCTACTCGCAGAACGCTGACACGGGTGCAGTGGCCCCGGGCAGCGGCCTGTCCGGCTCGTTCAACTATGTCCGCAACTCGGTCAAGGTAGTCATCGACGCCTACACCGGGAAGATGACCTTCTACGTGATGGATCCCAACGATCCGATCATCCAGACCTACGAAAAGGCGTTCCCCGGGATGTTCACCCCGGCCGCCAAGATGAGCGGTGAGCTGCGCAGCCACCTCCGCTATCCCGAGGACATCTTTACCGTGCAGGCCACTACATACGGCAAGTACCACATCGTCAAGGCCCAGAGCTTCTACAGCGCAGCCGATGCCTGGACCCTGTCGCCCGACCCGGGTGCAGGTCAGCCGGCCCAGGCCCTGGCTACCACCCAGACGGTCAACGCCCAGGGCCAGGTGGTCTCTACCGGCCAGTTGGTCCGCATGTCTCCGATCTACCAGATGATGCGCATTCCGGGCGAGGCAGGGCAGTCGTTCAGCCTGCTGGATGCCTTCGTGCCAGTGTCGTCGGGCAGTCAGATCCAGACGCTTTCCGGGTTCATGATCGCCGGATCCGACCCTGGTCACTACGGCCAGCTGAAGATGTTCGTCACCCCGCGGGACAACCCGGTCAACGGCCCGGCCATCGTGGCCGCCAAGATCGATGCCACGCCAACGGTGTCTGGGCAGATCTCCCTGCTGAATCAGAACGGTTCATCGGTGCTGCTGGGCAATGTGCTGATGATCCCGGTGGCGAACTCGCTGCTGTACATCCAGCCGCTCTATGTGGAGTCGTCCCGGAACGCCTTCCCGGAGCTTCAGCGGGTGATCGCCGTCTATGGCAACCAGCCGGCGGCTATTGGCAACTCGCTGTCAGCGGCGCTGACGGCACTGTTTGCCGCGCCGGTCTCGACGTCTCCGTCCGGCGGTGGCGGTGGCGGCACGTCGACGGGTGCGCTGTCTCCCCAGGCGCAAGCGCTGCTGGCCCAGGCGCAGGCCTCGTATCAGCAGGCCCAGACTGACCTGAAGGCCGGGAACCTGGGTGCCTATCAGACTGACATCAGCGCCATGGAGACGAGTCTCCAGGCCGTCCAGGCCTTGACCGGTGGGCCGGTGGCCACGTCGTCGACCACTACGACTACCAACCCGGGCTCGGCGGCCATCGCCGGACTGGGGAACTGAGCGCCGGGACACCAACCGGCGGCGGTAGCGGCATACGATTCGCAGATGCCGTACGTCATGGACCCAGATCACGTCGAATCGATCGTCCGCGGGCTCCTCGGAGCGATTGATGTGGACGGAGGTGCGACCGACGAGCAGCTGTCCGTCTTGTGGTCGATCACCGATCACTTGTGGAAGCGCCCGGACCTGAGCGATGCCGGTCTGCGCCCGCTCAGTTCAGCCGACACTGCCCGCGAACTGATTGACGAGGGGGAGCGCCGACGCTTTCATCTGATCATGGTGACTCTGGAATCTTGCCGCCATCCCTTTTCGGAGGCACAGGTGGAGCGGGCCGAGGAGTTCGCTGTAGCTCTCAGTGTCGATGGAGCTGATCTGGAGATCTTCCGGGACTGGATCGATGGCGGAGTCGAGAGGGCCATGGGGGATTGGATGCGGTGCTTCGGCTCATTGGTGAGGACCAACAGTGAGCCCTCGCTGCTGGCTGCTTCAGATGGCGGTGACGTGAGCGAGGCCGATGTGTGGGTATCCCAGGAAGTCGATCCGGTGCTGCAGGCTCGGCTCGGCGAGTTCCACGGACTGTCCGACGGGTCGCTCGGCCACGCGTACCTGGAGTTCTACCGCCGCAACGGAATCGATGTACCCGGCTCGAAAGAGGGTTCAGTCATGAGTGCCGTGGCAGTGAGTCACGACATGAACCACGTGATTGCCGGGTACGAGCCCACTGGGCAGGGCGAGATCGCCCTCGGTGCGTTCCAGATGGCGATGCACGACTCCGAGGAAAACCTCATTCAATTCCTGGGGAACCTGTTGATCCACGAGGCCGGGGTGCTGGACCCCGGGGGGTTCTCTCCGGTGTCAGCGTCGCTGCAGCGGCCAGGGGCCATCGAACTCTTGGGCGAGGCGTTCGACCGGGGAGCGCAGTGCCGGCGCGACTTCAGCCACACCGATCATCTGGCCATGGCGGCCTGGTCGCTCGACGAGGTCCGCGAAGAGTTCGGCGTGGTGCCGGTGACGGTCGTGTCCTGAGGGTCCGCCTTGGCGGTTTCGGGCCGTCGCTGCTATCGTCTGGTTTCCACCGACGCGGGGTGGAGCAGTCTGGTAGCTCGTCGGGCTCATAACCCGAAGGTCGCAGGTTCAAATCCTGCCCCCGCCACTAGTCTCCGAGATACTCATCGGAGTGCATCCAAGGCCCAGGCTCTGACCTGGGCCTTTGTGCTGTCCGGGGGTCGGTGAGAGCCCGTGACGGGGGAGTATCTCGGACGATTTGGCGGGTATCTCGGATAGTCCCTAGGCGCTGCATCGGGCTGCACATGGCTGCATACCCTCCGTTCCTCCCCGTGGTTCCACAACTCCACTTGTGTGCTGGTTGTGCAGGACCGGGTAGAGGCGCTCTCGGGGTGGAGGCGGTTCAGACACTGGCGGCCTGAATCGAGTTTCCCTACCGGGTGCGGCGCCGCACCGAAGACGGGGCCACGCTCCATGCCCTCGCCGAGTGCGGTCACGACCTCCAAGAACGGCTCACCTGCCACCAGGCGTGGATCGCTGCAGATAGACCGGCGACGGCGCACAAGTACGCGGAGGTCCGCAACAAGGTGAGTATCCGCTTAGGCGGCGCCGTCAATGAGGCCTGGACGCTTCCCCCGGTGGTAGCGCCTGCCGAGATGAACTTGGGCACCTGGGGACCGGCTCAGGAGTGTGCGCCGTTCATCACAGACCTCCAGCACCACATCGAGCGCAGGTTCGGGCTGCGTTGGCTTCGGAGGTCGGGCAGGTAGTTCTCTGGCTTCCGCAGGCCCTAGGGCCGACGTGTTCGGCTTCGCTGGGCGGTTTGGCGTACCTGCCACTCAACCGAGTCGATGGTCTCAGTCCCGAGGGGGATGAAGACCGGAGCAGCGGGGTTTGGTGTCTCTGGGTCGCCGGGAAAGGTGGGCACGCTCGATGGTGGTCCCCGGGGTGAGCGGCGTCTGGCATGTGGAGGGCCTGTGGTCGGTCGACCCACTCCGGCAATATGGTTGAAAATGTCAGAAAAGGTTGTATTATATCTGACATGAGTACGTCAACGATGATGGCTATCCGAGAGGAGTTCGAGCAGGCGCCGGCCGGGACGCCCATCCCCACGTCGCGGCTACTCCGTCATGGGCCACGTGCTGCAGTGGACCAAGCGCTCAGTCGCTTGGTCCGCAACGGGCTGATCAAGCGGGCGACCAGGGGCGTCTACTACCGCCCCAAGATCAGCCGACTCGTCGGCCCCGTGCCTCCCGAGCCGGAAGCTGTCGTAGAGGCCTTGGCGGAGGGCCGCGCCGAGTCGATCGCCATCCATGGTGCCGAGGCAGCTCGTCAACTGGGCCTCAGCACCCAAGCGCCACTCTCCCCTGTCTTCCTCACATCTGGGTCCAACCGCACGGTCAAGCTGGGTGAGCTCACTTTGCGCCTCAAGCATGTGCAGCCGAGGGAGCTGGCGCTGGCGGGCCGGCCGGCTGGGACAGCGCTCAGTGCACTGCGCTACCTCGGACCGAGCAAGGTCAACTCTCAGGTCATTGAGCGGATCCATTCCGCACTGCCCGCAGAGGAGTTCAGGGTGCTGCGTGACGAGACGGGAGCAATGCCCGCATGGTTGAGCGACGCTTTCTTCCATTTTGAGAACCCCGTTGAGGAACGCACCAGGGCCGGATCACACATCGAGGAGCCAGTTCTTGTCTGAGCCATTCCTGCTCCTCGGACAAGGTGACCGCACCGACGCCTACGTTGCTGCTTCCGTTGACACAGGTCTCCCGACCAAGATCCTCGAGAAGGACGTGTGGATCTGTTGGGCCCTCGACGTCCTCTATGGGCAGACAGACCACTGCCCCATGGTCTTCAAGGGCGGAACGTCCCTCTCCAAAGTGTTCGGAGCGATCCATCGCTTCTCCGAGGACATCGACATCACGGTCACGCTGCCGTCCCACGACCCAGACAGCATTCCGGAGACTCGGTCACAGCGTCACAAGGTGAGCAAACACGTGGCTGTTGACCTGGGCAGCTACCTCGAGTCGAACGTCGTCCCGCTCCTCGTTCGAGCACTGGGCGACTATGCCCTGGACCCGGGAGCTTTGGTAGTCCAGACCGATGGGGAGACCGTCATCCTCAACTACCCGAGCTGCTACCCACAGGACGGCGGCTATCTGGCCGAGCGCGTCAAGATCGAGTTCGGTGCGCGCAACCAGATCACACCGAGTGCGAAGTATCTCGTCATGCCCTACGTGAGCACGGTGCTCAAGGGGCGCGACGTGGCGCTGCCAACGCCGACTGTCGACGTGTTGGCGGGCGAGCGCACGTTCTGGGAGAAGGCCACGTTGGCCCACGACGAGTGCATCCGTGATCAACTGGACCGCAGCGCTGCTGAGCGAATCTCCAGACATTGGTACGACCTCGCCATGCTGGCTGATCAACAGATCGGCACTCGGGCCCTCGCTGACCGTGAACTCCTCGACCAGGTTGTGACGGTCAAGAAAGCCTTCTACGCACGGAGTTCTTCCGACTACGACGTCTGCCTCACTGGCGGCATGCGTCTCATCCCCGATCCAGGTGGGATAGAGGAGCTCCGGGCCGACTACGCGAGCATGATCGAAGCCGGTATGTTCCGGGGTGAACCGCCCGACTTCGACTCGATCATCGAGCGAGTGCGCCTCCTTGAAGCAGCGATCAATTCCGTCGGGTAACTCCGTCTCAGATTCGTGTCCCTGCCCCGAGCTGGAGGGGGGTTGCCCCTGCGCCTCCACCTCCGGCCAGTTGCCGAGGGCGAGTGGACGAATAGGTCGGGTTTGCCGGTGACCCGCCCGGCCCGCATCGCATCAGACCTGCTCTCGGACCATGAGGATCCCGGGGCCGTCGCGCGCGTCGTCGCCGACGCCATCCGAGGTGCCTTCGACAAGCCGAGTTCCTTTGTTGGTGCACTTGCACCTCACGCCGCACGGATGGGGCAGCATCGAGCAGACGGGTTGGGACTCTTCGCGTGGCTGCTCGGTCTCGTCGGGGACCCCGACACTGCTCGCTGGCTCGATGAAGCCCAGGCGGTACTCGTCGATCCGGCCGTGCTGGCGAACGCAAGGCAGGCTCCAGCCAGATGACGGCGGAGCCCGGTTATTCGAGCCCCGCTGGTTTTCGGCGGGGGCTCACCGACGGACGGAGAGCACGTTCGGCCGCCGGCCTCGGGTAGCTGCCGGAAGCGAGGTCGGTCATCAGCTCTGACGACCACTGGTCCCATTCGTCCAGCACTCCGACACCTCGCACCCGCTGCGGCTTGTCGATACCCAGATCGACAAGGTCATCGTCGATGGATCGGACTGCCTGGTGAACGTCGACCGAGCGTGCATCAGCGGAGCGGTTCTCGGCTGTTTGGCCGACGTCCCAGATCGTCCGCACGACCCGAAGGAGCGCACTCCAGTCAGGAGTAACCACCGGG
>CAIVIS010000268.1 GCA_903906055.1 uncultured Acidimicrobiaceae bacterium
CGGGTCGATGCCGTCTGCCGTCTTGCCGAGCGCCTCGCTCCTCCACTCGGACAAGATGGCCAGTGCGGCGGCCACTATGTCGGGGTGCTCGGCGGCGACGTCGTGCTGCTCATAGGGGTCGGTCACCAGGTCGAACAGCAGCACTTCGGGGAACCCGTGGAAGGCGTCGTGGTAGGTGCGGATGCAGATCCACTTCCCCACCCGCACCGAGCGCTGGGCCGTCCACGCCCCGTGGGACAGCACCAGGTGGTCCCGGCCAGTAGGTCGCCCAGCCACCAGATCGCTGGCGAACGACGTGCCGTCCCAGCGGTCCGGCACCACGGCCCCGGCCAACTCCAACACGGTGGCCATCACATCGATCTGATAGTGGAAGCCGGTGTCCACCCGTCCGCCCGCCGAGTCCACCCCAGGCCAGGTCAGGACCATCGGCAGCCTCGTGGTGAACTGATCAGCGGTCTGATGGTCGCAGTAGATGCCGAGCTCCCCCAGGTTCTCGCCGTGGTCAGCCGAGACCATCACTGCCGTATCGTCGGCCAGCCCCAGGCCGTCCACCGCCTCGAGCACCCGGCCCACGTGGTGGTCGGCGTAGCGGACCCCGGTGTCGTACCCGTCGTAGATCCGGCGGACGTCATCCATGTCGGCGACTTGGAGCGGCTGGCGGGGCCACCGGTCCCATACATCGCGTGGGCCGAACCCGCTGACCTCCTGGGCCGAGTGCGGCCCGGGCAGGTCCCAGTGGGCCGCTCGGATCTCCTCGGTCAGCCACTCGGGGATCGGGTCACCGGCGAAGGGCTCGCCGAACGATTCGGGAGTGCGGTAGGGGGTGTGCGGATCCCACAGGTGCACATGGAGGAACCAGTCCTGGCGCCAGGCATTACGGGCCAGCCACTCCTCGGCCGCGTCCGCCACCTCGTCGGCCGTCTCCATGCCGCGCGTGCCCAGGTTGACGCACTCGTTGAATCCGGCGTCGAAGTGGTAGGCCGAGTGCCGCTCTGCAAAGGTGCTGATGGAGGCCGTCCACACCCCTAGATCACGAAGAGGTGCCATCCAGCTGTGGAGCGCGGCCTGGGTGCGGAAGTGCCGGCTGGCACCCTCTGGCGCCAGGTCGGTGGCCGGGCCCCCATGGTTGATGGCCCCGTTGCGGATCCCGAACTGGCCGGTAGTGAGGGCGGACCGCGATGGCAGGCACGGGGTATCCGAGGCGTGGACGTTGTCGAAGCGGATCCCTCGTGCAGCCAGCTCGTCGATGACCGGGCTGGTGGCACGGCCATAGCCGTAGCAGCCCAGGTGATCGGCTCGCAGCGTGTCGATGTCGAAGTAGATCAGCCGCATGAGGTCTCTTGCGCGTGCACGGGCCACCGTACCGTGCGGGACATCTCGGCCCGGGGACGGAAGCCAACCGGGCGGTGCGTTGGCCAGTCCCGAAGTAGGCGGGACTGCCTCAGTGGATGACCGCCTGAGTGAGGCGCAGCGGCCGTGTCCCGTGCAGACCCATGGGGCGGCCGGGCATCGACAGCCACGATTCGGTGGCGAACACCATCAAGAACTCGCGCCACAGCGGCCACAGCAGGACCCAGCCCAGGTGCCGGGACTGACGGAAGCCAAGGGCCAACACTGACTGGAGGGCCATGAACACCATCTCGGCCACCAGGTAGCTGCCCAGGAAGATCAAGATGACATCGCGTTCGGTCCCGTTGAACATGGCGGTCAAGACCAGGTACATGGGCAGCAGCAGGCGGGCCGGGGCGAAGGTGCACTTGACGAACTGCTGGGTCTGGTTGAACCACACCTTGGGGGTGGCCACACCGGCCCGGTAGGGACCGTGGCGGGCCTGGTTGTGATGGACTGCCCGACCCCAGCGGACCCGCTGCTCGCGGATCTCGGCGTAGGTGGGTGGGACGTCTTCGTAGACGATGATCTTGGTGTCCATCCAGACCCGGTAACCGCGGCGGCTGAAGCGGAGGGTGAAGTCGCCGTCCTCCCCGTTCATGCCCACGGTGAACCCGCCGAGGTCGACGGCCACCTGGCGGCGGAAGGCAGTGAACACACCTGGCACCACATTCACGCCGTCGACGGTCTGGATGGTGTGGTGGTTCAGCCCGAACTGCTTGAGCTCTTCGAACAGCCGCAGGTGCGGAAAGACGGACCGGCGGCCGCCACGGGGGAAGCACATGGGCTCGACCAGACCGATCTGGGGGTCTTCGAACCACCGGGGCGTGTAGTAGAACGACCACTCCCCGACGATGGTGTCGGCATCGATGCGCACCACGATGTCCGAGGTGGCCAGCTCGAGGGCGGCGTTCAGCGATTCCGACTTCCCGCCGTGGCGGCCGTCGAAGACCTCGCCGGTGGCCTGTCTGAACTGGGCCATGGCCGCCAGCGCCACCTCACGGGTCGAATCGGTCGATCCGTCGTTCATCAAGATCACCCGGATTGGTCCGCCATAACGGACGGCAGCCACGTCGATGGCCTGCAGGGTGGCCTCGATGACCTCTTCTTCGTTGTAGGCCGGGATGATCACATCGATCCGTGGACGGGCATCACCTACCGGTGGATCGGGCCGGACGCTGAACCCGTTGACGATGCCGAGCAGCATGGTCCGCACGATGAACGTCCCCTGGGCGAAAGGCACGGGCAGCAGCAGAGCCAGTGCCGGTCGGTACGCCGGGTCGGCCATGTGGAAGACCCACAGCAGGCCGGCCAGGCAGATGGTCATCGATGCCACCGTCACTCCGAGCAGCGTGAGCGCGTCCGACATCCGTGGCCGTTTGACGAAGGGGACCGCACTGGGCTTCGGCAGCGCGAAGTTGAGGTACTGCATCCTGGTCATGGCCAAGATGGCGAGGCCGACGGCGGCAAAGTTCCCGAAGAGTGTGGTCGGCGCCACCGGCAGGTTGAACAGCGCCTCGAAGACGACCAGCGTGGCATCGATGAAGGCCATGACCCCCAGGTAGATGAACGCCTGTAGGCCCACCATCATCCGGCGGGCCGGATTGCCCATGCCGACTACGGCTATGCAGATGATGGTGGCGAAGGTGAGGAACCGGAGGCCGAGAGTGAAGCCAGCGAGGTACCCCGATATTTCTGCCGGCGACTGCGCCACCGACAACGAGATGCGCGTCACCAGATCGGCGTAGATCTGGTCCGGGTTCCACCCGCCGGTCATCGAGTGGTACGTCACCATCATGGTGAGGAACAGCAACCCGAAGGCTGGCACGCGCCAGTACGACGGCAGCCGGGGCTTCGGCAGCAGCACCAGCGTCATGCCGTCGCCCTGATCATCCGGGTACCGCATGACGAGCGGATAGGCCAGGAACGTCAGCAGCACCGCATCGGTTCCCAGTAGCAGCAGCAGCGGCCGGATCCCGGCCATCAGCGCGAAGTTCATCTGTTGTTGATCCCTGCCCTAGTCAATTATGATGATTCATTAGGTGCTCCGCTATGTCCGGCAGCGATCACCGGGCTTCGCAAGAACGTCCCACAAGTCCAAAATATCACTCTCCGTGCGCGTTCGTGCACTTTACGTGATTATTTGCTACCATGGTCAGCGGGGCAGGGTACGCAGCGATCAAGAAGTGGTCGTGAGCGCTCCTGCAGAGCGAAGGGCAGGAGAACGTAATGGGACCGATGGGCAGGGGCGTAGGACAGCTCGGGGGCAGCACGGGGGTGGCCGCAACAGGTATCACCTCATGTGGCGGTGTCCTCGTAGGAACCGACAGTGCGGCACGGACCGAGGGTGGTGCGGCATGAACCTCATCATGTGCTCCCTCGACACCCTGCGGGCCGACCATCTGAGTTGCCTCGGCAACGAGCGCGGACTCACTCCCAACCTCGACCGGATCGCCAAGGAAGGATCGCTGTTCTCACAGACGTATGCGACCGACATTCCGACCCAGCCGTCACACACGGCGATCTTTACCGGGAAGTTCGGGATCAACTCGGGGATCGTCTCCCACTTCCACCCGGCGGCCTATCTGCCCGAAGAGATGCTGTGGCTGCCATCGCTGCTGCGCAACAACGGCTACACCACCGGTGCCGTCGACCACCTCTTCGCCATGAAGGACTGGTTCATCCGCGGCTACGACGACTACATGCCTCCATCAGGACGGTCCCGGTCCCCCGGGTCGGTCATCAATGAGATCGGTCTGCCGTGGATCACGGAGCACCGCGACGAAGACTTCTTCCTCTTCCTCCACTTCTGGGATGCCCACATCCCCTACGTCCCACCGTCACCGTTCAAGGAGCGCTTCTCCCACGGGACGGCCGGACGCATCGACCCGGACATCACGGCCAAGCTCGAGAGCCGTCCCAGTTATCCGCTGTTCAAGGAGAACCTGTACGACTTCCTCGAGGCCATGCCGAACCTCGACTACATCGCCGACCTCTACGACGCCGAGGTGGCCTACCTCGACTTTGAGATCGGACGCATCTTCCACCACCTCGAACAAGAGGGGCTGTTGGAGGACACCATGGTCGTGCTGTTCGGCGACCACGGGGAGAACATGACCGAGCACGATGCTTGGTTCGACCACGCCGGCCTCTACGACTCAGTCACCCACGTGCCGCTGATCATGTGGGCCCCGGGGAAGATCCCGGTGTCGGCACCGAACGCCATGGTCACCCTGACCGACATCTTGCCGACCATCCTCGAGACCCTGGGCCTGCCCGAGGCCGACGGGATCGACGGCCGGTCGTTGCATCCGCTGATGCGGGGCGACACCACGACCCACCGCGATGCGGTCATGTTGAGCGAAGCCACCTGGCAGGCATCGCGCGGTGTGCGCACTCCCGAGTGGAAGTACATCAAGTACCTGCAGTCCACCATCTACGGACGCGACGGCATCGAGCTCTACAACGTGCTGGAGGATCCCGACGAGCAGAACAACGTGGCCGAGCTGTATCCGGAGAAGGCAAAGGAGCTCGGGGACCGACTCGACCACTGGGTATCAGCCCAGTTGGGAGGCAAACCCGACCCGATGATGTCGGTCATCGACGCCGGCTTGCCGGCGGTGGCACGACTCAACAATGTGATTGCTGGGCTGTCGCGGCCCCGCAACGACGTGCCTACGCCGTCGACCCCGCAGGTCGAGCTACGACCGGTCGATGGTCCTGGTCCGTCGGACCATCTCGAGCCGCCGGACGACCTTCCGCCATCTCCTGTGGGAGACGGAGGGAAGTTCGCTCCTCGCAATCCCCACAAGCGCCGGTTGCGGAGCTCGCGTGGAGTGGTCGTAGGTGCCCTGATGTTGGGTGCCGCCGTGCTGCTTGGTGCCGCCGTGAACGACCTGGTGCTCACCAACACCATGTCGGCCGCCGGTGTCGTGCAGCCCGCCGAGTCAGCCCAACTGAACATGCCGACCACGGGGACGGTCATGGCCATCCCCGTCCAGGTCGGACAGTTGGTGCACAAGGGGCAGGTGCTGGCCACCCAGGACACGGCCACACTCGATGCGGCCCTGGCAGCCGATCAGGCCAATCTGGCCACTGATCAGGCCACGTTGGATCAGATGCAGGCCGGCTTTGCCGCCCAGCAGAACCAGCAGACACAGCAGTTGAAGAACCAACTGGCCAATGCCCAGGTGCAGGCTGCCTCGGCCCAGCAAAAACTGGCCCAGGTCACCGCCAGCAGCGATGCCGCCGTGGCCGCGGCCCGGGCCCGGGTCCAGGTGCAGCAGTCCTTGCTGGCGGCCGATCAGCAGAACTACCAGGACAATGTGCCGCTGTGCCTGTCCGCCTCACCGCCGGCCGTCTGCGCATCGGATCAGCGCCAGATCAACCTCGACCAGGGGAACCTGACGGATGCACAGAACGCGCTGAACCAAGCGCTGGCTGACCAGCAGACAGCGGTAGGCGGGGCCCAGGGTGCGCTCAACCAGGCCAATGCCGCCGTGACTGCGGCCCAGGCCGCGTTGGCCACGGGCGGAGCGACTCCGGGTGCCCAGGCCATCGCCTCGGTGCAGTCCCAGATCCAGAAGGACAACGCGGCGATCGCCACCGACAAGGACAACCTGGCTCAGGC